>NZ_JBXAHL010000002.1:0-515191 GCF_058795055.1 Cupriavidus sp. GW823-FHT06D04 | reverse complement strand
GCAGTAGATGTGGTGTCGTGCATGACCGTGATACCAATGCTGCGTTAAACATTCTCCGATGCGGACGTGCATCGCCAAGTGTGGGAATCCCCTGCCTTTAGGCAGGGGGAGGACGTCAAGTTCGCTCCTTGTAGTGGGGCTTGGTCATTGAGGCATGTTTCGTGAACAGCGTCGTGGATTGCGGACGCACGGGTACGGCATGAAGCAATACTTGCCTGCGGCTATGCGCGCGCAGCATCAAAATCCTCTGCTTCGATGGCCGGACGGCGCCCTGCCAGCCGGTCGGCCAGCAGGCCGGCGCTGCCCATCGCCAGCGTAAAACCGAGCGCGCCGTGGCCCAGGTTCAGCCATAGCCCGGACACCCGCGACGGGCCCACCAGCGGCAGGCCGTCCGGCGTGGCCGGGCGCAGCCCGGCCCACGGCTGCAGCTGCGCCAGCGGCAGCTCGGGCACGATGCCCTCGAACAGCGCGCGCGTCTGTGCCACCAGCGTGCCGACCCGCTCCGGGTCGATGCGGGTGCCGCCGCGCACCAGGTCGGCCATGCCCGCCACCCGCAGTGTATTGCCGATGCGCGCGTAGACGATCTTGTTGGCAAAGTCCGTCACGCTGATATGCGGCGCGCGCGCGCCGCTGGCCAGCGGCACCGTGATGCTGTAACCCTTGAGCGGCCACAGCATCGGCCGCACGCCCAGCGGGCGCAGCAGCGGCACGCTGCCGATGCCTCCGGCCACGATCACCACGTCGGCCGGCATCACGCCGCTGGCGGTCCGCACGCCGGTCACGCGCCCGCCCTGCTGCACCAGTTCTTGCACGACGGTGCCGAAGCGCATCGACACGCCGGCGTGCGCCCCGTCTTGCAGCAACCGTGCCAGCGACAGGCAGAAGCGGTGGCAGTCGCCCACCTCCTCGCTCGGCGTGTAGATGGCGCCGGCAATCTCGTTGCGGATGCCGGCCAGCGCGGGCTCCAGCGCCACGCAGGCATCGCGGTCCAGCGCCTGCTGCTCGCAACCCAGGCTGGCCTGGTATTCCAGCAACTGGCAGGCCGCGTCGAGCGCCGCTGCATCGCGGTGCACAACCAGTTTGCCGCGCCGCGCAAAATCGAAGCCGGCGCCCACATCATCATGCTGGTGCCGGGCCACGAAGGCCTGCATCAGGTCGCGTGAATAGAACCCCAGCCGCAGCAGCTTGCGCGTGGTGGCTTCACTGGTGGCGGCATTGCAGGCGCCCATGAAGGCTGCCAGCCAGCGCCACTGCGCCGGGTCGGCAGCAGGCCGGAAGCGCATCGGCGAATCGCGCCGCAGCAGCCAGCCCGGCACCTTGGCCATCACGCCCGGCCCGGCCAGCGGCGCCACATAGCTGTAGCTGAGCTGCCCGCCATTGGCAAAGCTGGTCTCCTCGGCCGGCCCGTCGTGGCGCTCCAGCACCGTCACCTGGTGGCCGTCCTCGGCCAGGCGCCATGCCGTCGTCATGCCGACCACGCCGGCGCCCACGATCACTACCTGCATTGCCATCCCTTGATTGCTTCGTCCTGATCCGGCAAAGCGTAGTGCAGGCGGCGCGGATTGCCCAATGCGAATACGTGCCAGAATATGTCATCAGGCTATGGATGCCTGCCCGCTTCCCGGATTGCCATGCGCTTGCGCCAGATCGAAGTCTTCCGCGCCGTGATGCTGACCGGCACCGTCAGCGAGGCCGCGCGCCTGCTGCATGTGTCCCAGCCGGTGGTCACGCGCGTGCTGCAGCATGCCGAGGCCTCGCTCGGCTTCCGCCTGTTCGAACGGGTGCGCGGCCGGCTGCAGGCCACGCCCGAGGCCAATGCGCTCTATGGCGATGTCGAAAGGCTATATGGCGAGATCGAGCGCGTGCGCCGGGTCTCGGAAAGCCTGCGTCACAAGGGCGCTGGGCGGCTGCGCGTGGCCGCCACCCCCAGCCTGGCCAACCCGCTGCTGGTGCCGGCAGTGCGGCGTTTCTGCGCGCGCCACCCGGACACGCAGGTGCAGGTGCTGACCCACCATACCGACGAGATCGTCGGGGCGCTGCTGGCCAACCAGATCGACCTGGGCTTTGCCTTTGCGCCGCCGGGCCACGAGGCCATCTCCTGCGAGCCGGTGGCCAGCGGCCGCATGCTGCTGGCGGTGCCGCGCGGCCAGCCGCTGCCTGCCGGCGGGCGCCGCCAGGTGGTGCCGATGCAGCGGCTGATGGAGCGCGCCTTCATCGGCTATGACGACAACAGCTCGCTCGGGCTGCTGGTGCGCCAGACCCTGGCCCGGCATGCGCTGGAGCCGCGCTCGACGCTGGAGGTGCAGACCTATTCGCTGGCGCTGGCCCTGGTCGATGCCGGACTGGGCGTGACCCTGCTGGACCAGTACACCGCGCTCAGCGCCAGCCCGGAGCGGGTCGCGCTGCATGACGTGGCGCCGGTGCTGCCGTTCGAGATCCAGATGCTGCGCGCCAGCCACCGCGCCGGCTCCAGCCTGGCCGACGACCTGCGCGCGCAGTTTGCGCTGGCCGCCGGGGAACTGGCCGCGACGCTGCCGCAGCGGCTGGAAGCGCCGGCCGCCAGCTTTGACGCGGTGCCTCGGAGCCGCGATCGAGGTCTGCCTGATGCCTGATTGACAGCCGCTCGCGCCGTGCACCATCATCAAGCCGCCTGCAGGCACAAGCTGCAGGCGCCAAACCGCCTATGTTCGTCCTGATCCTGATCGCCCTTGTCCTTGTCAGCGCCTTTTTCTCGGTCTCCGAGATCGCGCTGACGGCCGCCCGCCGCACCAAGCTGCAAGTCCTGTCGGAGCGCGGCGATGGCCGCGCCACGCGCGTGCTGCGGCTCAAGGAGGAGCCCGGGAATTTCTTCACGATCGTGCAGATCGGCGTCAACAGCGTGGCCATCCTGGCCGGTATCCTCGGCGAGAAGCATGTGTCGGACCTGCTGCTGGAAACGCTGTCGCCCTATATGCAGGTGGTCCACGCCCAGCGCACGGCCAATATCGGCTCGTTCCTGATCGTGACGCTGCTGTTTATCCAGTTTGCCGACCTGATCCCCAAGCGCATCGCCATGACCTTCCCCGAGCGGTGCGCGGTGGCGGTGATCGACCCGATGCTGACGCTGCTGCGCGTGCTCAAGCCGCTGGTGTGGATCTTCAACGCCGCCGCCGATGCCACGCTGCGGCTGCTGCGCCTGCCGACCAAGCCGGTCGACCAGATCACCACCGAGGACATCGCCGCGATGGTCGATGCCGGCGCCGAAGCCGGCGTGCTGCACAAGCATGAACTCCACCTGATCGAGAACGTGTTCGAGCTCGAGTTCAAGAGCATTACTGCGATCATGACGCCGCGCGACGACGTGGTCTACCTGAGTCTCGACGAACCCGCCGACAGCGTGCGCCGCAAGCTGGTCAGCCAGCCGCACGCGCAATACCCGGTGTGCGGGCACGACCTCGACGACGTGCAGGGCTATATCGATTCCAAGGACATCCTGCAGTTGCTGCTCGCCGATGAAAGCGCCGCTGCGATCGGCAATATCGGCCGCCACCACGACAAGAACGTGCTGGTGATCCCCGACACGCTGACCCTGTCCGAGGCGCTCACGCGCTTCCGCGAGATGCACCAGAACTTTGCCGTGGTGATGAACGAGTACGGGCTGGTGGTGGGCATAGTCACGCTGGACGATATCGTCGGCGCGCTGATGGGAGACATCCTGTATTCCAGCGAGGACGAGCAGATCGTGCGGCGCGATGACAGCTCCTGGCTGGTCGACGGCCTCACCCCGCTGGTGGACCTGAAGAAGGCGCTGGATCTCGACACCCTGCCCGGCGAGGACTATGTCGACACTGCGGCCGGGCTGGTGATCTACGCGCTCAAGCGCATCCCGAAGAAATCCGAGTCGATCACCGTAGCGGGCTATCGCTTCGAAGTGCTGGACATCGACCATCACAAGATCGATCAGCTGCTGGTGTCGCGCCTGCCGCAAGCGCCGGAGGCTGAAGCGCCAGCGCCGCTGGCTTAGGGGCGCCAGCCTGCCGGTAGCGCTCCAGCGTATCCGGCAGCCGGAACCACGCCACATAGCTGAACGCCACCACCACCGCTGCCGCAGCCACCACGCCCAGCCGCCATGGCGCCACCGATTCCCTCGGCGCCGGCACATGCAGCGTGCGGTAAGCCGTACCGAGCAGCGCGATCCATGCCAGCCCCAGCGCATAGCCTGCCGCGACATCCGACAGCCAGTGCATGCCCAGGTACAGCCGCGAGATCCCGATCGCCGCCACCGCCACCACGGTCAGCGCCAGCACCGGAATGCGCACGCGCCACGGCTGGCGCAGGCACATCAGGAACGCCAGGAAGCCATAGGTGACCATGCTGCTGGTGGCGTGGCCGCTGGGAAAGGAATACGATTCCAGGCCGCTGTAGATGCTGGCCGGGCGCACGCGCGCCATGCCCAGCTTGAGCGCCATCACGCAGGCGCGCGCACCCAGCAGCGCGGCGGCCCAGTATAGCGCCACGGTCCAGGCGCGCCGCCAGCACAGCCACGCGAACACCGCCACGCCCACCACCACGGAAATGCGCGCGCCGCCCAGTTCGGTCACGGCCACCATCGCGATATCGAGCCAGTCGGTGCGCAAGGCACGCAGCCAAGCAAACACGATCTGGTCGATGCGCACCACGCCCCCGCTTTCGGCGACCTCGCCGGCCAGCCAGAACAGGGCACTGCCGCAGGCCAGCAGCACGGCGCCGGCCAGCAGCACCAGCAGCAGCTCGGCCATGTCGCGCTCGAGCACGCGCAGCGTGAGCGTGCTCAGGCGGCGCGGCTGTGCGGCGACTCGCGCGGACAGTGCGCCGGCCCCCCACACGCGCCACCGGTCCAGCCAGCGCACCACCGGCCGCAACAGCGCGACCAGCAGCGGCACCAGGCTCAGCAGCAGCACCGTCACCAGCGTGAACAGCGCCAGCAGCCCCAGCGCCGTGCCCCGCGTGAGCCCGGCCTCGGCGAAGGCGCTCGCGCGTGCCGGCACGTCAATCACGGGACGCGCCCGCCGCGCCGACGATGCGGGCGATATTGGCGCGCGCCGGCGCCTCGCAGTCGGCAAAAGCTTCGGTCAGGAAAAGTTGCGGGCGCTGCGCCAGCTTGCCCAGGAACGCCGCGCGGCGGCGCATGAATTCCGTCTCCAGCGCCCCCCCCTGGAGACCGGTGCGCGCGGCCAGCAAGGCGCGGTTCTCGGCGAACACGTCCAGGCTATGGGCATCGAACCTTTCCGGCGTCGCGGCCAGCCTGAGCAGGTCGAGATCGAGCACAGTTTCGGCGCCGGCAATGCTCGGGCCATGGCCGCGCGTATCGAGCACGATCTGCGCGGCACGGTCCAGCACCGCGCGGTCTTCGCCGGGCGCCACCGTTTCGATCAGCGCCGCCGACGCCGCCTCGTTGTGCTCGCACCCCGCCACATAGATCGCGTCGTGGCACAGCACCGCCAGCGCCTGCGCGCGGTCCAGCGCAATGCCGCGCGCGTGAGCGGTCTCGAACATCTCCAGGATATGGCGGCGGTCGTGGTAGTGCCGGTAAGGCGTGTCGTGCAGCGCCAGCACATCGAGCACCGCCTGACGCGGCAGGAAGTCCAGGCAGGCCAGCGCCGCGGGCCAGGCGGGCGCAAAACGCGGCACCTCGCCGTGCGGCGTGGCCACCGGTTCGCTGAACACATCGGCGCGGCGCACCCACAGCAATGAGGGATCGCGCATCGCGCGATAGACCACCACCGGCGCGAGATCGGCCTCGAAGCGGCCGATGCCGACCGCCGTGTAGGCGCCGCCCTTGTAGTGCAGGTACGGCATGCCGGCGACCAGGTTGGGGTCGGCCGGCAGTTCGGCCGGATCGCCGTGGAAGACCGGTGCTGGGGGTTGGGTGGCGGGTGGCTGTGTCATGGTGCGGCATCCTGCGTTGCGGATCGCCATGATAGTGCACCCGGCAGCGCGTCCGGTACGCAGGCCAGTGCGGTGGCCCATGCCCGCCGCATGAAAAACCGGCCGCGGAAAAAACAAAACCGACGCGCACTTTCGTGGGCGTCGGCCTGAGTTTTACTACACTGTTTTTGCCTGTCCGGTGGTCGAGCCGGGCAGCTTCTTGTTTTGGCGGAGAGGGTGGGATTCGAACCCACGGTACCGTCGCCGGTACGCCTGATTTCGAGTCAGGTACATTCGACCACTCTGCCACCTCTCCGGTAACTTGTTGCCGTGTGGCGAAACCAAGATTATAGCCATGTCCAGCCAGCCGATGCAAGAGGCTGGCTGCGGATTTTTTCAGTTCGCTTTACAGCTCCGACTCCAGGCGGGTGATGCCGCCCATGTACGGCTGCAGCGCGGTCGGCACCGTGACCGAGCCGTCTGCGTTCTGATAGTTCTCAAGGATCGCCACCAGCGTGCGGCCCACGGCCAGGCCTGAGCCGTTGAGGGTGTGCACCAGCTCCGGCTTGCCCTGCCCCGTGCGCATGCGCGCCTGCATGCGGCGCGCCTGGAAGTCGCCCATGTTCGAGCACGAGCTGATCTCGCGGTAGGTGTTCTGCGCGGGGATCCACACCTCCAGGTCGTAGGTCTTGGTGCTGCCAAAGCCCATGTCGCCGGTGCACAGCACGATGGTGCGGAACGGCAGATCCAGCTTCTTCAGGATCGCCTCGGCGTGGCCGGTCAGTTGCTCCAGCGCATCGAACGACTGCCCGGCCGGCACCACCTGCACCAACTCGACCTTGTCGAACTGGTGCTGGCGGATCATGCCGCGCGTGTCCTTGCCGTACGAGCCGGCTTCCGAGCGGAAGCACGGCGTATGCGCGACAAAGCGCAGCGGCAGCTTCTCGCCCGCGACGATGGCATCGCGCACGATATTGGTCAGCGGCACCTCGGCGGTCGGGATCAGATAGAAGTTCTCGATGCGCTCGCCTTCCTCGCTGCCGACCTTGCGCGGCACCTTGAACAGGTCTTCCTCGAACTTGGGCAACTGGCCGGTGCCGCGCATCGAGGCGGCGTTGACCATGTACGGCACGTACATCTCGGTGTAGCCGTGTTCCTGCGTATGGGTGTCGAGCATCAGCTGCACCAGCGCGCGGTTCATGCGCGCCAGGCCGCCGCGCAGCATCGAGAAGCGCGAACCGGTGACCTTGACCGCGGTGTCGAAGTCCAGGCCCAGCTTCTCGCCCACGTCGACGTGGTCGCGCACGGCGAAATCGAACTGGCGCGGCTCGCCCACGCGGCGCACTTCGACGTTCTGGGTTTCGTCATTGCCCACCGGCACGCTTTCATGCGGCAGGTTGGGGATAGCCAGCATCAGTTCAGCCAGGTGCGCCTGGATCTCGTCCAGCCGCGCGGCCGAGGCCTTGAGCGTGTCGCCGATGCCGCCCACTTCTGCCATCACGGCCGAGGCGTCCTCGCCCTTGCCCTTGAGCATGCCGATCTGCTTGGACAGGCTGTTGCGGCGGGCCTGCAGTTCCTCGGTCTGGGTCTGCAGTTGCTTGCGTTCGGCCTCAAGTGCCTGGAACGCCGCAATGTCGAGTTGGTAGCCGCGCGTGGCAAGGCGTTGCGCCACGGCGTCGATGTCTTTGCGGAACAGCTGGATGTCGAGCATGTTGCTTTGGTGAAGTGCAGGGCCAGCGACATGCCGGCGGACCCGCCATTTTACTGCACCGGCCCAGTCCGGCGCGAACCGGGCGAGGCCAGGCCGCCGCCGTGTTGCCGGCTCACGCCACCGCTCACTCCCCGCCCTTGCCGCCGTCCTTTGACTTGGCCACGCGCTGCTCGCGATGCCAGGCGGCATCCAGCTCGCGCAGGTGGCGCAGCTTCTCGGCAATCTTGCCCTCCAGCCCGCGCGGCACCGGCTGGTACCAGCCCTGGGCCTTCAGGTCGTCCGGGAAGTAGTGCTCGCCGGCGGCGTAGGCCTCGGGCTCGTCGTGCGCGTAGCGGTAGGCGTGGCCGTGGCCAAGCTCCTTCATCAACTTGGTCGGCGCGTTGCGCAGGTGCACCGGCACCGCGCGCGACTTGTCCTTGCTGACGAAGGCTCGCGCCGCGTTGTAGGCGTTGTAGCCGGCGTTGGACTTGGGCGCCACGGCCAGGTAGATCAGGGCCTGGCCCAGCGCCAGTTCGCCCTCGGGCGAGCCCAGGCGCTCATAGGTCTCGGCCGCGTCCAGCGTGATGCGGGCGGCACGGGGATCGGCCAGGCCGATATCCTCCCACGCCATGCGTACGATGCGCCGCGCCAGGTAGCGCGGGTCGGCGCCGCCGTCGATCATGCGGCAGAACCAGTACAGCGCGGCGTCCGGGTCCGATCCGCGCACGGACTTGTGCAGCGCGCTGATCTGGTCGTAGAAGGCGTCGCCGCCCTTGTCGAAGCGGCGCAGGTTTTCCGACAGCGCGCTGCCAAGCAGCGCGGTATCGATCTGCGCGGCGCCGGCGGTGCGCGCGGCGCGCGCCACGATCTCGATATTGTTCAGCAGCTTGCGCCCGTCGCCATCGGCCGAGGCCACGATCAGCTGCAGCGCTTCGTCCTGCCAGCTCAGGTCGCCACCCTGTCCGCCGAGTTCTTCGCTGGCGCGCAGCGCCAGCTGCGTCAGCTCGGCATCGTCCAGGCTCTTGAGCACATAGACCGCCGCGCGCGACAGCAAGGCGCCGTTGACTTCGAACGAGGGATTCTCGGTGGTGGCGCCGATAAAGGTGAAGAGCCCGCTTTCCACATGCGGCAGGAAGGCATCCTGCTGGCTCTTGTTGAAGCGGTGGACTTCGTCGACGAACACCAGCGTGCGCCGCCCGTGCGCGCGGAACTGCTCGGCGCGCTCGACCGCCTCGCGGATGTCCTTGACGCCCGACAGCACCGCCGACAGCGCGATGAACTCGGCGTCGAAGGCGCTGGCCATCAGCCGCGCCAGCGTGGTCTTGCCCACGCCCGGCGGGCCCCACAGGATCATCGAATGCGGCTCGCCGGACTCGAACGCCACGCGCAGCGGCTTGCCCGCACCGAGCAGGTGCTGTTGCCCGATCACCTCGTCGATGGTGCGCGGGCGCAGGCGCTCGGCCAGCGGTTGCCGGGAACGGTCGGGAGTATCGGAAAACAGCGTGTCCGCCACGGTATTCAAGCCTTGTGAATGCAGAACGCCACAGTGTAGACCATCGGCGCCCTGCCCTTGCGTGGCAGGCTACGCGGCAAATGCCACCACGTCCTCGATCTCGACACGGATGCCGATACGCTCGCCCACGGCATGGTTGTGGTGGGACGGCACCAGCGCCAGCACGCGGCTGCCGCTGGCCAGGCGCAGCGTGTACAGGATCTCGGCGCCGCGGAAGGCCTTGTGGACCACTTCGGCGCGCATCGGGCTGGCGTCGTCGTGGATGATGTCGTCGGGGCGCACCAGCACGTCGACGGCGGCGCCCGCGGGCAGCGCCAGCGGCGCCGCGGGGCGCAGCAGGCCCAGTTCCAGTTCAATCTCCGCAGTCCCGCGCAGCCGCCCCGCCATCAGCACGCCCTGCCCGATAAAGCCCGCGACAAAGCGCGATGTCGGCCGGTGGTAGAGGTCGTGCGCGCTGCCCCACTGCTCGATCACCCCGTCGTGCATGACGCCGATCTCGTCGGCCATGGCAAAGGCCTCGTGCTGGTCGTGCGTGACCAGGATCGCGGTGGTGCCCTGCGCCTTCAGGATCGCGCGCACCTCCAGGCTCAGGCGTTCGCGCAGGTCGACGTCGAGGTTGGAGAACGGCTCGTCGAGCAGCAGCAGTTCCGGGCGCGGTGCCAGCGCGCGCGCCAGCGCCACGCGCTGCTGCTGGCCGCCGGACAGCTCATGCGGATACTTGCGGCCCGCACCGGCCAGCCCGACCAGCTGCAGCACCTCGTCCACGCGCGCCGCGCGCCCGGCGCGGCTGGCCCGCACCAGGCCGAAACCCACGTTGGCCGCCACGTCCAGGTGCGGGAACAGCGCATAGTCCTGGAACACCATGCCGATGCGGCGCTGCTCCGGCGCCAGCATCGCCCCGGAAGACGACACGACCTGCCCGTCCAGCACGATGCGGCCGTCCTGCAGCGGCTCGAAACCGGCGATGGCGCGCAGCACCGTGGTCTTGCCGCAGCCGCTGGGCCCCAGCAGGCAGGCGATATTGCCGCGCGCCACCGAGAACGACAGTCCCTTGACCACCGCATGGCGGCCGAAGGCGTGACGGATATGGTCCACCTCGATGACAGCGGCGCCGGCGCCAGTGACGTCAGCAACGCCTGCGCGGGTCGCTGGCCGGCTGCGGGCCTGGGCGCCGGGTAAGCGTGAATAGGAATCGGTTCGCATGTGCGCATTATAAAGACGCAGCCGGGGGCCGGGACCGACTTTCGGGGCGAAAGGGTGCCCCACATTGCTAGAATGCGGCAGCCCGCACGCTGCGCGCGGCACTTCCGCCCACTTTCCGACGCATGCTCCTGTCCAGCCGCCGCCGCTTCCATCCCCTTACCCTGGCCACCCTGGTGATGGCGCTGCTGATCGCCGTGCCGGTGCTGGTGATCGCCTCGGCCGTGCTGCTGCCCGCCGGCGACACCTGGCGCCACCTGATCGACACGGTGCTGGCGGAATACGTGCTCAATACCGTCTGGCTGCTGTGCGGCGTCGCCGTGGGGGTATTGCTACTGGGGGTGACCACCGCCTGGCTGGTATCGACCTACCGTTTCCCGGGGCACACCGTGATGGAATGGGCGCTGGTCTTGCCGATGGCGATGCCCGCCTACGTCATCGCCTATGCCTACACCGATGCGCTGCAGTTTGCCGGGCCGGTACAGGGCTGGCTGCGCGAGCTGACCGGCTGGAAGGCGCGCGAGTACTGGTTCCCCGATATCCGCTCGCTGGGCGGCGCCATCGCGCTGTTCTCGCTGGTGCTGTACCCCTACGTCTACCTGACCGCGCGCGCCGCCTTCCTGCAGCAGACCCAGAACACGCTGGAGGCCGCGCGCCTGCTCGGCCACGGCACCTGGAGCCGGCTCTGGCGCGTGGTGCTGCCGCTGGCGCGCCCCGGCATCGTTGCCGGCACCGCGCTGGCGATGATGGAAACGCTGGCCGACTTCGGCACCGTCGCCTACTTTGCCATCCCGACTTTCTCCACCGGCATCTTCCGCGCCTGGTTTTCGCTTGGCGACAAGAACGCCGCGGCGCAGCTCTCGGCATGCATGCTGCTGTTCGTCGCCGCGATCCTGCTGATGGAGCGCGCCAGCCGCGGCCGCGCGCAGGTCTACGGCAACCAGCGCCGCGCCGTGGCCTGGACGCTGGACGGCGGGCGCGGCTGGCTGGCGCTGGCCGTATGCATGGTGCCGGTGCTGCTGGGCTTCCTGATTCCCGCGCTGATGTTGTGCCGCATGGCCTTCTCCGACGGCGATGCGCAGTTCGGCCCGCGCTTTGTCGGGCTGGTGCGCAACAGCTTCCTGCTGGCCAGCGCCACCGCGCTGGCCGCGGTGGCGGTCGCGCTGGCGGTGGGCTACGCCGCGCGCGCGGTCAACGGCAAGCGCAGCTGGCTGATGCGCGGCCTGACGCGGCTGTGCGGCATGGGTTATGCGCTGCCGGGTTCGGTCATTGCTGTGGGCGTGCTGGTGCCGGTGGCGCGGCTCGACAACGCGCTGTCGGCCTGGCTGCAGCAGCAGTTCGGGCTCTCAGTGGGGCTGCTGCTGACCGGCGGCATCGCCGCGCTGGTCTATGCGTTGCTGGTGCGCTTCCTGGGCGTGGCGCTGCAAACCGTCAATGCCGGGCTGGGCAAGATCACGCCCAGCATGGACGCCGCCGCGCGCAGCCTGGGCCACGGCCCCGGCGCCACGCTGCGGCGCGTGCATTTCCCGATGCTGCGCGGCAGCCTGCTGACGGCGGCACTGATCGTCTTTGTCGACGTGATGAAGGAGCTGCCGGCCACCTTCGTGATGCGCCCGTTCAATTTCGACACGCTGGCCGTGCAGGCCTACAACCTCGCTGCCGACGAGCGCCTGGCCGAGGCCGCCACCGCCTCGCTGGTGATCGTGGCCGTGGGCCTGCTGCCGGTGATCGTGCTGTCGCGCACGATCCGGCGCGAAGCGCAGCACTGAACTTACGCCCCTTGCCGTTCCTGCGCTAAAGTCGCACCGCTGCGCGCCGATAGCCTTTTATGGCCCGGCGTTCGCCCGGGAGCGAACAGCGGCATGCCTGCCGCGCAAGAACCTATGCTGCGATATCACATCCTGCTGTTCAAGTTGAACCGGCTCAGCCGCAACAAGCTGAGCGGCGTGGAAGAAGTCTCGCTGGCCGGCCAGCTGGCGGAGATGGTCGATTCGGCCGACACGGCCGCGCGCGTCATCGCTGACCTGTTCGATCACGCCAACCCGCAGGTGCGCCGCATCGCGCTCAACGCGATCCGCCGCGCGCGGCAGTTCTCGTCGCCCGAGCTGCAGCCCGCGCTGGTGCGCCGCATGGCCGATGCCGAAGCGGTGCTGCGCCATGACGCCGTCTGGATCGTGCAGGAAACCCAGATGGATGGCGCCGAACTGCGCGCCGCGCTGCGCCGCCTTGCCGGCAAGGTGCAGCTGCCGTGGGATGCCGAGCGCGCCCGCGCCAATCCAGGCGACACCGCGCTGGCGGCGCAGGTGCGCGCACGCATGGCATTGGACAAGCTGCTGGAAAAGAGTGCGGCCGAACGCAACCAGGCACTGGCCGCGATGGCGCTGGGCGGGACCTCGGACCAGCCCTATGCCGAAGGCACGGTCGGCCACAAGGGCCTGCTGCACCGGGCACTGGTGCGGCGACAGGCGGGGCGGCGGCTCAACAGCAGCGTGAAGCTGACGTTCCGCAAGCTGGAGCCGACGCAGGTGACGGGGAACAAGCGGTTCCTGCTGTAGCAGGAACCGCCCTGCTGTAAAGGCCGTGGCGGCTTACTTGAAGCCGGCGCGGTCCACCAGCTTCTGTGCCTGCGGCTGGTACTTGCCCAGTTCGGCCACGTTGATGGTGTCGGACTTGAACGTGCCCAGCGCTTCCAGCGCCGGGTTGCTGACCTTCACGCCCTGCACCACCGGCCATTCGTTATTGCCGTCGGCAAAGTAGCGCTGGGCCTCGTCGCTGGCCAGGTACTCCAGGAACTTGACCGCCGCTTCCTTGTTGGGCGCATGCTTGAGCATGCCGCCGCCCGAGACATTCATGTGCACGCCCTGGCTCGACTGGTTCGGCCACAGCACGCCCAGCTTGTCGGCCACGGCCTTGTCTTCCGGCTTGGTCGACTTCAGCAGGCGCGCGATGTAGTAGGTGTTGGCAATGGCCACGTCGCATTCGCCGGCGGCAACCGCCTTGAGCTGGTCGGTGTCGCCGCCCTTGGGCACGCGCGCCAGGTTGGCGGCCACGCCGCGCGCCCATTGCTCGGTGCGTGCCTCGCCATCGTGGGCGATCAGGCTGGAAACCAGCGACAGGTTGTAGACATGGCCGCTGGAACGCGTGCAGACCTTGCCTTTCCACTTGGGATCGGCCAGGTCTTCATAGCTGGCGATATCGCCAGCCTTGACCGCGGTCTTGTTGTAGGCGATCACGCGGCCGCGCGCCGAGAAGCCGAACCATTCGCCATTGGCGTCCCGGTAGTTGGCCGGGATGCGCGATTCCAGCACCTTCGACTTTACCGGCGCAAACACGCCAGCCTGCTGGGCGCGCCACAGGCGGCCGATATCCACCGTGATGAACACGTCCGCCGGGCTGTTGGCGCCTTCATTGCGGATGCGCTCCAGCAGCGGGTCTTCCTGGCCTTCGATGCGGTTGATCTTGATGCCGGTCTGCTTGGTGAAGTTGGTGTACAGCGCTTCGTCCGTCTGGTAGTGCCGCGCGGTGTAGAGGTTGAGCACCTTTTCCTGCGCCGCCGCGGCGAGCGGCAGGGTCAGCAGGGCCAGCGCCGCAGCGCGCGGCAGCAAGGTTCGGATAGTGGTCTTCACGCGGATGGCTCCCCAGCATGGTTTGGGCAGCCGCCGGGCACCCCGGGGCCGCCCGGTTATTGGATTCCGGTCAGCGGGAAACAATATTGATTCTTGTTCAGACCGTCAAATTACAATTCCGTCATGTTGGCGGCAGTTGACAGATCAATGCCCGCAGGATGCGCGCCCGGCCTCAGCCGCGGCGCACCCAGACTACCTTGCCGGCCTTGACGCCCAGGGTGCGGCGCTGCGGGTTGTAGTCCATGGTGCCGGGGAACTGCTGGCCGTCGCGCTCGCCCAGGCGCCACGCGCAGCCCTGCAGCAGGCCGATGACCTCGGCCTCGGTCTTGCCGACCAGGGCATCGTCGGCCAGCTTGTCGGCGGCACAGCCCTCGGGCGTGCCACGCGCGCCTTGCGGGCCGGTCGGCGCGGGCGCCGGCGGCTGCGCCGCGCAGGCTGCCAGCAGGACCCCGCCCGCCGCCAGCGTGGCGGCCTGGCGCGTCCAGCAGAGGATAGTTCGCATCGCAATCATGTTGTTCTCCTGATGGGTATGGCGAGTATGAGGACGCTGGGACCCGCGGCATACCGCAGCGTTCAGCTTCCTTGCACACCGATATGAAACTTTTGCCGGATTGCCATGTATTGTGCACATTTTCCGTGTGGCCTCGGCTTGATCTGGATAAACCGGGCTATAACCCATGCGTGCTATCAGTGAGTAAGCGGGCCGGCAACATCCCGCCCCACTCCACCCACCGCGCATCCCCTTGCGCCTTCCCTGGGAGCAACGCATGACCGCAATGATGAAAGCCGCCGTTTTTGTCGAGCCTGGCCGGATCGAACTGGCAGACAAGCCCATCCCGGATATCGGCCCCAACGATGCCCTGGTGCGTATCACCACCACCACCATCTGCGGCACCGACGTGCACATCCTCAAGGGTGAGTACCCGGTGGCGAAGGGCCTGACCGTGGGCCATGAACCCGTCGGCATCATCGAAAAGCTCGGCAGCGCGGTTACGGGATACCGCGAAGGCCAGCGCGTGATCGCCGGCGCAATCTGCCCCAACTTCAACTCGTACGCGGCGCAGGACGGCGTGGCCTCGCAGGATGGCAGCTACCTGATGGCCAGCGGGCAGTGCGGCTGCCACGGCTACAAGGCGACCGCCGGCTGGCGCTTCGGCAACATGATCGACGGTACCCAGGCGGAATATGTGCTGGTGCCCGACGCCCAGGCCAACCTGGCGCCGATCCCCGATGGCCTCACCGACGAGCAGGTGCTGATGTGCCCCGACATCATGTCCACCGGCTTCAAGGGCGCGGAAAACGCCAATATCCGCATCGGCGACACCGTGGCCGTGTTCGCGCAGGGCCCGATCGGGCTATGCGCGACCGCCGGCGCGCGGCTATGCGGCGCCACCACCATCATCGCCATCGACGGCAACGACCACCGGCTGGAGATCGCGCGCAAGATGGGCGCGGACGTGGTCCTGAACTTCCGCAACTGCGACGTGGTGGACGAGGTCATGAAGCTGACCGGCGGGCGCGGCGTGGATGCCTCGATCGAGGCGCTGGGTACGCAGGCAACCTTCGAGCAGTCGCTGCGCGTGCTCAAGCCCGGCGGCACGCTGTCCAGCCTGGGGGTCTACTCAAGCGACCTGACCATTCCGCTGTCGGCCTTCGCCGCAGGGCTGGGCGACCACAAGATCAACACTGCGCTGTGCCCCGGCGGCAAGGAGCGCATGCGGCGGCTGATCAATGTGATCGAGTCGGGCCGCGTCGACCTGGGCGCGCTGGTGACGCACCAGTACAAGCTGGACGACATCGTCGCGGCCTACGACCTGTTCGCCAACCAGCGCGACGGCGTGCTGAAGATCGCCATCAAGCCGCACTGACGGCGGCGCCCCAGGTTCAGCCCTTGGCCCGGGCGGCCAGCGCCTGCATGGCGTCGGCCGGCAACGGGCCGTGGCAGGTGCGCTCGCCGCCGGACTCGCTGACCACCAGCCATACCTCGCCGGGCTTGTCCTTCGGGTGCAACAGCCAGGCCGGGCCGCGCGCGCTGCTGCTCGGCGGCAGGTCTTCCAGTACGCCGGTGCTGGCCGATTGCAGCATCACCGCGCAGTCGGTGGCAGGCACGCGCGTGGCCTTGAGGAAGGCCCCATTGCCCAGTACTTCGGGCAACGCCGAGTCCGATGCGCGCAGGAAGGAATCGACATCGAACTTGCTGGCGCCGCCGCCGCTGCTGGCGCATGCCGCCAACAGCAGCGCGCCGGCACTGGCCAGCAGCACGGCGCGCTGGCGGCGCCGGGAACGGATGGTGACTGCGGGACCTTCCTGCGGATCGTTCATGGCGGGCCTCACTGCTTCATCACATCGGCGCCCTTGGGCACCGTGAACCGGAATGCATCGGCCGCCAGCGGCGGGTTCTTCTGCATGCCCGTGAAGGTCAGCAGGGTGGTGTTGCCGAACGCGTCGCGCAGCTCCATGGCCTCAAGATTGCCGGCCTTGAAGCCGATGCCGATGCGCTCGAACTGCGTGTCCTTGGCCTTGGGCGTCAGCTCCAGCCACTCTACGCCATCGCGCGTCGCGCCGTTCTTGACCACGAAGTTCTTTTCCAGGTCATTGCTGCCGAACAGGATCGCCGCCGGGCTGGAGCCGAGCGCGCCGTCGAGCTTGCGCTCGGTGACCTGGTTCAAGTCCTTGTCGTAGATATACAGGGTCTGGCCGTCGGCCTGCAGCAGCTGGTCGTAAGGCTTGGTATAGCGCCAGGTGAACTTGCCCGGGCGCGAGAACACAAAGGTGCCGCTGGAGGTGCCGGTCACCTTGCCGTTGGCGCCCTGCCCCTTGACCTGGCGCTGCGTGAACTCGCCGCGCGCGCTCTTCACGCCGGTGACAAAACTCTGCAACTGGTCGGTGGCGGCGGCATGGGCCGGCGCCTGGAGGGCAAACATCGCCAGCGCGGCGCAAGCCGACACGAGGATGCGGTTTCGCATGGTTCGGGTCCTGGTAGTTGTAGGTGCGTTGCCTGCGCCGCGTCGGGCACGGGCAACCTGTCCTTTTAGAGCCGCCGGCGGCCCGGGGATTCCGCGCACCGCACGTCGGCGGGTAACCGGATATTACGAGGGCTGCGCGAGCGGCGCTCAGTCATCTTCGCGGGCAGCACCCGCGCCCTGCACCAGGATGTCGCGGTTGCCGTTGCCCGACATGGCCGAGACCATGCCGGCCTTTTCCATGTCTTCGAGCAGCCGCGCGGCACGGTTGTAGCCGATGCGCAGGTGGCGCTGCACCAGAGAGATCGACGCGCGCCGGTTCTTCAGCACCACCTCGACTGCCTGGTCGTACAGCGGATCGGCCTCGCCACCGCCACCGCCAATGCCGGCACCGCCGCCAAACCCGTCGCCGCCGCCGGCGTCCTCGGTCAGGCCGCCTTCGAGGATGCCCTCGATGTAGTTGGCTTCGCCGGATTCCTTGAGCTTTTCCACCACGCGGTGGACTTCCTCGTCCGACACAAAGGCGCCGTGCACGCGCACCGGCAAGCCGGTGCCCGGCGCCAGGTAGAGCATGTCGCCCATGCCCAGCAGGGCTTCGGCACCCTGCTGGTCGAGGATGGTGCGCGAGTCGATCTTGCTGCTGACCTGGAACGCGATCCGGGTCGGCACGTTGGCCTTGATCAGGCCGGTGATCACGTCCACCGACGGGCGCTGCGTGGCCAGCACCAGGTGCAGGCCGGCCGCGCGCGCCTTCTGCGCGATGCGGGCGATCAGCTCTTCCACCTTCTTGCCGACCACCATCATCAGGTCGGCCAGCTCGTCGATGACGATGACGATGGTGGGCAGCCGGTCCAGCGGCTCCGGGGCGTCCGGGGTCAGGCTGAACGGGTTGGGGATCTTCTCTTCGCGGGCCGCGGCCTCATCGATCTTCTTGTTGTAGCCGGCCAGGTTGCGCACGCCCAGCTTGCTCATCAGCTTGTAGCGGCGCTCCATCTCGCCGACGGCCCAGTTCAGGGCATTGCCGGCCTGGCGCATGTCGGTCACCACCGGGCACAGCAGGTGCGGGATGCCCTCGTAGACGCTCATTTCAAGCATCTTCGGGTCGATCAGGATCAGGCGTACGCTTTCCGCCTTGGCCTTGTACAGCAGCGACAGGATCATCGCGTTGATGCCGACCGACTTGCCCGAGCCGGTGGTGCCGGCCACCATGCAGTGCGGCATGCGGGCCAGGTCGGCCACCATCGGCTTGCCGGCGATGTCCTTGCCCAACGCCATGGTCAGGCTGGACGCGCTCTCGTTGTAGACCTGCGAACCAAGGATTTCCGACAGGCGCACGGTCTGGCGCTTCGGGTTGGGCAGCTCCAGCCCCATGTAGTTCTTGCCCGGGATGGTCTCGACCACGCGGATCGACACCAGCGACAGCGAGCGCGCCAGGTCGCGCGCCAGGTTCACCACCTGGCTGCCCTTGACGCCGGTGGCGGGCTCGATCTCATACCGTGTGATGACCGGGCCCGGGTAGGCCGCCACCACCTTGACCTCGACGCCGAAGTCCTTGAGCTTCTTCTCGATCAGGCGCGAGGTGAATTCCAGGGTCTCGGCGCTGACGGTTTCCTGGTGCGGCGGGATCGGGTCCAGCAGCGACAGCGGCGGCAGGTCAGAGTCCTGGATATCGGCGAACAGCGGCTGCTGCTTCTCGCGCTCGACGCGCTCATGCTTGGGCACCGCCTGCGGGCGCACGATCTGCACCGGCGCTGCTTCTTCGATGCGCACGCGTTGCACCTCGACGGTTTCCTTGCGCTCGGTCTTGGCGGCCTCGCCGATAATGCGGTCCTGCTTGCTCTCGCGGCGGGCCTTGAAGCCCAGGAACAGGGTCTCGACAAAGCCGCCGACGTGCTCGGCCACGGTCAGCCAGGAGAAATGGAAGAACAGTGACAGCCCGATCGCCAGCAGCAGCAACAGCAGCAGGGTCGCGCCGGTGAAGCCCAGCGCCACCTGCAGCCAGCCGCCCAGCAGATCGCCCAGCACCCCGCCCGGCGCGCGCGGCAGCGCGGCGCGCAGCGGGTACATGCGGATCGCCTCCAGGCCCATGCTGGAGAACAGGGTCAGCCCGAAGCCGATCCAGCTGACGGTCACGCCCTGGCGGTGCAGGCCGTGGTCCGCGCGCTCGGGCAGCTCGGCGGTCAGCGTGCGCCAGCCGCGCCAGCAGCGGCGCACCAGCAGCACCGCCAGCCAGTAGGCGGAAAAGCCGAAGATAAAGAACAGCACGTCGGCCACCCAGGCGCCGACGCGGCCGCCCAGGTTGTGGATATCGGCCACCTGGTTGGCATGCGACCAGCCGGGATCGGTCTTGCTGTAGCTGGCCAGCACGCACAGGAAGCCCAGCGTGACGGCCAGCAGCAGAAACCAGCGGACCTCGCCCAGCAGTTTGCCGATGCGGGATGGCAAGGCTGAGGGATCGGTGCGGGTGGTCGTGGTAGCTCGGGCCATGCCTGGTTAAGACTCGCGTGTAAGGTGATTCCGGATGCGTTTCGGGCCGATGCCGGCATCGGTCAGTGGTCACTCACCGGGTGGCTGACGGTCATCGTGGCGGCCATTTTAACGTGGCCCGAGACTATCGCACTCATTGGAATTTGCAACAGTGAGCAAATGCGGCTCCTCTTATAATGTCGCTTTCGAGCAATGCCGGTGGGCAGCATGCCGCACCGGCCACAGGAACGCATCATGGCAAAACACGCAAAAGTGCTGATTCTCGGTTCTGGTCCCGCCGGCTACACCGCCGCGGTCTACGCGGCCCGCGCTAACCTGGAGCCGGTGCTGATCACCGGCCTGGCACAGGGCGGCCAGCTGATGACCACCACGGACGTCGAGAACTGGCCGGGCGATGCCAAGGGCGTCCAGGGTCCTGAACTGATGCAACGCCTGCTGGCGCACGCCGAGGAATTCAAGACCGAAATCATCTTCGATCACATCCACACTGCCAAGCTGGTGGACGACAACGGCCAGCCGGCCCGCCCCTTCCGCCTGATCGGCGACGCCGGTGAATATACGTGCGATGCGCTGATCATCGCCACCGGCGCCTCGGCGCAGTACCTGGGCCTGCCGTCCGAAGAGTCCTTTATGGGCCGCGGCGTGTCGGCCTGCGCCACCTGCGACGGCTTCTTCTACAAGAACCAGGAAGTGGCCGTGGTCGGCGGCGGCAACACCGCCGTGGAAGAGGCGCTGTACCTGTCGCATATCGCCAGCAAGGTCACCGTGATCCACCGCCGCGACAGCTTCCGCGCCGAGCCGATCCTGGTCGACCGCCTGCTGCAGCGCGAAAAGGAAGGCCGCGTGGTGATCCGCTACGACAGCGTGCTGGACGAGGTGCTGGGCGATGAATCCGGCGTGACCGGCATCCGCGTCCGCGGCACCAAGACCGGCCAGGCCGAGGACCTGAAGCTGGCCGGCGTGTTCATCGCCATCGGCCACAAGCCCAACACCGACCTGTTCGAAGGCCAGCTGGCCATGGAAAACGGCTACCTGGTGACCAAATCGGGCCTGCAGGGCGACGCCACCGCCACCAGCGTGCCGGGCGTGTTTGCCGCCGGCGACGTGCAGGACCATGTCTACCGCCAGGCCATCACCAGCGCCGGCACGGGCTGCATGGCCGCGCTGGACGCCCAGCGCTTTGTCGAAGCCCTGAAGTAAGCACAGCTCCCTCCGCCGGCCGGGCCGTCACGGCCCGCCGGCGCGTCCCCTTTGGCACCTCGTGCCGCCCTCCTGCTGCCCCGCCAGTCGATATAATCGGCGCCGAGCCCCCGGAGATTCTCAATGACGCACGGCGCCCGCAAACCCGACCGACCGCCCCAACGATTCGGCCTGAACGACCTTGCCAGGCTGCGCGACACCCTCAAGGCCGATACCGAGCGCCGAGAAACCGAGCGCGTGGCCGCCGAGCAGGCCGCCCAGCGCGCCCGCGAGGAGGCCGACGTCTTCCGCACCAGCGTGGGCCAGGTCAGCCAGCTGCGCGACCGCAACCGCGCCCCCGTGCCCGCCAGCAAGCCCGCCCCGGTGCCGGTGCAGTCGCGCCGCAACGACGAAGCGGTGCTGGCGGCCTCGCTGTCCGATGATTTCGACGTGGAAAGCCTGCTGGAAACCGACGAGACCCTGTCGTTCCGTCGGCCCGGCATCGGCATGGACGTGATCCGCAAGCTGCGCCGCGGCGAATGGGTGCCGCAGGACAAGGTCGACCTGCACGGCCTGCGCAGCGACGAGGCGCGCGAGGCGCTGGCCGAGTTCCTGCGCCGCTCGGTGCGCAACGGCGTGCGCTGCGTGCGCGTGATCCACGGCAAGGGCCTGGGCTCGCCCGACAAGCAGCCGGTGCTCAAGGGCAAGGTGCGCAGCTGGCTGGTGCAGAAGGAAGAAGTGCTCGCCTTCGTGCAGGCGCGCGAGGCCGAAGGCGGCGCCGGCGCACTGATGGTGCTGCTGCGCCAGCCGCGCACCTGACGCCTCGCCGCGGATGCACGTTCCGCTTGACTTGCTGATGGGGCGGCTGCCCCTGATCCTCCACATCATGGAGGTGATCGGCGTGCTCGCCTTTGCGGTTTCGGGCGTGGTTGACGCGCGCAAGCAGCGCCTGGACGTGGTCGGCACCTTCGTGGTGGCGTTTGCCACCGCCTTTGGCGGCGGCACCGTGCGCGACGTGCTGCTGGACCGGCGCCCGTTCTACTGGGTCGACCACGAAGGCTACGTGCTGCTGATCTTCGTGATGTCGTTCGGCGCCTCGTTCGTGCTGCGCGTGGTCAGCCGCGTGGCCTCGGACCGGGCCATGATCGTGGCCGACGCGATCGGGCTGGGGCTGTTCTCGGTGACCGGCGCCTCGCTGGCGCTGGTGGCGCAGATGACGCCCACCGTGGCGGTGATGATGGGCATCATCTCGGCCGTGTTCGGCGGCGTGGTGCGCGACGTGCTGTGCAATGAGGTGCCGATGATCCTGCGCGACCGCTCGCCCTACGCCACCTGCTCCTTTATCGGCTGCTGGATCTATGTCGGCATGAGCTGGCTGGCGGTGCAGCAGGAAGCGGCGCTGCTGACCGGGGCAGTGGCGATCATCGCCATGCGGCTGGTGTCGGTGCGCTACGGGTGGAAGCTGCCCAGCTGAACGCCACCCCGCCAACAAAAACGCCGCCTCGCAAGGCGGCGTCTTTCTGTCCTGGCCCGTGGCTCAGACCGCGGCTTCGTCCTGCTCGCCGGTGCGGATGCGGATCACGCGCTCGATCTCGGTGACGAAGATCTTGCCGTCGCCGATCTTGCCGGTGTGGGCGGCCTTGACGATGGCGTCCAGCACGGTGTCCAGCTGGTTCTCGGCCACCACCACTTCGATCTTGATCTTGGGCAGGAAGTCGACCACATACTCGGCGCCACGGTAGAGCTCGGTATGCCCTTTCTGGCGGCCAAATCCCTTCACTTCGGTCACCGTCAGCCCGGTCACGCCGACGTCGGCCAGGGCTTCACGCACCTCGTCGAGCTTGAACGGTTTGATGATGGCGGTAATCTGCTTCATGACTGGCCCCTGTTTATCGTTTGTTCACGCGCCTGGCGGCGCATCGCCGCGGTCGCGGCGCTCTCCGGCTGGCATTTTACCAGTCATTGGCGCCACGTATTCCCCGCTATCCCTCGCCCGGCGCGGCCAGAACGTTCGCCAGTGCGCACCGCGTGGCGGCCCGCCGGCGCCCAAGGCTGTGGACAACCCTGTGGATACCAGACCGGAAAACCTGTGCAAAGCCTGTGCAAGCCCTGTGCACAGCACTTGCTCAGGCCTCGCCGCGAAAGCGGCGCCGGTAGTCCGACGGTGCCACCCCGACCCGGCGCAAAAAGGCGCGGCGCAGGTTGTTCGGATCGCTGAAGCCGGCCAGCGCCGCCACGCGCTTGAGCGGATGGCGCGAGCCCTCCAGCAGCCGACGCGCGGCATCGATGCGCGCGGCCTCGACAAAATCCGCCGGCGTCACCTGGCATTCCTGCTTGAAGATGCGGGCAAAGTTGCGCGCGCTCATGCCGGCATGCGCCGCCAGCGCCTCCACCGACAGGTTGCCCGCCAGGTTCTCGACCACCCAGCCCTGCACCTCACGGATCGCGTTGCGCTCGGCGGTCTGCGCCGCCAGGTGGGCACTGAACTGCGACTGCCCGCCCGGACGCTTGAGGAACATCACCAGCTCGCGCGCCACGCGCAGCGCCACGGCGCGGCCGAAATCCTCCTCGACCAGAGCCAGCGCCAGGTCCAGGCCCGCGGTCACGCCGGCCGAGGTGTACAGGTTGCCGTCCTTGACATAGATCCGGTCCGGTTCGACCTGGACGCCCGGAAACAAGCGCGCCAGGCGGTCGGTGGTGTTCCAGTGCGTGGTGACGCTGCGCCCGTCAAGCAGGCCCGCATGCGCCAGCACCATCGCGCCGGAGCAGACCGACCCCATCCGCCGCACGGTCCGGGCCTGCCGTGCCAGCCAGGCGCTGACGGTCTCGTCCTGCTGCTGCTGCCGCAACCCCGGGCCGCCTGCGACCAGCAGCGTGTCGATATCGTCACTGCAAGTATCGAGCGTCGCGTCCGGCTCGACGCGCATGCCGTTGGAGGCAGTCAGCAGACCCGGGACCGGCGCGATGATCTCGAACTGGTAGGCGTCAGGCTGCCCGGCCTGGCGGGCACCTTCGTGGAACACGTCAATGGGGCCGGCGAGGTCCAGCATCTGGAAGCCGGGGAAGGCAACGACGGCAATCTTCATGGCAGCAAGGCAGGGGACCGGGGCGGTGGCCGGCGGTTGGCTGGCGCGTGGCTGATATTGGCAGTCTAGGCAGATTCCGCCAGCGCGGAGGGTCAGCGGTAACGCACGATGGTGATCTCGACGATGCGCTGCGACTCCGCCAGCGCGGTGTGACTGCCGGCGCGCTGCAGCGCGACCACTCGGCTGCGCTGGTCGCCGAGCAGCGCAGCGTCGCCGCCCGCTTCGCGCACGCGGCTGGCCACCCGCTTCAGCAGGAAGCGTTCGCCGATCCAGCCTTCCGGCGTTTCCACGCTGGTGTAGGCCAGCACCTCGTAGGGCCGCGGCGGTTCGCCGCGCATCCAGATATCGACCCCGTCGACATGCTCGCGTGCACCGCCCTGCCCGTGCCGCAGCACGGGTTCGCCTTCGTGGCGCCGGATCGGCGCCTGGATGCAGGCCGCGAGGCCCAGGCAGCACGCCAGCAGCAATCCAGCCATGCTGGCTCTTTTCATGTTTCGTCTAGTCATTCCTGTCTTTCCTCTCACTACGGATCAGAACCGGGGCGCAGTCTAGGCAGGAATTCCGGCGCTGCGCGGGCGCTGGCAGACATCGCGATTGGTTTGGCTGGATTTGACGTGTCTAGCGCCTTTCGGCCAGCAAGAGCGGCAACCATAATTCCTTTCACCAGGCCCCGTCCGATCCAGGACGCGGCCCCGGCAACCCTCCCGCCAGGCACGCCAAGCCGGCGCCCCCACTGAAAAGCAGACCCACCCCTATGACTCTTGCAGCCCATCCCGCGGCCACCCTGCCGGCGCCGCGCAGCTCGGTGAAACACCTTCCGGTCAACCTGTTCGGCGCCGTCATGGGCCTGTCTGGCCTGTCCATGGCATGGCGCGGCGCCGGCTCCGCATTCGGCGTCAGCCCCGTCATTGGCAACGCGGTTGGCGTGGTCGCGGTGCTCGCCTTCCTGGCGCTGGCCGCCGGCTACCTGGCCAAGTGGCTGCGCTACCCGGACGCGGTCAGGGCCGAGTTCAGCCACCCCGTCGCCGGCAACTTCTTCGGCACCATCGCGATTGCGATCCTGCTGCTGTCGTCGGTGGTCGGCGCGCATCACGAGACTCTGGGCCAGACGATCTGGACGCTCGGCACCGTGATCACCGTGGGGCTGACTTTTGTCATCGCCGGGCGGCTGCTGCACGGCCGGACCGAGGCGGCGAACGTGGTGCCGGCGTGGCTGATCCCCGGCGTGGCCACACTGGACATCGCCGTGGCCGGCGGCACCATGCCGATGGCCTGGGCGCATGAAGTCAACCTGCTCGCCGTCGGCGTCGGCACCGTGATCGCGCTGGTGTTCTTCACCATGATCATCTCGCGCCTGATCCACCACGATCCGCTACCGGCCGGCATGGTGCCGTCGCTGATCATCCTGATCGCGCCGTTCGAGGTGGGCTTCCTGGCCTACGTCAATATGACCGGCAGCGTCGACATGTTCGCCGGCATGCTGTTCTACTTCGGCCTGTTCCTGTTCCTGCTGTTGTCGTGGCGCGTGTTCCGCCGCCCGGCGCCGTTCGCGCCGTCGTGGTGGGCCATCAGCTTCCCGATGGCGGCGCTATCGAACGCGGCGCTGAAGTACGCCGGGCACGAGCAGTCCGCCGTGCTGGCCTGGCTGGCGGGACTGATCCTGCTGGTGCTGACGACCGCGATCGTGGTGCTGTTCGTGCGCACGCTGCACAGCCTGTTCACGCATCGCCTGCTGGCCGCCTGAGAGATGTCCTGGACCCTGTTGGCCGTTGCCGGCCTGCTTGAAATCGCCTTCGCCTTCGGCATGAAATGGTCGGCCGGCTTCAGCCGGTTCTGGCCCAGCGTCTATACGGTCGCCACCGGGATGGCCAGCATCCTGCTTCTGACGCTGTCGCTGCGCGTGCTGCCGGTGGGCACGGCCTATGCGGTGTGGACCGGTATCGGCGCGGCGGGCACCGCGATGCTCGGGATGCTTTGGCTGGGCGAGCCCGCATCGCTGGCGCGCATGGGCTGCATCGCGCTGATCCTGGGTGGCGTGGTGGGGCTGAAACTGGTTTCCGGCCCGGCGCCATGACAATCACGCAGTCAGAAAAATGGCCCGCTCGATGCGGGCCATTTTTCTTATCGGCAAGAAACGGTCATCAATCCGGCACCTTCTCCAGGTCCGCCAGCCACACCACCGACTCTGAATCGCTCGGCGCACGCCAGTCACCGCGCGGCGACAGTGATCCGCCCGAGCCCACCTTGGGCGCGTTCGGGATGCACGAGCGCTTGAACTGGCTGGTGCGGAAGAAGCGGTCCAGGAAGATCGCCAGGTTGCGCTTGATCTCCGGCAGCCCGTACTGGTTGCGCACCACATGCGGGCCGTTGGGCCATACGCCGCGCTCGCGGTCGCCCCAGGCGTGCAGCGCCAGGAAGGCGATCTTGGACGGCGTGAAGCCGAAGCGCAGCGTGTAGTAGAGGTTGAAGTCCTGCAGCTCATACGGGCCGATGGTGCTCTCTGTCTTCTGCTCGGGGCCGTGGTTGCTGTCGCCCGGAACCAGCTCGGGGCTGATGTCGGTGTCGAGCACGGCCAGCAGCACGTCGGAACCGCCCTCGCCCACCTGCCCGGTCTCAGCCACCCAGCGCACCAGGTGCGAGATCAGCGTCTTGGGCACGCTGGCGTTGACGTTGTAGTGCGACATGTGGTCGCCCACGCCATAGGTGCACCAGCCCAGCGCCAGTTCACTCAGGTCGCCGGTGCCGATCACGATGGCATGGTGGAAGTTGGCCAGCCGGAACAGGTGGTTGGTGCGCTCGCCGGCCTGCACGTTCTCGAAGGTCACGTCATAGACCTTCTCGCCGGCGGCGTACGGGTGGCCCAGGTCCTTCAGCATGGCCAGGCACGACGGGCGGATATCGATCTCGGTCGCGGTGCAGCCCACCATCTGCATCAGCTGGCGCGCCTGCAGCAGCGTGCGGTCGCTGGTGGCAAAGCCCGGCATGGTGTAGGCCAGGATATTGGCGCGCGGCAGGCCCAGGCGGTCCATCGCCTTGGCGCAGACCAGCAACGCGTGAGTGGAATCCAGCCCGCCCGAGACGCCGATCACCACCTTGCTGATCTTGCTGGCCGACAGGCGCTGCACCAGCGCCTGCACCTGGATGTTGTAGACCTCCATGCAGCGTTCGTCGCGCTGGCGCGGATCGGCCGGCACGTACGGGAAGCGCGCCACGTTGCGCGCCAGCGGCAGCGATTTTTCCAGGGTCAGGTCGAGCGGGAAGCGCACCACACGGAACTTGTCCACTTCTGCCTTGTGCCGGCGCACCGAGTGGCCGAAGGTCACCTGGTGCATGCGCTCGCGCGACAGCCGCTCGACATCGATATCGGCGCAGAGCAGGTGCGAGGTATCGGCAAAGCGCTCGGATTCGGCCAGCAGCTCGCCGTTCTCGCAGATCAGCGCCTGGCCGTCCCAGGCCAGGTCGGTGGAGGACTCGCCCTTGCCGGCCGAGGTGTACAGGTAGGCCGCCAGGCATCGCGCCGACTGCTGCGAGACCAGCTGGTGCCGGTAGCCGGCCTTGCCGACCACGATATTCGAGGCCGACAGGTTGACCAGCACCGTGGCCCCGGCCAGCGCCGCGAACGACGACGGCGGGATCGGCACCCAGACGTCTTCGCAGATTTCCGCATGGAAGCGGAAGTCGGGGATGTCTTCGACATCGAACAGCAACCCGGCGCCGAACGGCACGTCCTGGCCCAGCAGCCGGATGGACTCGACCGCGGCGTTGTCGGCGGCGCTGAACTGGCGCGCCTCATAGAACTCCCAGTAGTTCGGCAAGTAGGACTTGGGCACCACGCCCTGGATACGCCCGCGCGCCACCACCACGGCGCAGTTGAACAACTGGTGCTCGACCCGTAGCGGCATGCCGACGATCAGCGCCGCCGGCAGCTTGCGCGAGGCCTCGACGATGGTGGCCAGCGCCGCCTCGCAGGCGTCCAGCAGCGCGCGCTGGTGGAACAGGTCGTCGCAGGTATAGGCGGAGATGCCCAGTTCCGGGAACGCCACCAGCACGGCGCCCTGCTGTGCCGCCTGCGCCGCCAGGGCAATGGTCTCGGCCGCGTTGAAGGCCGGGTCGGCCACCCGGCAGACGGGCACGCCCACCGCGACACGCGCAAAGCCGTGGGAATACAGGTTGAAAAACGGGTTCTTCATATCGGGCCTTGGTTATCGGACGGACCATGCCGCGCGCAGGCGGGCCGCCTGAAGCATCCCGGGATGCTTCGGCAGCACTGGTGACGAGGATGCTCCATTTTACGACGGCCGCCCCGCGCCTGCCGCGGGCACAGCAACGGCGCATCGTTTCCGGTAGACTCGCTCGATCCACAGACGGAAACTGGTGCAATGCAGTCTGAATCATGCGTGCCTGGCAAGGACCAGCGCCAGCCGGCACAGCACAAGCGCAAGGCGGCGGGCGACCCTGCGCAGGAATACCGTACCGAGATCATCTCCGACCTGGGCGAGATCGATGCCGCCGCCTGGGACGCCCTGGTGGCGCACCACGCGGATGCCACGCCGTTCCTGAAGCACGCCTTCCTGCATGCCCTGCACGCCAGCGGCAGCGCCTGCGCCGAAACCGGGTGGAACCCGCGCTACCTGACGTTATGGGCGCCGGGCAAGGACGGCCACCCGGAACGGCTGGCCGCGGCCATGCCGCTCTACGCCAAGGCGCATTCCTATGGCGAGTATGTCTTCGACTGGGCCTGGGCCGACGCCTATGCCCGCAACGGGCTCGAGTACTACCCCAAATGGCTGGCGGCAATTCCCTTCACGCCGGTGCGCGGCGCGCGGCTGCTGGCCGAAGACGCCCATGCGCGCCGCCTGCTGCTGCAGATGGCGCTGGCGCTGGCCGCCGAAAGCCAGATGTCGTCGCTGCACATCCTGTTCCCCGACGAGGCCGAGGCCGCCCTGATGCAGCAGGCCGGCATGCTGATGCGGCACGGCGTGCAGTTCCACTGGACCAACGACGGCTACGGCAGCTTCGACGACTTCCTCGCCACGCTGTCGCAGAAAAAGCGCAAGAACATCCGCGCCGAGCGCCGCCAGGTGGCGCAGGCCGGCATCACTTTCCGGCGCCTGCGTGGCGCGCAGATCGACAACGATGCGTGGAAGTTCTTCAACCGGTGCTATCGCCAGACCTACCGCGAGCACCATTCCACGCCCTACCTGAACCTGGATTTCTTCCGGCGCATCGGCGCCGCCATGCCGCAGCACCTGCTGCTGGTGATCGCCGAGCGCGAGGGCCAGCCCATCGCCAGCTCGCTGCTGGTCTATGACGATACGCCCGAAGTCAGCACGCTCTACGGGCGCTACTGGGGCGCGCTGGAGTACCACGCCTGCCTGCACTTCGAAACCGCGTACTACCAGCCGCTGGAATTCTGCATCGAGCAAGGCATACGCACCTTCGAAGGCGGCGCCCAGGGCGAGCACAAGATGGCGCGCGGCTTCCTGCCGGTGGCCACGCGCTCGGCCCACTGGCTGGCGCATCCCGCTTTTGCCGATGCCGTCGAGCGCTTCCTGGAACGCGAGCGCCAGGGCATCGACGCCTACCTGGACGAGCTGGGCGAGCGCAACCCGTTCGCCCGCGCCTGAATACGCGAGCCGGCGCTCAGCGCCACATCCGCCGCAGCGTATTGTCGCCCAGCATGTAGTGGTGGAACAGCGACGCCATCGCATGCAGCCCGATCACCAGGTAGAAGGCGGTGCCCAGGGTCTCGTGGATTGCCTTGACGGTGTCCTTCAGCGCCGGGTCGGCTGCCACCAGCGCTGGCACTTCTATCCCCAGCGAAGGCAGCACCAGCAGGTGGCCGCCAGCGTTCATCGCCAGCAGCCCCAGCAGCGGCTGGGCCAGGATATACAGGTAAAACACCCAGTGCATGGCCTCGCCGACCAACTGCATCCAGCGCGCGCCCGGCTCCAGCGCAGGCGCGCCGCGCACCAGGCGCCACAGCAGGCGCGGCACCGCCAGCACCAGCACCAGAGCGCCCGCCCATTCATGGACCGTCATCGCCAGCGCGCGCGGCGGCGTGCCCTTGGCAAAACTGCCCTTCAGCTCGATCGCGGCATAGGCCAGCGCCACCAGCAGGAATACCGCCCAGTGGAAGCACACCGCCAGCCGGTCATAGCGGCGCGACGGCGACAAGGCCTGCGGCGATGCCTGGATTTCGGTGATGGAATGCATGGGGACTCCTCTTGTCAGCACCCGCACAGCGTAGCGCAAGGCACTTGCCCAGGTACTGCGGTGCGTCAAGCGCGCGGCAACAAAAAACCCCGCCGGAGCGGGGCTTCTTCAGCGGAGGTTCAGCTTACTTCTTGTAGTTGGCCACGCCGTCGGTGATTTCCTTGTGGGCTTCCTCGATGCCGGCCCAGCCTTCGACCTTGACCCACTTGCCGGCTTCCAGTGCCTTGTAGTGCTCAAAGAAGTGCTTGATCTGGTCCAGCTGATTCTGCGGCACGTCCGACAGGCCCTTCATGTAGGCGGTGGCCGGCGACAGCTTATCCAGGGGTACGGCCACCAGCTTGGCGTCCACGCCCGACTCGTCGGTCATCTTCAGCATCCCGAGTGCACGGCAGCGCACCACGGCGCCGGCCAGGATCGGGAACGGCGACAGCACCAGCACATCCACCGGGTCGCCATCGCCCGACAGCGTCTGCGGGATGTAGCCATAGTTGGCCGGATAGCGCATGCCGGTGCCGATAAAGCGGTCGACGAACAGCAGGCCGGTTTCCTTGTCTGCCTCGTACTTCACCGGATCGCTCTGGGCCGAGATCTCGATGATGACGTTGAAATCGTTGGGGATGTCCTTGCCCGGGGACACGAGATTGAAGCTCATGCGATTCTCCAGATGCCTGCGGTGTGTTGTTGGATGGCGGGCATTATAGCGGCTCGTGCCTGACCGCAGGCTGACAACTGGGCCAGGCACGGCGCATTGCACGCTGGCCGGTGTCGGCGATAATGGCGCATTCTTCAGCCGTCACTGAATAGTGCAGCCGCCGTGCTGCCCCCCCCTGTTGCACCTGCTGCCCCGGAGCCACCCATGCACGCCCAGCACTTCGTCGCCAACCGCCTGATCGCGCCCGACAACGGCCTGCGCATCAAGGTCTTCGATCCGTCCAACGGCGAGCCGTTCGCCGAGATCGCACGCGGCAACGCCACCGATATCAACGTCGCCGTCCATGCGGCCCGCCAGGCCGCCGAAGGCGCCTGGGGCCAGATGGCGCCAGCCGAGCGGGTGCGCCTGCTCAACCGCGTCGCCGTGGCGCTGATCGCCCACGAGGACGAGCTGGCCGCGCTCGAGGCCCGCGACACCGGCAAGCCGCTGCGCCAGGCGCGCGCCGATGCCCGCGCCGTGGCCCGCTATTTCGAGTTCTACGCCGGCGCGGTCGACAAGCTGCACGGCCAGACCATCCCCTACAACCCCGGCTACACCGTGCTGACCGTGCGCGAGCCGCACGGCGTAACCGGCCACATCATCCCTTGGAACTACCCGCTGCAGATCTTCGGGCGCAGCGTGGGCGCGGCGCTGGCCACCGGCAACGCCTGCGTGGTCAAGCCGGCCGAGGACGCCTGCCTGTCGCTGCTGCGCGTGGCCGAGATCGCCGCCGAGGCCGGTCTGCCCGAAGGTGCGCTCAATATCATCACCGGCTACGGCCATGAAGCCGGCGCCGCGCTGGCGCGCCACCCGGGCATCAACCATATCTCGTTCACCGGCTCGCCCCAGACCGGCAAGCAGGTGGCCCAGCTGGCCGCCGAGAACCACGTGCCGGTCACGCTGGAGCTGGGCGGCAAGTCGCCGCAGATCGTCTTTGCCGATGCCGACCTGGATACGCTGGTGCCGGTGGTAGTCAACGGCATCGTGCAGAATGCCGGCCAGACCTGCTCGGCCGGCAGCCGCCTGCTGGTGGAGCGGCCAGTCTATGACGCGCTGCTCGACCGACTGGCGTCGGTGTTCGAGTCGCTGCGCGTGGGCCCGTCAGAGCTGGACCTGGAATGCGGCCCGCTGATCAGCCGCAAGCAGCAGCAGCGCGTGTGGGATTTCGTTTCCGATGCGCAGCACGCCGGCGTGTCGGTGATGGCTCAGGGCCAGATCGTGGCCGAGGCGCCGGAGGCCGGCTACTACCAGGTGCCGATGCTGTTCCGCGACGTGCCGCCGGCGCACCGGCTGGCGCAGGAAGAAGTGTTCGGCCCGCTGCTGGCCGCCATGCCGTTCGACACCGAGGCCGAAGCCATCGCACTGGCCAACGGCACGCCCTACGGGCTCGTGGCCGGGGTCTGGACGCGCGACGGCGGGCGCCAGCTGCGCCTGGCGCACAAGCTGCGCGCGGGCCAGGTCTTTATCAACAACTACGGTGCCGGCGGCGGCGTGGAGCTGCCCTTCGGCGGCACCGGCCAGTCCGGCTACGGCCGCGAGAAGGGCTTCGAGGCCCTGTACGGATTCACCACCCTGAAAACCATCGCCATCCAACATGGGTAACATCAATTTCCTGTCCGTCGCCTTTGCCATCTTCTTCTTCTGGATGGCGTGGCATGTGCGGAACAAGCGCGCCACCAATCCTTCCGGCATGCCGCGGCTGCAGGTCTTCAAGCGCAAGTGGGGCGACGTCGTCGGCGACCGCGTGCACTGGTGCCTGTATGTGGCACTGCCCTTCCTGCTGGCACTGATGATGGTTGCCAATGCACTGCGCGGCCAGGGGCCGTTCTCGCATTAGGCATTGAGACCCCTCGCAGCACTGATCACCAGAACATAACCACAACACCAGGAGACAAGCCATGAGACTGGCCAACAAGGTAGCGATCGTCACCGGCGGCGGTTCCGGGTTCGGCGAAGGCATTGCCCACACCTTCGCGCGCGAAGGCGCCAACGTGGTGGTCGCCGACCTGCGCGAGGAAGCCGCCGAACGCGTCGCCGCCGCGATCCGCGACGCCGGCGGCCGGGCCCGCGCGGTGCGCGCCGACGTCTCGCGCGAAGCCGACACCGAAGCCATGCGCGAAGCCGCGCTGGCCACCTTCGGCGACGTGCATATCGTGGTCAACAACGCCGGCACGACCCATCGCAACAAGCCCATCCTCGAAGTCACCGAGGAGGAGTTCGACCGCGTCTACGCCGTCAACCTCAAGAGCATCTACTGGTCGGCGCGCGCCTTTATCCCGCACTTCCGCCAGCGCGGCGGCGGCGTGTTCGTCAATATCGCCTCCACCGCCGGCATCCGGCCGCGCCCGGGCCTGGTCTGGTACAACGGCAGCAAGGGCGCGGTGATCACCGCCAGCAAGGCCATGGCCGCGGAACTCGGCAAGGACAATATCCGCGTCAACTGCGTCAACCCGGTGATCGGCGCCACCGCACTGCTCGAAGAATTCATGGGCATGCCCGATACGCCCGAGAACCGCGCCAGGTTCCTTGCCACCATCCCGATGGGCCGCATGTCGACCCCGCAGGACGTGGCCAACGCCTGCCTGTACCTGGCCTCGGACGAAGCGGCCTTTATCACCGGCACCTGCATCGAAGTGGACGGCGGCCGCTGCGTCTGAGCCGGTCGTACCGTAGCTGTAAAACGCGTCACACAGAAGCGCCATATCCTCAGGAGACAGCATGACAACGACCGCAGTGAGCCCCGGCGTCAGCGACGCCGCCTTTGAAGACGCCACCTACCGCAAGGTCAGCTGGCGCCTGGTGCCCTTCCTCTTGATGTGCTACGTGGTGGCCTACCTGGACCGCGTCAACGTGGGCTTTGCCAAGCTGCAGATGCTCAACGACCTGCAGTTCAGCGAGACCATCTATGGCTTGGGCGCCGGCATCTTCTTTATCGGCTACTTCCTGTTCGAAGTGCCCAGCAACGTGATCCTGCACAAGGTGGGCGCGCGCATCTGGATCGCGCGCATCATGATCACCTGGGGCGCGATCTCGGCGGCGATGATGTTCGTCACCACGCCGACCATGTTCTACGTGCTGCGCTTCCTGCTGGGCATTGCCGAGGCAGGCTTCTTCCCCGGCATCATCCTGTACCTGACCTACTGGTACCCGGCCAACCGGCGCGGGCGCACCACCACCTACTTCATGACCGCGGTCGCGCTGGCAGGCGTAATCGGCGGGCCGCTGTCAGGCTGGATCATGCAGTCCTTCCACGGCCACAACGGCTGGTCCGGCTGGCAATGGATGTTCCTGCTCGAGGGCATTCCGTCGATCCTGGTGGGCCTGTGGGTGCTGGCCTACCTGGACGACCGCATCGCCCACGCCAAGTGGCTGTCGCCGGAAGAGAAGGCGCTGCTGGAGCGCAATATCGCTAGCGAGGATGCGCACAAGGAAGACCCGCCGATCCGCACCGTGATGTCCAGCCCGCGCGTCTGGCTGATGAGCGCGATCTACTTCTGCTTCGTGATGGGCCTGTACGGCGTCAGCTTCTGGCTGCCGACCATCATCAAGCAGACCGGCGTCAAGGGCGCGCTCGATATCGGCCTGCTGACCGCCATCCCCTATGGCTGCGCGGTGGTCGGCATGGTGCTGGTGGCCTACAGCGCAGACCGCAGCGGCGAGCGCCGCTGGCATATCGCGCTGCCCGCGCTGGCCGGTTCGCTGGGCCTGCTGCTGTCGGTGCAATGGCATAGCGACACCACGCTGGCAATGGTGGCGCTGACGCTGGCCACCATCGGCATCCTGACCACGCTGCCGCTGTTCTGGAGCCTGCCGACTTCCTTTCTGGCCGGCACTGGCGCGGCCGCGGGCATCGCGCTGATCAACTCGCTGGGCAACCTTGCTGGTTTCCTCAGCCCCTATGCGGTGGGCTGGCTCAAGGACCTGACCCACAGCACCGATTCGGGCATGTACCTGCTGGCCGCGTGCCTGGTGGTGGGCGCGGCGCTGACGCTGTCGGTGCCCAAGCGGCTGGTGAGCCAGAAATAACCCGCCCGCCAGGATCACGCGCCGTCAACGGCCCTTCCCCTGCGGGAAGGGCCGTTTTTCTTCCGGTACCTGCGAAGTCGCTCGCACGCCGCCTGCGGGCCACAATGCGCCGTCGGCTGACGCGGATGTAGGACCAACCCCGGCACTGTTGCCCACCCTTGAGCCCTAGGATGGAAAAGAGAGACCCGAAGTGATCCCACGGGGTCCTCCGGGGCATCTGATTCCGAAGCTCGCCCAAGGAGGCCACGATGCCGCAACTGCTCCCGTTTGCCCCTACCCGTTCGCTGGAAATTGTCGAAGCGCGCTTGGCACGCCGCTCGCGCGTCAAGCGCCTGGTGATCGCGCTCAGCGCCGGCGTGGTCGCGCTGCTGGCCCTGGTGCCGGCTGCCAGCCATGCGCAGGCGCCGGTGGTAGACACCAACCCTGCACCTGCCGCCCCGGCGCCAGTTGCCCCGGGCAGCACCATGGCGCCGACCCCGGGTGCCACGATGCCGGCCGCGCCGCCGGCCGACACCATGCCCCCTGCCACACAGCCCGCACCGGGCATAGCGGCGCCTGCCACGGCAGCACCGCCGCCGATGGCATCCCCGGCACCCGCGCCCACCGGCACGCCACCAGCTGCGCCGGCGCCACCGCCGATGGCAGCGCCCGCGCAGCCACGCCCGCCGCTGACCACGCCGCCCCCGCCGCCGCCGCGTGATGCCATGGTCCAGCGTACGGCCGGCTCGGTCGCCTATATCTGCGGCGGTGTCGCCGAAGACGAGCAGGTCGCGCTGCAATCGCAGGCGCGCAAGTACAACATGAGCCTGCTGTTCACGCAGGGCGCGCGCGGCGAGTACCTGTCCGACGTGGACGTCAAGCTGATGCGCGGCGGCAAGGAGGTCGCCAGCTTTATCGCCGACGGTCCGCGCTGCTTGCTGAAGGCGCCGTCGGGCACGTACAACGTGCGGGCGACTTACCAGGGCCGGACCAAGACCGCGACGGTCACCACCGGCGGCAAGAACGCGCAGATGCGCTGGTAATCAGCCGGGACGGCGCGCCGGTGGAGGGAAAAAAGGCTCGGCATCTTGCGATGTCGAGCCTTTTGCATGGCAGACCCTTGAGCGCGCCGCTGCCCTTTGCATGCCAACTGCATGCTCCCTCTCCCGCAAGCGGGAAAGGGGAGCAAACCGTCAGCCCGCCTGGCCGTCCCCCAGCATCTGCGCCACCGACCCTGCCGTACCGGCCGCCCGCTCACCCAGCAACCGATGCAGCGTGCCCAGCAGTTCATCCTCGTTGTAAGGCTTGCCCAGGTACACGTTGACGCCGATCTCCTCGGCATAGCGGCGGTGCTTGTCGGCCGTGCGCGAGGTGATCATCACCAGCGGCATATGCGCGGTGCGCGCGTCGGAGCGCACGTTTCGCGTCAGGTCGAAGCCGTCCATGTGCGGCATCTCGATGTCGACCAGCATGGCGTCCGGCATGACATCCTGCAGTTGCTTGAGCGCATCCACACCGTCGCGCGCCAGCACCACCTGGTAGCCGGCGCGGCCCAGCAGGCGCTGGGTGGCCTTGCGCACGGTCAGCGAGTCATCCACCACCATCACGGTCGGCTGCACGGCCAGGCCACGCACCGGCTCGGTGGTGCCGTCGCTCGCCAGTTCCGCGACCGCGCCCATCTGCGCCTGCACGGCAGGTAGCGCCGGCGTCTGCGGCAAGGCCTGCGGCACCAACTGGCCGCGTTCGCGCACCAAGCGCTGCGCCAGCACCACCGGGTTGTAGATCAGCACGATCTCGCCATCGCCCAGCGTGGTCGCGCCGGCAATGCCTTCCAGCCGCGCCAGGTGCGGGCCGATGTGCTTGACCACCACTTCGCGGTTGCCGACCACATCGTCCACATGCACCGCCACGCGCTCGGCGCCGCTGCGCACCAACACCACCGGCGAATACTTGCGCCCGGCCGCGACCGCGTTGCCTTCCTCCAGCAGCGCGCCGAAGTAGAAGAACGGCACCTCGGCGCCAGCCACAGTGAGGCGGCCCTGGTTGTAGGCATCCAGCAGCGCCGGGGCGCGCAGCTGCTGGACCTGGTCGATCATGCCACTGGGCACGGCATAGCGCCGTGCGCCCAGCGAGATCACCAGCACCTGCGTGATTGCCGTGGTCAGCGGCAGGTGTACGGTGAAGGTGGTGCCCTGCCCCGGCTTCGACTCCAGCGTGATGCGTCCGCCCAGCGCCACGGTCTCGGCGCGCACCACGTCCATGCCCACGCCGCGGCCGGCCAGCTCCGACACCGCGTCGGCAGTGGAGAAGCCCGGCGCAAAGATCAGCTCGGTCAGGCGCGCTTCGCTGGCGTCGTCGTCCGGCGCCAGCAGGCAGCGCTCGACCGCGCGCGCGCGGATGCGCGCCAGGTCCAGCCCGCCGCCGTCATCGACGAAATGCAGCACCACCTCGTTGCCTTCCTGCTGCACCTCCAGCGTCAGCGCGCCGGTGGCGGCCTTGCCCGCGGCGCGGCGCGGCGCGGCGGCTTCGATGCCGTGCACCACCGCATTGCGGATCAGGTGCTCGATCGGGCCGGCCATGCGGTCCAGCACCGAGCGGTCGATTTCCACGGTGCCGCCCTTGATCAACAGGCGCACTTCCTTGCCGGTCTCGGCCGCGGCCTGGCGTGCCACGCGATAGAGGCGCTCGGCCAGCGCGTCGAACTGCACCATGCGCGCCTGCATCAGCCCGCGCTGCATGCCGCGCGTCAGGCGCGCCTGCGCGGCCAGGTCGCCGGCGGCGCGGTCAAAGCCGCGCTGCAGGTTCTGCTCGACGGTGGCCACGTCGTTGACCGACTCGGCCATCATCCGCGTCAGCTCCTGGAAGCGCGTGAAGCGGTCGAACTCGAGCGGATCGAATTCCTGCTTGTGCTGCGCGTCGGCAATGCGCGACGCCATCTGCGATTCAGCCTGGATCTCGATTTCGCGCAACTGCCCGCGCAAGCGCGCGACGTTGTCGTTCAGTTCGCCCAGGTAGGCGCGCATCGCCTCCAGTTCGCTGTCCAGGCGTGCGCGCGTGGCGCCGACCTCGCCGGCTTCATTGATCAGCGTGTCGAGCGCGCGCGCCTGCACACGCACCAGCGCGCGTTGCGGCTCGGCGGGCACGGCCGGCGGCATCGCCACCATCACGTCTGCCGGCCCCGGCATGGCGGGCAGGCTGGCGGCGGGCACCGCCTCGACCACGGCATCTGCCTGCGGCAGCGGCGCATCGGCCTGCGCGTCCTCCGGCACCTCGGCCAGGCCGTTGACCACGTCCGGGTCGTCCGCGGGCAGCAGGCGGCCGGACGGCAGCGCCTCGACATGCGCCAGGATGCGGTCGTACCAGGCATAGAGCCGCTCGAACAGCTTCGGCCCGACGGCCTGCTGTCCCTGCCCGCGCAGGCTGGCGTCGAGCAGCGTCTCCATTTCATGCGCGGCCTGGCCCAGTGCCATGGCACCTGCCATGCGCGCACTGCCCTTGAGCGTATGCAGCGCGCGCAGCACCAGGCCGCCGTGGCGCGAGTCTTCCGGCGCGGCTTCCCAGCCGCGCAGCAGCTTGCCCAGCTCGGGCAGCGTGCCTTGTGCCTCTTCCAGGAAGATCTGGACCAGCGCCGGATCCGGGGCGCCGCCCTCGTCCGATACCGGCGCAAGGGGCGCCCGGTGCGGGGTCGGCAGCGCGATAACGACCGCGTCATGCGGCGTGGCCAGTGGCTGTGCGGCCTCCGGCCCGGGCGATGCCGCCGGCTCCGGCTGGTCTTCCTGCGCCGGCGGCAACTGGCCCAGCAGCTGCGCGACCGAGCCATCCGGCTCGGCGGGCACCGCCACGCGCGGACGCAGCAGCGCGCGCTCGCCAAACTCAACCAGGCTGCGGCGCAGGCCGGCATCGGCATCCGGCCAGACGCCCGCGGCAAACTGGTGGAGCATGCCACGCAGGCGCTCGACCGCCTGCTCCAGCAGGCGGAAATCGCCCGGGTGCATCGCCACCGGGTGCGAGCCCAGCTGCAGCAGCAGGGCCTCCAGCGCCTCGGCGATCTCACGCACGGGTTCCAGTCCGACGGTGGACGCACTGCCCTGCAGCGTGTGGGCGACGCGCAGCCCCAGTTCGCTCGGGCACGGATGGCCTTCATGCCGCCATTCGGAGATATCGGTGGCGAACTGGCGCAGCAGGTCGTCGGCCTCCTGCAGGTAGACGTTGTAGAGCGCCAGGCCGATGCGCACCGGTCCGATGACCTTGTAGTGGTCGTCCTCGTCCGACAGGCCGCCGGACAGGCGGAACGGGATCACATTGTCTTCGCCGTGCCCGGCGGCATCGGCGCCGGTGTGATCGGCAGTCTCGGCGGCCGGCTCGGGCGGCGCTTCAGCAGCCGCTCCGGGCAACACTGGCAGTTCGTCCGCGGCCTGCGCGGCGGCCGGGTCGCGCACCGCCTCGGCGGCTGCCACCAGCGGCGCGATGTCGTGCCAGGTCGCCGCATCGCGATGCAGCTGTGCGACCCACGCCGACAGCTCGGCATGCGCGCGGCGCAGCAGCGACAGCAGCGCCGGCACCGGCTCGCGCGCCTCGGCAATCCATAGGTTCATGACCTGCTCGACCGCCCAGGCCGCTTCGCCATAGCGATGCAGGCCGACCATGCGGCTGGAGCCCTTGAGCGTATGGAAGGCGCGCCGCACGCGGCTGAGCGTATCGGCATCGTGCAGCGCCTCAACGCCCGAGCCGAGGTCGCCGGCGATGCCACTCAGCACCTCGTCGGCTTCGTTCAGGAAGATGTCGAGCAGTTCGGCGTCCAGCGCCGCCTTGTCACCGGCAGCCGGCAGGCCTTGCGCCGCGGCCGGCGCGGCCGCGGGTGCCGCAGCCCCCGCCGGCTCGGCCAGTGCCAGTGCCAGCCTGCCTGCGGCATCATCGCTGCCGGCCAGCCAGGCATTGCATTGCATGGTGGCTTCGGCGGCCTGGCGGCGCAGCGCGGCATCGTCGTCGATGGTGGCCTGGTCGGCCAGCGCCTGCAGCGCGGCACGCAGGCGCTGCACGGGCGGCGCATCGGGCACGGGGCCGGCCTGGATCGCCTCGGCCGCGGCGGCGCGCGCGGCGGCCAGCGGATGCTGCGCGGCGCGCGGCGCATCGGGCTCGCCGGCGTCGGCAAGCGTATCGGCCCGCCGCACGCGGCCGAATTCCAGCGCATCGGCAAAGGCATGGACCGCGCCCAGCTCTGCCGCGACTTCGCCCAGCAGCGCGGCGCGCGCACTGGCATCGGCGAGTTCGCCCGGATCGGCCAGCCGCGCATTGACGGAATGCACCGCGGCGGCGGCCTGCGCGGCATCGTCCACCAGCGCTGCAGGCAGCGCGGCGGACGACTGCAAGTGCGCCAGCGTGGCGCCAAGCGCGGCAAAGGCCTGGCACGCATCGCGCAGGTGGCCGGCGCCTTCGGCGCGGGCCGCGTTGCGGTCGAAGCTGTCCAGCCACGATTCGCCGCTGTCCAGTTGCGCCCGCAGCTGCGTCACGGCCTCGCTGCGCAGCGCCTGGGCGCGCGCCTCGTCGACCATGCCCGCAAGCCACGCGGGCGCGCTCGCGGCGGGATCGGCTAGGCATGTCGCCAGCGCCTCGCACTGCGCGGCAAAACGCGCCGCCGCCGGATGGGCGGATTGCCCGTGCACGCGCCACGGCAACGCCAGCGCGCGCGCCAGAAACAACGCGATGCCGGAGGCGCCGAGTGCCTCGCCACGGTGATGCTGCCCGCCGTGCATGGCCGCCTGCGCCAGGCAGCGCTGCAGCGCCGGCTGCCCAAGCGGCTGCGCGGCTTCGGCCAGCGCGGCCAGCGCGGTTTCCCAGCCGGTCGGTTCGCCGGCGGCGGCGTGCTCCAGCCCGGCGGCGGCCTGCTGCAGGTTGCGCGTGTCGATCGGGTCGAGCCAGCCGTAATAGCGCTGGCGGAAGTCCGCATTGGCAAGCGCGTGTGCGGGGTCGAGGCGGAACGCCGCGAGCGTGCGCGCAATATCGGCACGCGGCGCAGCCAGGCCATCGCCGTCACCGGCCCCGTCGCGGGCCAGGCCGGTGCAGACCAGCAGGAACACCGCGTCGTTGAGCAGCGCCTGCGGCACGCGCACATGGCCCTGCAGGTACTGGCGCAGCAGCAGGTTGGCGCGGCCGGCAAAGCGCTTGGCCAGCAGGTCGGAAGGCAACAGGCCAAGGCCCAGCGCGCGGAACACCAGCCCCAGCACATGCCAGACCCCGCGATCCGGATGATCCGCCGCGCGGCGCGCCTCCTGCTCATTGGCGCGCACCTCGTCCAGCGCCGCGCACAGCGGCAGCCAGGCTTCGCGCAGCAGCGCCGCGTCGGGGCACGGCGCAGGCAGGCGCAATGCCTTGAGCAAGGCTGACTCAAACTGCTGGCGCGCACGCATGACCGCCGCCGGACCTCTCGCCGGCAGCAGCATGCCGGGCAGCATCTGCAGCTCATCGAGCCACAGGTCGGCCGGATGCACGCGCTCTTCGCCCAGGTGCGCCAGCACGCCCGCATAGGGCTGGAACAGGCGCAACGGCGCTTCATCGTCGCCGGCCATCAGGTCGTCGACATACTCGGCCAGCGCCTGCACGCCGGCGCGGAATACCGCCAGCGCCTCGGGGCCGGCGGCAACGGTGCCGGCGTCGATGGCTTCGAGCAGGCGGCGCAGGGCCTGGCAATACGGATCGGTGCCGCGCAGCCCGACGATATGCACCGCGCCGGCGGCCTGGTGCAGGTGCTGGCCGGCCAGCCGCAGTGAGGTGGTATCGCGCGCGCCCAGCGCTTCGGGCGCTTGGCGGACCTCGTCGACATAGTGGCCAAGCTCGGCGGCGGCGTCTTCCAGCGCGCTGCGCAGGCTCGGCGCAAGCCACGCCAGGCCGGACAGGTCGCGCGCGGGGGCGCCTGGATCGGAAACAGCTGGCGCGCTCGCGGACGGCGGCGCGGGAGCCGGCTCAGGCACGGCGCCGGCGTCAGCCGGTGCGCCGGCTGCGGCGCCATCGCGCGGGACAGGGAAATTCAGGGACATGACGGCTTCCAGTGCGGCGCCCGGAAGGCGGCCGCGGGCGACCTGCCGCAACAGGCGGCAGGCGCGGAGTTGGCATGGAGCGCGTGGCCGCTAAGCCCGGTAAGGCCGCGGTGCGCGGAAGCGGTCGCAGGCGTCATCCGGCCACTCAGGCGATCTTGAATCGCGACACGGAGTTACGCAGCTCTTCGGTCAGCAGCGTCAGCTGGCGCACCGACTGCGCGGTCTGGCGCGTGCCGGTGGTGGTCTGCTCGGTAACCTGCAGGATGCGCTCGATATGGCGGGCCACGGTGGTGGCCAGGTCAGCCTCGTGTGAGGTGGACTGCGAGATCTGCTCGATCAGCTCGGCCAGCTGGCGCGACACGCGCCCGATCTCGACCAGTGCGGCACCGGCGTTGTCCGACAGCCGCGCCCCCTCCACCACGCCCTGCGTGCTGCGCTCCATGGCGTGCACCGCGTCCTGGGTATCGGTCTGGATGGTGCGGATCAGCGCGCCGATCTGCTTGGTGGCCTCGCCGGAGCGTTCGGCCAGCCGCTGCACTTCTTCGGCCACCACCGAGAAGCCGCGCCCGGCTTCGCCCGCGGACGCGGCCTGGATGGCGGCGTTCAGTGCCAGCACGTTGGTCTGCTCGGTAATGTCCGAGATCAGCTCGACGATTTCACCGATCTCCTGCGACGACTCGCCCAGGCGCTTGATGCGCTTGGAGGTTTCCTGGATCTGCTCGCGGATATCGTTCATGCCGGCGATGGCGTTTTGCACCGCCTGCTGGCCCTGCTCCGCGGCAGACAGCGAGGCGCGCGCCACGTTGGCGGACTCGGCCGCGCCGCGCGACACCTGCGTGATGCGGTCGGCCATGTCCACCACCGATTCGCCGGTCTGCCGGATCTGGCGCGACTGCTCTTCGGTGGTTGACACCAGCTGGGTCGAGGTGGACTGCACCTGCCCCGACGCCTGCGTCACCTCGCCGGCGGTCTGCTGCACCCGGCCGACCAGCTCGCGCAGTTCTTCCACGGTGTAGTTGACCGAATCGGCAATGGCGCCGGTGATGTCCTCGGTCACCGTGGCCTGGCGCGTCAGGTCGCCGTCGGCGATGTCCTGCAGCTCGTTCATCAGCTGCAGAATCGCCTTCTGGGTGTTGTCGTTGTTGCGCTTTTCGTCCAGGCGGCGGGACTCGGCCTCGCGCTCGCGCGCCTCGGCTTCCAGCGCGCGCATGCGTGAATCGCGCAGGTACAGGGCCGCCAGGCCCACCAGGCACAGCAGCGTCATGGCCGCCGACACCACGGTCGCGCCCAGCGTCACCGGGCGGACGCGCGCCGACTGCGCGTAGGCACGCTGCAGCGCCGAGAGCTCGCCGCGCAGCGCCTCGTTGTCGTTGAAGATCTGCTGTTGCGCGCGCTTGGCGGCAATCAGGCCCGGCAGATTCTGCAGGATGGTCTGCGTGGTCTTCTGCACCGCTTCAAAGCGCTGCGACAGCTGCTTCAGGTAGCCGCGCGTTTCTTCGTCGGCGGCCGCCGACAGGCGCAGCGCCTCGCTGCCGTTGAGCAGGCCGTCCAGCGTTTCGCGGAAGGTGTTGGTGTCCTTGCCCAGCAGGAACGCGGTTTCGGGGTTGACGCCTTCGCCGGCCAGGAACTCGTTCAGGTTCTTGCCCAGGCGCTGCGTCAGCATCACCAGCTGCGCCGAGGCCGCCACCTCGCGCGCGTTGGCGCTGGACTGCAGCTTAATTGCCGCGACCTGTTCGGCGGACTCCAGCAGCTCAGGGTTGGAGGCGTTGAAGATCTGCAGCGTCTGGCCAATGGTGTTCAGCACCGGCTGCTGCGCCAGCACGTCGGCGGCGCTTTTCTCGGAGCGCTTCCACGATTGCATCGCGGTCTCGAGCAGCGGTTCGGCCGCGCCGCTGGTGGCGCGCACGCGCTTCTCGTCGCTGCCTTCCTGCAGCGCCTTCAGGTCGCCTGCCAGCGCGTCTTTCGACTGGCGCAGCTGCGTGAAGGCCTGCGCATTGCCTAGCAGCGCCACCGGCACCGCCTTGCCCAGGCGCTGCGAGTGCATCAGCATGTCGCCGGCGATCTCGATCTGCGCGGCGGCGTTGTTGGCGATGCGGTTGTCCAGGTACACCGAGCCAAGCAGTGCCACCAGCGACACCACCACGCCCACCGTTAGCAGCCGCTGCTGCGACGAGAACGGCATGCGCCCAAGCCAGCGCGTGACATGCTCCATTGGCGTGGCGCCCAGGCCGTCGGCGGATGGGGGTGCCGGTGCGGGTTCCGGGCCGCCGGCATAGGCCATGCCGGGCCCGCCCGCCAGGCCGCTGGCTGCTTCGGCTGCCGGCGTGCGCCGGCCCAGGCTGAATTTCTTGAAACCCATGGCACCCTCTTCCGTTTTTTTCGTTGTCATGCCCGGCGGCTCGTGCCGGGTGCCGCAGGCCGTGGCCTGCGCGTCATTCTTGTATCTTGTAATTGGCGGCGGGCCTCAGGCCGCAACCCGTCCCACCTGCAGAAAGGCCGGCGCGTCCAGCAGCGCGCGCACGTCCAGCACCTGCCAGTCACGCCCGTCGCGGTCGGCAAAGCGTTGCCCTTCCCATGCCGGCGTGCCGGCCGGTGGTGGCGCATCGCCGTGCGGCAGGCTCAGGTCGGCGGCATGGCGCAAACCCGCCACGCGCGTGGCCAGGATCGCGCAGGCGCGCTCCACCTGGCGCGACAGCACCACGATCTTGCTGCCGGGCTGCAGCGGCGTTGGCGCGCCGCCGCAGAACAGGCTGAAATCGATCACGCCCAGCAGGCTGCCGCGCGCATTGACCAGGCCGCTGTACCACGGCTGCGTCAGCGGCACCGGGCTGGGCGGGCGCATGTCGAGCACCTCACCGGTATCGGCCAGCGGCAGCAGCCAGTTGCGCGCGCCCACCTGCAGCGCCAGGTAGCTGTCGGCCGCGGGCAGGCTGCGCGCCTCGCGCAGGCGCCGGGCCAGCATGGCCTGGTAGTCCTGCAGGCGGGTCTGGCGGGCGCGGAGGTCTTGGCGTGGCGCATTCATCTGGCGGTCCCCGGAACAGGTGGCAGTGGCTTCCCGTACGGCCTGCGCTGGCAGCTCAGTGCGCCAGCGCGGCGATCTTGCCCAGCAGCTCTTCGCCGTCGACGGGCTTGACGATGTAGTCAGACGCGCCCTGGCGCATGCCCCAGATGCGGTCGGTGTCCAGGCCCTTGCTGGTGCACATGATCACGGGGATGTCCTTGAAGCGGTCGTCGCGCTTGATCGCGCGGGTGGCCTGGTAGCCGTTCTGGCCGGGCATCACCACGTCCATCAGGATCAGGTCGAAGCTCTCGGCCTGCAGGCGCGCGAAGGCCTGGTCGCTGTTGCTGGCAACCGAGACCTTGAAGCCGCGCTTGCCGAGCAGGTCGGACATGAACAGGGCTTCGGTGGGGGAGTCGTCGACGATCAGGATCTTGTTGATGGCAGTCATGAGGTTTTCCTTCGATTCGTACATGGCGTCGCGTGCATGCGCTTCAGGCAGGCAGCACGTGGCCCGCGGCCTGGCATGGCAGGCAGGCCTGCACGGCGTGCAGCAGCGCTTCGCGGGTAAAAGGCTTGGCTAGATGGTCGTGCGCGCCGACCAGGCGGCCGCGCGAGCGGTCGAACACGCCGTCGCGCGAGGACAGCATGATCACGGGGATGGCGTGAAAGCGCGGACTCTTCTTGATCAGGGAGCAGGTCTGGTACCCGTCCAGGCGGGGCATCAGGATGTCGCAGAAGACCAGGTCCGGGTGCAGCTCGCCCACCTTGGCCAGCGCCTCGAAGCCGTCTTCGGCCAGCACGACCTGGTATCCCGCCTGCGACAGGAAGATCTCCGCGGTGCGGCGGATGGTGCTGGAATCATCAATGACCAGCACCTTGCGGCGCGGCGGCGCCGTGGTGTCCGGAATGGAAACGCCAGGCGCCACACCCTGGGCGCCGGCGGTATTGACCCGCTGGTTTTCTTCTGTTTGAGCGACCCGCATTGTTGTTCCCGCGACCAGCTGCCCCTTGCGGAGCGCCGGCAAGCACTAGAGAACACCCGTGCGGAGCAGCGCGACCCCATGCGCGCCCCGACGGACCCCCGACAATTTTTGTTTCCCTTCCAAGGCCGGGCTGTGCCCGGCAGCGGCGGTGCGTGGAACCCGCACCTGCCTACCGTCCTCCCAGCCAGAGGCAGAGGGACGGGCAGTCATTTTGCAACAGAGTGTGACAAGACGCCGGGGGGCCGTCAATCCGGTCCGGCCGCGGCCGGCCGGCGTTCTGTCGCATCGGCGCGACGCGCGCCCGGTAATTGTTCTTCTGGGGGACGCCGCCTCAGATGGCGACCATCTCGAAATCTTCCTTGCGCGCACCGCATTCCGGGCAGGTCCAGTTGATGGGCACGTCTTCCCACCGGGTTCCGGGGGCGATGCCGTCTTCCGGCGCGCCTGCGGCTTCATCGTAGATCCAGCCGCAGATCAGGCACATCCAAGTCTTGTATTCCATAACAGGCTCTGGCCACTCTCCATTAAAATCCAGCGCAGATGGTACCGAAACCGTGCCGCCGGCGCCAGCCGGCGGCCGCCAGAATCGTGCCAGATCCGCCGTGTTCGCGCATGTTAGCGCCCTGTTAGCGCCTGATTGGCCGGCAATTGCAGTGAATTTCCGCTGTTTTTGCTGCATGTCAACGATAAGGCCCGGGCCCGCCGCACACGATCCCTGCAGTCCTTGTCCTCACCTCAACGCCATGTCCCGTAATCAGCAGCTCTTCGACCGCGCCCAGCAGACCATTCCCGGGGGCGTCAACTCGCCCGTGCGCGCCTTCCGCTCGGTGGGCGGCACGCCGCGCTTCATCACGCGTGCCGAAGGCGCCTATATGTGGGACGCCGACGGGCAGCGCTATATCGACTACATCGGCTCCTGGGGCCCGATGATCGTGGGCCACGCCCACCCGGAAGTGGTGCGTGCGGTACAGGAAACCGCCGCGCACAGCTTCTCGTTCGGTGCCCCGACCGAGGCCGAGATCACCATGGCCGAGGAAATCTGCAAGCTGGTGCCGTCGATCGAGCAGGTGCGGCTGGTCTCCTCCGGCACCGAAGCCACCATGAGCGCACTGCGGCTGGCGCGCGGCTTCACCGGCCGCGACCTGATCATCAAGTTCGAAGGCTGCTACCACGGCCACGCCGACAGCCTGCTGGTCAAGGCCGGCTCCGGCCTGCTGACCTTTGCCGACACCACCCAGAACGCGCCGTCGTCAGCCGGCGTGCCGGCCGACGTGACGCGCCACACCATGGTGCTGGAGTACAACAACGTCGAGCAGCTGGAACAGGCCTTCGCCAGGCATGCCGGCGAGATCGCCGCGGTGATCGTCGAGCCGGTGGCCGGCAACATGAACCTGGTGCGCGCCACCGATGCCTTCCTGAAGGCCATGCGCGACCTGTGCACCCGCGACGGCGCGGTGCTGATCCTGGACGAGGTCATGACCGGCTTCCGCGTGGCGCTGGGCGGCGCGCAGGCGCACTACGGCATCCGGCCCGACCTGACCTGCCTGGGCAAGGTGATCGGCGGCGGCATGCCGGCGGCGGCCTTTGGCGGGCGCCGCGACATCATGGCCAAGCTGGCGCCGCTGGGCGGCGTCTACCAGGCCGGCACGCTCTCGGGCAACCCGCTGGCGGTGGCCGCGGGCCTGGCCACGCTCAAGCTGATCCAGGCACCCGGCTTCTATGAGCGCCTGGCCACCCAGACCCGCAAGCTGGCCGACGGCCTGGCCGAGGCCGCCAAGGCCGCGGGCGTGCCGTTCGCGGCGGATGCCATCGGCGGCATGTTCGGGATCTACTTCCGCGACGGCGTGCCGTGCAGCTTCGCCGAGGTAACCAGGAGCGACACCGCGCGCTTCAACCGCTTCTTCCACGCCATGCTGGATCACGGCGTCTACCTGGCGCCGTCGGCCTTCGAGGCCGGCTTTGTCTCGGCGCAGCACGACGACGCCATCCTGGCGGCCACGCTCGACGCCGCGCGCAAGGCGTTCGCGGCGGGCTGAGGCCATGCCAGGCAGGGGGCGCCCCGGTGCGCCGCCTGCCCCTCTGGCGACAGGGGCGGTGCGCTACACTTGGGTTTTCGTCCAACCCGCGGAGTCTCTGATGCGCGCTTCTTCGTCCCCCTCCTTGTCCAGCAGCTCGCCGATGCCTGTCTTGCGCTGGCTGCTGCTGGCGGTTATGGCCAGCCTGCTGTCCGCATGCGGCTACAACGACTTCCAGACCAAGGACGAGGCGGTCAAGGCAGCCTGGAGCGAAGTCATCAACCAGTACCAGCGCCGCGCCGACCTGATCCCCAACCTGGTCAACACGGTCAAGGGCTACGCCACGCACGAGCGTGAGACGCTTGAGGCCGTGACCAAGGCGCGCGCCGCCGCCACCAGCATCCAGGTCTCGCCCGAAACCCTGAACGACCCCGAAGCCTTCAAGCGCTTCCAGCAGGCCCAGGGCGAGCTGTCCGGCGCGCTGTCGCGCCTGCTGGCGGTGTCCGAGAACTACCCGCAACTGAAGGCCGACGCCTCGTTCCGCGACCTGCAGTCGCAGCTTGAGGGCACCGAGAACCGCATCACCGTGGCCCGCCAGCGCTATATCGCCGCCGTGCAGCAGTACAACGTGCTGGCGCGCAGCTTCCCGACCAACCTGACGGCGATGGTCTTCAAGTACCCGGTCAAGCCGTCGTTCACGGTGGACAACGAGAAAGCCATCTCCACGCCGCCCGCAGTCAAGTTCTGAGACGGACCACACCATGGGCCACACCCTGCGCTCGCCCTGGCGGCACGCCTGGCTGGCGGCCGCCCTGCTATGGCTGGCGGCGTTGCTGGCCGGCCCGGCGCTGGCGGCAGACGGCTTTGTCGCGGTGCCGCCGCTGACCCAGCGCGTCACCGACCTGACCGGCACGCTGACGCCGCAGCAGCGCGGCGCGCTCGAGAACGTGCTGGCGGAATACGAGCAGCAGCGCGGCAGCCAGATCTTCGTGCTGATGGTGCCCACCACCGATCCCGAGCCGATCGATGCCTACAGCATCCGCGTGGCCGACGCCTGGCGCGCCGGGCGCAAGGGCATCGACGACGGCGTGATCGTGCTGATCGCCAAGGACAACCCGCCCGGGCTGCGCAAGATGCGGCTGGAGGTCGGGCGCGGCGTGCAGGGGTCGCTGACCGATGCCATGTCCAAGCGCATCCTGCAGGACGTGATGGCCCCCCACTTCCGCCAGAACGACTTCTACGGCGGGCTGGCGGCGGGAATCTCGGCCATCCAGGCCACCATCGACAAGGAAGGCCTGGCGGCACCGCAGCGCAAGGCGCAGCAATCGTCCGGGCTGGCCGAGTGGCTGCCGGCACTGCTGCCGCTGGCGATCATCGTGTTCTTCTTCCTGAGTGCCATCCTGCGCCGACGCGGCCCGCAGATCGTCACCACCCGGCGCGGTCGCGACGTGATCGCCGGTGGGCTGGGCGGCCTGGGTGGCTACACCATGGGGCAGGACTGGGGCCGGCGCAGCGGCGGCTGGGGTGGTGGCGGCTTTGGCGGAGGCGGCGGTGACAGCGGCGGCGGCTTTGGTGGCGGGGGCGGCGGCGGCTTCGACGGCGGCGGCGCCTCGGGCAACTGGTGACAGCAAGGAACGACGACAATGCCGAATCTCCGACGTGCCCTGCACCATATCGCCACCACAGCCGGCGCAGCCCGCAAGCACTTTCCGGCCGAAGCCCAGCAACAGCTGCATGAAGCCGTGCACGCCGGCGAAGCCAGCCACCGCGGCGAGATCCGCGTGGTGATCGAAGCCAGCCTGCCGGTGGGCCATGCTTGGGCCGGCGTCACGCCGCGCGAGCGCGCCCGCTTCCTGTTTGGCGCGCTCGAGGTCTGGAACACCGCGGACCATACCGGCGTGCTGCTCTATATCAACCTGGCCGACCATGCGGTCGAGCTGCTGGCCGACCGCGGCATCGACGCCTGCGTGGGGCCCGCCACCTGGCGCGAGCTGTGCGACGAACTGGCGCGGGGACTCAGGCAGGACCTGTCGGTACGGCCGGTGCTGGCCACGGTGGCGCGCATCCATGCACTGTTGGCCACGCACTTCCCGTCTGGCGGCGGGCCCAACCCGAACGAGCTGGACGACCGTCCGGTCATGCTCTAAGGTCTGTTCACATCGCCAGGTCTGGCGCCATCGCAATGGCCAACGACGTAACGGCCAGATAGCGATGCGCAAGCTCGTTGCCGGTTTCCTTCTGGCCTTCCCCTTGGCCTGCGCCATCGACCAGGCAATGCGCGGCTTTCATCGGCGAAACATCCTTTTTCCCGATATGACGTCTGGCGTTCACGGGCTACGCTTGGTCAACAACTGCACGACAGCCAGTGAGGCGGAGCGCCAAGACTCCGCCAGGACAAGGGGAAGCCATGCCAGAATGCCCAACGGACGAGGATCGAGGGGGCCCTGCGCCCAGAACAGACCTTCGGGAATTCCTTTTGGAGGCAAGTCTCAGAAGTGCCAGCGCCATCATGTTTGCTGCGTTCGCTTACGCGGCAATCCGGCACTGGCTCGCGGACCCGACGCGAATCACCTTGCTGCTGCTCGTGCTGGCAAACTGCCTGACCCTTGGCCTGTCCCTGTTTGTCCGGGTTCCGAAGCGACGAGACTGGAATCCGGTCACAGTCATCTGCTCGTTGGGCGCCTCATACTATTTCGTGGCAATTCAGCTGGCGCCAGGGGAGCACCTGGTACCGGAAATACTTGGCGCTGGCCTCCAGGTCATAGGAATCACCTGGCAGATCTACGCAAAGATCTCGCTCCGGTTCTCGTTCGGAATACTGCCTGCCAATCGCGGAATCGTGTCGAGCGGGGCTTACCGGTTCGTGCGGCATCCGATCTACCTTGGCTACCTCATCACCGACGTCGGCTTCCTGCTCACAAATTTCGGGCCGCAGAACTTGCTGGTCTATGCCGGGCTGTACGCGCTGCAGGCTGTGCGGATAAATCGCGAAGAAAGGCTGCTCTCCGACGACCCCGAATACTGTCGGTATCGCGAAAAAGTGCGATTCCGCGCGTTGCCAGGTGTTTACTGAGCGTGCCGAACCCGTCATTGGGATTGGGATAGCCCGCCAACCGGGGGCGACGACGCGAAGGAAATTCAGGTCGGGCCAGTCATCGTCAGCGCGGGCGGCGCGCACCCATCAGGTACCACACGGCCGCGAATATTTGCAGCGCCACCAGTCCGCCCCACGCCGTCAGGTGTGCAGCCTTGGGATAGTGTCCGGCCGTGGCAGGCCACAGATCCAGCACCAGTCCCACACCCACCTGACAGGCAAAGGTGGACAGGAACACCGTCAGCGTCAGCGCCGTGGTAGCCCTTCCGATCAGCGCATCAGGGAAGCTGCGCGCCAGCACCGCATAGGTCAGGATGCCGCTGGAGCCGAACACGCCATAAGCCACCCACAGCAGCACCGGCGGCAGCGGGACCTGCGCCATCAGCAGCAGCTGGACCACGATAAAGGCGGTCATGCCAGTGCCGGCAAAGGCATACAGGCTCACGCCGATACGCTCCAGGTGGCGCGCGGCCCAGCCCGCGCCGACGCAGCCGGCCATCATGGCAAAGCCGATCACCGAGACCAGTTGTGCGCTGCTGGCCGGATCGAAGCCGGCCACGTCGCGCAGGAAAGCACCCACCCATAGCGTCTGCACCGCCATGAACACGCCCTGATTGAGCAGTGTCAGCGGTACCACGCGCCAGAAACGTTCGCTGGCCAGGATCTGGCGCGTGCCGCGCAGTTGTTCGCGCAGGCTTTCCTTGCCGGCGCGTGGCTTGTCGGGCACGCCGAACCACAGCAGCACCGCCATCGCCAGCGATATGCAGGTCAGCCCCATGCTGACCGTGCGCCAGTCAGTCAATGACAGCAGCCACGACAGCGGCGCGCCGACCAGCACCGCGCCCAGGCCGCCAATGGCCATCACCACGCCGTTGAGCAATGGCATGCGCGACAGCGGGAACCACATCGACAGCGCCTGGATGGTGGCGCCCAGGCACACCGACACGCCCACCCCGATCAGCAGCCGGCCGGCGGCCAGCCCGGCCATGCCGGGCGCCAGCGCGAACACCATCGAACCGGCCACGGCCACCAGCAGCATCACCGCCTCGGTGCGGCGCGGGCCGTAGCGGTCCAGCAGGATTCCCGCCGGCAGCTGGGCGCAGGCAAAGCCAAGGAAGTAGAAGCTGGTGAGCAGGCCCAGGTCGCCGGCATTGAGCCCGAGTTCGCGCGTCAGGTGCGGCGCAAAGCCCAGGTTGACGCCGCGGAACAGATAGGACACCAGGAAGCCCAGCGAGAATACCGCCAGCACGCGCCAGCGGGCGCCGGCAGCAGCACCAGTGGCGAGTCGCGCTTGCGAGGGCGCAGAAGACAAGTTTGAAGTCGTAGTCGTCATGATGGCCCGAATTGTCGTTCCTCTGGCAATTCAAGGCCAACGAAAGATACCCGCCGCAATTGTGAGTAGAATTTGACGGCCATGGCCAAATCCCCCGCCAAACCCGCCCAACGCCCGGTCCACCTGCCGCCGCTGCAAGCGCTGCGTGCGCTCGAGGCCGCCACGCGCCACCGTAGCTTCTCGCGCGCGGCCGAGGAACTGGCCCTGACGCACAGCGCCATCAGCCACCATATCCGCGCGCTGGAGACCAGCCTGGGCACCAAGCTGTTCCAGCGCAGCGGCAGCCAGATGATCCCCACCAGCGTGGGCGCGCGGCTGGCCGAACAGGTGCGCGGCGCGCTCGACAGCATCGAAAGCGCGCTGCGTGAGGCCGGCAACAGCGCCGGGCCGCCGGTCGTCCGGCTGCAGGTCAGCGTGATGGCCGACCTGGCCAATGCCTGGCTGATCCGGCGCCTGCCCAGCCTGCACGCCCAGGTGCCGTCGCTGGACCTGCACCTGCGGCTGCATGCGGAAATCACGCCGCCCGACCCGTACAGCGTCGATGTCGGCATCTGGCACCAGCGCATCGACCTGCCCGGCTTTGAATGCCACAACCTGATCGAGGACCATGTGATCGCGGTGGCCAGCCCGGCGCTGCTGGCGCGCTACCCCGGCTTCACGCTGGCCGACGTGCCGCGCATGCCGATGCTGCGCTTTGCGCTGCGCCCCTGGCGCGACTGGCTCGAAGCCGCCGGCCTGCCCGGCGACGAGCCCGAACGCGGCCCGATCTTCCAGGATGCCGGCCTGATGCTGCAGTCCGCCGTCGCTGGGCTGGGCGTAGCCACTGCGCGCGCCCAGCTGGCGCACGACTACCTGGCCAGCGGCGAACTGGTGCAGATCGGGCCCGCCCGCATCCCGTCCAGCCTCCACTACTGGGTCACCTGGCGCGAAGGCAATCCGCGCGAGAAGGCCATCCAGCAGTTCCATGCATGGCTGCAGGAGCAGGTCCGGCAGGAAGCCGGCCACGTCCACCCTGCCGCCGACGGCGGCACGCCCGCCGAGCGGTTTCATGCATGAAATCGTTTGAAGCGTGGATGTTGGCAATACGAATCATTTTCGTCTAGGCCAGTGAAATCAAGGGCTTGGCGAATGGCGCAAGCCGTCCGATGACCCGCCATACGTGTGCGCCGCGGCCTTGCCGGAACTGCCCGAGTTTCACCAATGCAACCAATCGGCGCACGGTGCCAGCAACCGTGAAAAATCTACCCGGCCCATCCAAAGAGATGAGAAACGGCCGGGCCGGCCTTGGCCAGCATCGGGCAAACGCTTGTCAACGCGTCGATTCCCTCCACCCAAGCGCGCCCGCACGGCGCGCGCAGCGCCAAAAGGCTGAGGCCACCCACGGCGCGCCGGGGTGGCTACCGATGTACAGAGTTCAAATCGTTGTAAAGGAAATGAAACTACCTGGCAGCTTCACTCGCGTGCTGCATCCGAGCCCTGACGCCTGTCCATTTGAAATTTCGCTCCCCCTCCTTCGGATGGGAATTGCCGCCAAAAAGTATGTCTTTCGCCACTCTTCTGCCGCGCGGCGTGATGTTTGTGTCTCATTACCAGCTCACCAAATATTGCATTGCAGCATAAAAATCCGGCCGGACGTATCAAAAGCGGAACGTTATTGATCGTCAGCGATGGCCCGATACCAGCCGAGAATTTCTCTTTCCTTTTGTTATCAAAGAGTTAGCCATATCTGGCACGTTCGTCGCACATATGTCCGCGCGAACAGAAGCCCGGAACAGGGGGACGTCTGAAACCGAAGCGGCAACACACTGGCACGCGTTCGCCGAAGATCAGTTTCAGGACGACCCCGCATCCCAGGGCGGGATTCGGACTGGCGCTGTAAGCGTGGGCCACGCGGCAGGAACTGGCCCGCATCGGCAGGCCAGGTTGCAGGGGTCGTCGACAAGATTAGCGGAGGTCGTTCAGGAACACGGGCCGCAAGCGGACGAAACGCGGCCCGTGGTACCTGGACTATGCGGGCACGCCACGGCCAAACGGGGCGGCACGCAGACAACAAGCGGACGCATCGGCCAGGCCGGCGCATCCGGACAAGAAACGGGGTGAAGCAACAGTCTGCGATGCAGGCGAAGCGAAGCGGCAGCCGCCGTGACCGATACCAGGGAGGTAAGGTCGCGGCGGCGGCGAAAACGGGCCCACCGGCCCGCGCAGCGCAGCGCCGCGGGCAGCAATTTAGGGAGAGCGCCAGGCCGCGGCATGGTCATGATGCGGCAAGGCGCTGGCCTTAGAGCGAACGAAACCAGTGACCCGCGACAGCAGGCCGCCGGCTTTGTAAAAACAAAAGATCCGGGGAAATTTTATGAGCGCGTACACCAACCGCCCGCTGCTGTACCTGTCGCAGCACCACGACGCCATGCTCTGCAGGATGCTCGCGCAGCGTGGCTGGAAGATCAGCTTCGCCTCCAACCTGCAAGACCTCCACGCGCTGCCCCCGGGCAACCAGCCGCTTGCGGCGATGCTCGACCTGCAAGGCGGCTTCAGCGACGCCGACCTGGAATCGTTCGAGTCCTGGCTCTCGCTGCCGCATATCGGCTGGATCGGCGTCATCGCCGGCCAGGAGTCCCTGACCGAATCCGCGCGCCGGCTGCTGGGCCTGTACTTCGTCGACTATTACACCGCACCGATCCAGCACTCTCGCCTGGCGGAATCGCTCGGCCACGCGCTCGGCATGGCGCAACTGCGCCCGGGCGCGCAGCATGCCCGCCCCGGCACCGCACGCCCGGACGGCATGATCGGCAGCTGCCCGGCCATGCAATCGCTCTTCCGCGGTATCGAGAAGGTGTCGCGGTGGGACACGCCCGTGCTGATCTCCGGCGAGTCCGGCACCGGCAAGGAACTGGCCGCTCATGCCATCCACCGTTCCTCGGAGCGGGCCTCGCGCCCCTTCGTTGCGGTCAACTGCGCGGCGATCCCGCCCACGCTGCTGATGTCCGAGCTGTTCGGCTATGAGCGCGGCGCCTTCACCGGCGCGACCAAGCGCAAGCCTGGCCGCATCGAGATGGCACAGGGCGGTACCCTGTTCCTCGATGAAATCGGCGACATGCCGATCGAAAGCCAGACCAGCCTGCTGCGCTTCCTGGAAACCGGCCGCATCGAGCGGCTGGGCGGCACCGAATCGGTGGAGGTGGATGTGCGCATCATCTCCGCCACCCACGTCGACCTGGAAGCCGCGATCGCCGCCGAACGCTTCCGCGGCGACCTCTACCACCGGCTGTGCGTGCTGCGCGTGCGCCAGCCACCGCTGCGCGAACGCGGCAGCGACATCCTGCTGATCGCCGAACACGTGCTGGACAACGTGCGCAAGCAGTCGCCGGCACGCATCCGCGGCTTCTCGCCGATGGCGCTGCGCGCGATCCAGCAGCACAACTGGCCCGGCAACGTGCGCGAACTGATCAACCGCATCCGCCACGCCGCCGCCATGTGCGAAGACGGCGTGATCCAGCCCGACGACCTGGAGCTGGCCACCCCCGCCGACGACCGCCCGCTCACGCTCGCGGCCATCCGCGAAGCGGCCGAGCAGACCGCGATCGTCGAGGCGCTGCAGCGGCATCATGAACGGCTGATTGACGTGGCCGCAGAGCTGGGGATTTCGCGGGTGACGTTGTTCAGGTTGATGCGGGATTACAAGCTGCAGGTGAAGAAGGGGGATCTGGGGTTGATCTGCGTGCAGGGCTAGCCGATCCATCGCGGAGGAACCGACCGATGTCACCTGATGCCTACCTTGAAATGGCCGAAACCGAAGCCTGCCACTGGTGGTTCCGGGGGCGGCGCGAAATCGTCGGCACGATCCTGTCCGGCCTGGCGTTGCCGCGCGACGCATCCATCCTGGAGATCGGCGCGGGCACCGGCGGAAACCTTGAGATGCTCTCGCGGTTCGGCAACGTCAGCGCCGTGGAAATGGATGGCACCGCCCTGCGGCTGGCGCGGGAGAAGACCCTGGGGGCCTACGACATCCGCAGTGGCAGGTGCCCCGACGACATGCCGTTCCCGGACCACAGCTTCGACCTGGTCTGCCTGCTCGATTGCCTGGAACACATCGCCGACGATGCCGGGGCACTGGACTGTACGGCAAGGATGCTGAAAGCCGGCGGCGCCGCACTTATTACCGTGCCCGCCTACCAATGGCTATGGAGTTCCCACGACATCTTCCTGCACCACCAGCGCCGCTATAGCAAGCGGTCGCTGCATGCGCTCGTCACCCTGTGTGACCTGCGCGTGGAACGGATGTCCTATTTCAACACGCTGCTGTTTCCGCTTGCGGTGGCGGCCCGCATCAGCGACCGGCTGAGCGGCAGCCAGAAGGCAACGGGAGCGGGGCTCCCGCCCCAACCCCTCAACCAGGCATTGCACCGCCTGTTCAGCACGGAACGCCATTGGCTGGCACACGGATCGCTGCCGTTCGGCATTTCCCTGATGGCGATCGTGCGCGCATCGTGAACGCCGGCACCACCACGCCCGAACTTCGCCGGGTCGCGCGCTTTCTGGTATCGGGCGCCACCTCGACGGGCGTGCATGTCGCCATCACCGCGACGCTGGTCACAACGCTGGCGGCCTCACCGGTCGCGGCGAACTGCGTGGCCTTCGTGTGCGCGACCGCCTGCTCCTATCTGCTCAACACCTTGTGGAGCTTCTCGTCGCGGCTGCGCCACCGGACCCTGGGCCGCTTTGCCGGCGTATCCCTGCTGGGACTGGGCCTGACCGTGGGCATTTCCTGGACGGCCCAATATCTGGGGGCCAGCTATTGGGCGGGCCTGGCCGGCGTGGTCCTGACGGTGCCGGTCTTCACCTACCTTGCGCACCGGGCCTGGACCTATCGGGACTAGGGCCAGGCCGGGCTCGCATCAGCGGCCACCGCTCACATGCCCGCGGTCGATCCGGATCACGCGCCTTCCCGAGGCGATGAGCTTGTCCTGGCCGGTCTCCTGGTAACGGCGCCGCACCAGATAGATCGGCCGCCCCTTGGCTTCATCATAGATGCGGCCGACATACTCGCCGACCACCCCCAGCCCGATCAGCTGGATGCCCCCCAGGAACAGCAGCACCGACAGCAGCGACGCATAGCCGGGGACATCGATCCCCAGGACCAGGGTTCGCGCCACGATGAAGGTGCCGTAGCAGAACGCGCCAAGCGCGATCAGGACGCCGATATATGTCCAGCTGCGCAGCGGGATGGTGCTGAAGCTGGTAATGCCCTCAAGCGCGAGGTTCCACAGACGCCAGCCGGAAAACTTGGAACGACCGGCACTGCGCATCTCGCGCTCATAGCGGACGATCGCGGTCTTGTAGCCCACCCACGCGAACAACCCCTTCATGAAGCGGCGTCGCTCCGGCATCTGCTTGAGCGCATTGATCACCACCCGGTCCATCAGCCGGAAATCCCCGACGTTCACGGGCAGCTTCTGGTCGGACAGCTTGTTGTGGATGCAGTAGTACGCGCCCGCGGTCACGCGCTTGAGCCACGAGTCGCACACGCGGCTGCTGCGCTGGGCAAGCACCACCTCTGCCCCTTCCCGCCAGCGCATGAGCAGCTCGGGGATCAGTGAGGGCGGGTCCTGCAAATCGGCGTCCATGGGAATCACCGCGTCGCCAAGGGCCTCGTCGAGTCCCGCGGTCAAGGCAGCTTCCTTGCCAAAATTCCGCGTCAGGTCCACGACTCGCACGCGTGCGTCCCGGCGCGAATACGCAATGAGCTTGTCCAGCGTGTCGTCCGAGCTGCCGTCGTTCACCAGCACGATCTCGAAGCGGATCGCATCGATGGACTCGAGCACGGGAATGACGCTGTCGAAGAAGTGGCCAATGCCTTCTGACTCGTTGTAGCAGGGCACAACCAGAGAAAGCAGCCTGACGTCGTATGGGCCTGACATGATCCCCTCCCGAGACGGGGTGGCTTGTGCGCACACCGCCATGATTGCGCTGTCATGCGCCTTGTTATTTACCGGGTGCGAACCGCTCCCCGGTCCGCGCCCGGCGCAGGATTGCCATCAGCAGCAACAGCGTCACCAGCGGCCCGACCTGCGGGAAATGGCCCGCGTGATTCGCGCTCAGGACAATCGGCAGCAGCCATGCCACCACCAGGATCTCCCGCTCCCATTCCCTCCAGCCACGCGTCACCCCCTCGACCGCCAGACCCGCAATCGCGAGCCCCATCCAGGTAAGCTCGTAGTACCAGACGTATGGGCTCACAAGCAGGGTGGCCGCCGCCACTGCGGCAATACGCAGCGCAGTCGAATTCCGGCCGCGCCAGACCTTGATCAGAGCCCAGATCGCGAAGCCCGCGCCCAGGCCGTGGGCCAGGTACGCAATCGCCACCGGCGCCCCGGCGCGGCGCATCATGGCAAAGAGCGTCGGGCAATAGCGCCATCCAAACTCCCCCTGCTCCAGCACCGTCTGCCTGAAGTGCGTGCCGATATCCAGGAACGTGGGTACGATCTGCCATCCCCATAGGGCGATGCTGCAGGCAGCCATTGCCGCAGCGGTCGCGGCAGCGGTAAAGAAGGTCTTCCATGCACGGTCTGCCACCAATGCCAGCGGCAGCATCAGCGCCAGCTGCGGCTTGATGCACAGCAAGCCGATCAGCAGGCCAGACAGGACTGGCCGGGTTTTCAACTGGATCAGCGCCCACGCCGCCACGCCCGCGGTCAGCAATGAGTTCTGCCCGATCATGGCAGCCTCGTGGATTCCCGGAAAAGCCAGCACGGGCAGCCACACCACATGGCGCGGCACGCCTGGCAAGGACAGGATCCTGAGCACCGCGGCGATATACATGACGGCCGTGCCGCCGATGAAGAGCAGATAGCTCGCTGCAAACGGCAGCAAGGACAGTGGCATCACAAACAACAGGAAAGTCGGGGGATAGACCCATGGCAGGAAGAACTGCCCCTCTCTCTCAACTGCGCCGAAAGCCGCAATGACAGGTGCCAGCTTGTGGTAGTCATAGACCGCGGCGGCCTGCCCCTTGATGGCCAGGTACGACGCACTCCAGAACGCCGAGAAATCCACGCCGGGGCGGCCCATCGCATCCGTGGTGAAGCCGTGCGTCCTGAAGGCCCATATCACGATCAGCGCGCCGTATACGATCAGCATGGCAACGCTGTAGGCCCTGAGACGCTCCAGGTCCAGCCAATGCCGCGACATCACTGACCCCGGCGTTGCTGCCGGGCTATGGTCCAGGCTCATCGCTCCCCAACCCCCTGATATTCTGTGGCAGCGCCGGCCTGTGTTCTTCTTGGCAATGCAGCGGCGATGCATCGATGTACTGGCTCCATTCTGGTCAGGCGCCCACCGATGTACAAGCAGAACCACGGCCCAGGGCGAGGCGCTGGAATCTGGCTTGTGCAAGCGTTTCCAAACTGAATCACGACCCGCTTCGACCGCAATCCCGCGAGCCATTCCGGTTCTCCCTGCATTGACACCGGCGCAGCTGGTCCGCGGCGACGGCGCGCGTTTCCCCGCTGAAACGTTGGCCATCGGATGGCTTACTCCCTGCGACGCCTCGCGCGCGGAGGCCCGGCGGCGGCATTGCGTGTCGGTCTCAGCCAAATGCACTGTGTGCCGCGCGCTCCGACTCATACTTTTGGCGCAAGGATGGCCGCACGTGCGCGCTGCCTCGCATGCAAGCGCGGGCTTCAAAGAATTAAGCACGATTCGTCGTGGAAACGGGAGCACGGGCACGTTGTCGCCAGCCCAGCAAGGCGCGCACCCAGCCGGCGCCATCTCCCCGGGAAACAAGGGCATTTTCGGCAATGGCGCGGTTATTGCGACTGCCCGTCAACTGCGCCCCCGGCGGCGGCAGGCCAGCCGCGCGCCTTTCCTACCTGATCCGGATGGGTAACCACTACAGCCACCGCGAGACGCCATGAAAACCATTACGACCTGGGTGGAGACGAACAGCAGGGAAAGCCTGCTCCAGCAACTCGCTACGAAGCAGTGGTTCTGGCTCGCCCTCTTCGGACTCAGCCTGTTCTCGATCCTCTCATTTATCGGTGGGCGGTTGCTGGTGGATGCCGACACGTTCTGGCACATCGCCGCCGGCAAATGGATCCTTGCCAACCATGCAGTGCCAGCGACCGATCCCTTCTCGTTCTCTTTTCATGGCGCGAAATGGGTTCCGCATGAGTGGCTGGCCGAAGTCATCCTTGGCGCATCCCATGCCTGGCTCGGCTGGACCGGGCCGGTGCTGGTCACCGCGCTGGCGACCGCCGTCGCGCTGACCATGCTGTTGCGGTTCCTGCTGCGCTATATCGAGCCGCTGCATGCGTTCGCCGGGACCGCCCTGGCCTTCCTGACGCTGGCCCAGCATCTGCTCGCTCGCCCGCATGCGCTGGCCTGGCCGCTGATGGTGATCTGGGCCGCCCAGCTTGTGCTGGCGCGTGAGCAAGGCAAGCGACCCAGCCTGTGGCTGCCGGTCGTCATGCTGGCCTGGGCCAACCTGCATGGCAGCTTCCTGCTCGGTATCGGGCTGGCCGGCGCACTGGCCGTCGAGGCCATCCTGGCTGAAGGGCATCCACGCCGGAGCGCGCAGGCATGGGCACCGTTCCTGGCACTGACCGTGCTCGCGGGCCTGCTGACACCGAACGGCGTGGACGGCCTGCTCTTCCCCTTCCACGTTTCCGGCATGGGCTTTTCGCTCAGCATCATCAGCGAATGGAAGGCACCGGACTTCCGCCTGATCCAGCCAATCGAGCTGTGGCTTGGCTTTGTGCTGTTCGGCGCGCTCTACTTCGGGTTCCGCCTGCCTGCGACCCGGATCCTGATGTGCTTCGGGCTGGTTCACCTTGCCCTGGCCTTCGCGCGCTATGCCGAACTGCCGGGGCTGCTGGCCCCGCTGTTGCTGATGCCCAGCGTCGGCCCCCAGCTACGCGCAGCCATCCGTCCGGAAATCAAGCCGCGCCTGTCATCACGAAGTATTCGAATCATTACCGCGTTGTGCATGGCACTGTTCATGGCCAGCATCGCCTTCCTTGCCAAAGGCATCCAGCACGACCAGGGCCGGATACAGCCCCGTGAGGCCGTCGACGCGGCCATGGCGGCAGGTGCCGCCGGGCCGGTCTTCAATAGCTACAACTTCGGGGGCTACCTCATATTCTCCGGCATTGCGCCGCTCATCGACGGCCGCGCCGACCTCTATGGGGACGATTTCGTGCGAAGGTATATGGCAGCCTATTCCGGCGATGCCAAGATCCTGCAGGCCCTGATGCAGGAGTACAAGGTCCGATGGGCCGTTCTTGAGCCCACAAGCCCTGCATCAAAGCTGATCAATGGCTTACCGAGCTGGCGAAAAGTGCATGAGGATGCCAATGCCGTCGCCTACGTCCGCGAACAATAGGGCCGTCACCCGCACGCCCGTGCCCGTTCCCGTTCCCGTTCCCGGCTAGGAGGCAGCGCGCGCCGCACCTTGCGGCATGGCAGGCGTCCCGGTGCCATGCCTGGCCGTGGCGGGCCACGCCATGGCGCGCTGCATGGCCGCAGGCAGCGTTGGCCTGAACTTCCGTGCTCATGCAATGCCCCGGTCCGCAGGGCGCGTCGCTACACAACCTATAGCGCAGCCCCAGCGGCCATCGGCAGCGAGAGCTGCCCTGATCCCCCCATACCTGCCACGGCTCTCATCCTCGCGAACTCCAATCGCGATGCACACCCAATCCCCGCAGCGTCGCCCCCCCGGCAGGCCGTCGACAAGACGCGAAGCCTGCGTGAACCGCAAGCCTTGTCGCGCAGCTCCCCTTCGCAAGTCGGTTGCGCGCGCACGCCTGCGAATGCAGCGAAGAACAGCCATCCCACATGCCATGTTTCGAAGGTGAATCACGCGGCCGCGCGGGCCTGCAGCCCCCTGCACACAAGGGTTTGCAGGGACTGCCTGTGGAACCTGCCGGCACTCCAGCGGCCCTGGCGTACTTCGCAATGTTTCGATCCGGAAACGTTGCCTCGGCAGAAGACGCTCTCATCCGTCAGTCTGGCCGTCACCGGAAAAAGGGAGCGAAGCAGCCAGGAGGACTACCGACTGCGACGAATGCCGAACCTCGGCGCGAACGCTGCCTCATGCTTTTGGATGAAGTTTTTGCCCTGTTTCACCAGCGCGGCCCACGTGAGCACGTCACGCGATCTAGAACATCCGTAGCGGGGTCCGGAATGGCTTGCAAGACCCGCGTTTCCACCCAGCAACGAAGCGTGGCCGAAAAGCCGCCTGCAGGCCCGCCGAGTCTGTGGCCAGCGCGCATCGCTACCCGCAAACCCTTGTGGCACAACGGTTTGCGCTGGCCTGGCCTGGCGTTTGCCTATGTCAGGCACGCGGCACCGCAGTCCTGATTGCCGCGATGCTGGCGCAACGTTCGCCGGCATCAGATTCAAAAATACGGGGAGCCTCACCATGCCAGTCGCACATCAACCTGCGATGCCACACCGGAATATCGGCCACGCTGCTGCTGCCAGAGGCACCAGCAGCGCGCCGTTCCGTTGCATGGCTCGCGCAGGCCATGTGCAGCACGCCGCGCGGTGCATGCATGCGTCGGCACAACGCCGGCTGCAGTCACGCAACCCGCACGGTGTGCACGGCGGTCCCGGCCTGTGGCCGTTCCATGCATGCGCTATCTGCGCACCGCCCTGCTTCCGGACTTCCAGGCATTGATATCCGGTGCCAGTGTTGCCTTATCCGCAGTTCGTAGTCCTGCAGTGCCTGTTCCCAACCCAAGGAGTTAGTCATGCAAAACCTGACCACCATGCTGAAGCAATTCATCCGTGATGAAGACGGTGTGACCGCCATTGAATACGGCCTCATTGCCGCACTCATCGCAGTTGTCATCATCGTGTCGGTTCAGACGATCGGCACGAAGCTGAACATCATCTTCAAGTACATCGGCGACACCCTCACCAACGCCGCACCGGCCTGATAGTCGACCCGCACGCATGGCCGCCCTGTTCCGGGGCGGCCATGCGGCACGCACTCCCGCCCGACAAACAAACACAGACACCGGAGACGCCAAATGCCAAAGTTCTTCGCCAGGTCAAGAGATTTTCTGCGCGACGACCAGGGTGTTTCCGCTATCGAATACGCCTTGCTTGGCAGTCTGATCGCCATGGCAATTGTCCTTTCCGTGGCCACGCTCGGCGATGCCGTGGAAGCCATGTACGAGTTGATCGCCTCCAAGTTGCCTTGATCCATCCGGCCAGCGCACGCCCCAGACACCACCCAAGCCACCAGCCACTAACGCCATGCAAGCCGCCACCGCCCTCGCCCCCCTCGTCGGCCCCGCCACGATCGGCATCGTGCTGACAGCCGCGGCCATCGACCTGGAGCAGCGCCGCATTCCCAACTGGCTGACCTTTGGTGCGTGGATCGCTGCGCTGCCTGCAATGGCTGCCATTCATGGCCTGGCCGCCGGCTCGCTGGCGTGGCTCTATGGCTGGACGATGGGCCTGGCGCTGTTTCTGCCCTTCTACCTGATGCGCGGCATGGCGGCCGGCGACGTCAAGCTGATGGCAGCGGTGGGCGCCTGGCTCGGCGTCAGCATGGTGCTGAAGATCGCGCTGGCAACCTGCGTGATTGGCGGGGTCTGGGCACTGATACAGGTGCTTATCACAGGGCAGGGGCGCTCGACCCTCGCCCGAGTGGGCCACATGCTGATCGCCGCCCTGGTGCCTGGTTCACGGCCGGTACAACCTGAAGCCGGGGCCTCCGCCGGCTCCATGCCTTACGGCGTAGCGATTGCCGCCGGAACGCTGACCATGCTTTTTGCCAGCACATGACACCAGCCACAAGCGACACAACGCGCCGACCAGTCACGGGCGCCTGCAGGAACGAGAACACACTGAACAGCGAACAGGGGACGGCAATGAACGAGCATCACGACTCAGGCCACGCACCACGGCTCCTTGAGCCCGTCGCGACCGGCAGGAATGGCCATGCCGAGCATGGCACGCTGCCGATGCCGCCCTGGCACGTGCTGCCGCGCACGATTGCCGATACCGGCCTGGAGATCGCACAGTTGCTCGGGCTTCTGATGAAGGCCGCTTACCAGCACCGCACCGTCACGCTGGCAGTACTGACCGAAACGCTCAAGCTGCCGGCGCTGGTAGTCAATGACATTGCGGCCGTCGCCGTGCGCGAGCGCCTGCTGGAGATTGCGCACCGCGGCGCCAGCGACCTGGACGTGCGCTTCCGGCTCACTGACGCCGGCTATACCCGCGCGGCGGAAGCCTCGGCACGCTGCAGCTATGTCGGCACGGCGCCGGTCACGCTGGATGCGTACCTCGATGCCGTCAAGCGCCACTCGGTCAACCACGCTTCCGTGACCAAGGCGGACGTTACCGCCGCCTTCCATGACCTGGTGATCCCGGTCCATCTGCTCGACGCCATCGGCATGGCGTTGAACACCTGCCGCGCGCTGATGATCTACGGCCCGGCCGGCAGCGGCAAGACCTACCTGGCGCAACGGCTAGGCACGCTGTTGCCCGGTGCTGTGCCGGTGCCGCATGCCATCACCGTGGCCGGTGAAATCATCCAGGTGTTCGATCCGCTGGTCCATGTGCCGTTCGACGACAGCGAAGCGTCGCTGGCGCACCGCTCGCTGGACCGCCGCTGGGTCCTGTGCCATCGCCCGGTAGTGCTGTCTGGCGGCGAGCTGACGCTGTCCATGCTGGACCTGCGCTATGACCGCATCTCCGGCTTCTACCAGGCGCCCCCTCACATGAAGGCCAACAACGGCATCTACATCATCGATGACCTGGGCCGCCAGCTGGTCGGCGTCAGCGACCTGCTGAACCGCTGGATCGTGCCGCTGGATCGCAGCATTGACATGTTCACGCTGCAGACCGGCGTGCGCTTCTCGGTGCCGTTCGATGTCTGGCCAGTGTTCTCGACCAACCTCGAACCGTCGGAGCTGGGCGACGACGCCTTCCTGCGCCGGCTTGGCAGCAAGCTCTATGTGGGCCCCCTGTCCGTGGACGACTACCGCGAGGTCTACCAGCGCACCGCCGCTGACTTCGGGCTGGCCAGCACGGATGCGATGTTCGATTTCCTAGTCGACAGCCTGCACTATGCCAGCGATACACCGCTGCTGGCCTGCATCCCGCGCGACCTGCTGCGCCTGGTGGACTCGGGCGTGCGCTACCACGGCCATGCCGCACAGGTTACCGAGGCAGGCCTGCTGTCTGCATGGCAAGGCTACTACGGGCTGCGCGCTTCGGCCGACGCGATGCCATCGCTGGGCGCTGGCCATCGATGGTCGGATGACCGTCGCGCCGCAAGCTGAACTGCACCACACCATCGGACCACTGTAGGGGGAGAATCATCATGAAAAACACACGCGCAATCCTGATGCTGCTGATTGCCCTCGTCGCCGGCGTGGCGGCAGTGGTATCGGCGTCGCGATGGCTGGTCCAGCAGTCGTCCAGCTCGGTCAGGCAGGTGGTCGTCGCCGCCAACGACCTCAACCTCGGCCAGCCGCTCAACGGCAGCCAGCTGCGCATGGTCAGCTGGCCGACCGGCAGCGTGCCGCCCGGCGCGTTTGAAGACATGAAGGCGCTGGAGGGCCGCGTGGTCCGCACCAGCCTCCAGCGCGGCGAGCCCGTCATCGACGCCAAGCTGGCGCCGGTGGGCACCAAGGGTGGCTTGTCCGCCGTGATCAATGACGGCAAGCGCGCCATCACGGTCCGCGTCAACGACGTGGTGGGCGTGGCCGGCTTCGCGCTGCCGGGCAACTACGTCGACGTGATCGTCAATACCAACGAAGAAGCCAAGACCGCGCAGAGCGGCAGCATCTCGAAGATCGTGCTCGAGAAGATCCTGGTGCTGGCGGTAGCGCAACAGGTCAGCCGCGACGACACCCAACCCAAGGTGGTCAATGCGGTGACGCTGGAAGTCACGCCCGAACAGGCCGAGAAGCTCGACGTGGCACGCAGCGTGGGCACCCTGTCGCTGGTGCTGCGCAACCAGCTGGATGTGGCCGACATCAACACCGGCGGCGCCACCAAGGGAACACTGCTTGGCAAGACACCGGAGGCACCGGCCAAGGTGGTGACCAAGACCGAGACGCGCACCGTAGTCAAGACTCGCACGGTGGCGGCGGCGCCCGCACGCTCGGGCAACTGCATCGGCGTGCTGGCAGGCATGCAGGGCGGCGTCGAGTGCTTCTGAGAACCTACGCCAGGCATCCAACGAATTCTGAGCTGCAACACAGCCTCTCCGGGGGGAGATTCAAAATGAACCAGAAACGATCCGACGCTGCTGGCGGCACCCGCATCCTGGTGCTTGCCACCATCCTCTGCACACCGCTGGCCGCCGCAGCACAGGCCGCCATCGAGGCGGGCAACCTGACCAAGGCGACCGCACCGGCTGCCGCCAAGGCCCCGCAGGGTCCGATGCAGATGACCATCAGCATGACGCCCGGAGCCGCCGCGCCGGCCCCGTCGGCGCCGCCCTTGACGTCCGGGGACGCGCGCGGGCCCAACTGCACCGGCGCGATCCGCAGCGAATCCAGCGTGATGGTGGCAGTCGGCAAGTCTCAGCTGATCACGCTGCAGGAGCCGGTGCGCAACCGCACGCTGGGCAATCCCAACGTCGTGCAGGCCACCATGGTGTCGCCGCAGACGCTCTACGTACTGGGCCGCGCGGTGGGCACCACCAACATGATCGTGCAGGGCCGCAGCGGCTCTTGCAGCATCATCAACGTGGTGGTGAATGCCGACGCTGGCGGGCTGCAGACTTCGCTGGGGCAGCTGTTGCCCGGCGAGCCCGGCATCCGCGTGATGACGGCGGCGGACAACCTGGTGCTAACCGGCAGCGTCACCAACGCCCAGGCGGCGCAGCAGGCCATGGATATCGCCCAGGCATACGCCAACGCCGCACAGGGCGACGCCGCCAAGAAGGGCGGTGTGCTGAACATGCTGTCGGTGGATACACCGCAGCAGGTCATGCTGGAAGTGAAGGTGGCAGAAGTTTCCAAGACGCTGCTGAACCAGCTCGGCTCAGCGGTGAACCTGCAGGGCGGCTTCGGCTCCTGGACCGGCGGACTGGTGACATCGCTGCTGACCGGCGCCTCGGCGGCGTTCTTCGGCAGCAAGGCCAACAACCGGCCGTTCGACATCGCCATCGATGCCCAGAAGAACGACAGCCTGGTCAAGATCCTGGCCGAGCCGAACTTGGTCACCATCAGCGGCCAGGAAGCCAGCTTCCTCGCCGGCGGCAAGATCTATATCCCGGTGGCGCAGGCCAATGTGCTGAACGGTGCCGGCACCGTCACGCTGCAGGAAGAAGAGTTCGGCGTGGGTCTGAAGTTCACGCCCACAGTGTTGGCCAACGGCCGCATCCACCTGAAGGTAGCGCCGGAAGTGTCCGAACTGTCGCCCACGGGTGCCACCGTGCGCGGCGGCTCCCTGGCAGGCCAGACCGTGCTGCCGGTGATCACCACCCGCCGCGCCTCCACCACCGTGCAGATGCGTGACGGCGAGAGCTTTGCCATCGGCGGCCTGCTGACGGACAGCGCGCGCGGCTCGCTCAAGGCGGTGCCGGGTGCCGGCGAGGTGCCGGTGCTGGGCACGCTGTTCCGCAGCACGCAGTACCAGCAGGACCTGACCGAACTGGTGTTCATCATCACGCCGCGCCTGGTCAAGCCGATGCAGACCAACAACTACCCGCTGCCGACCGACAGCTTCTCCACGCCCAACCCGCTGTCGCTGTACTTCATGGGCAATATGGAAGGCGACGGCAAGCGTGTGCCGCAACCCGCGCCGGCACCGTCGCAGCCCGCCGCACCGGCCGCGGCGCCCGCCACGCCGCCCACGGCACCGCGCAGCGAAGGCACGCCCAACACCTCGGTCTCGGCCGTGCCGAATGGCAAACCGCTGGATGAGCCTGCGCCGGGTACGCGGGAACCAGTTGCCGGCGCCAGCAAGCGCCCTGCCCTGCCAGCCCCTGCGCCCGCCCGCAACACGGCAGCCGCGCCGCCGGCCGAGGACACCACCGCGCGCATCGCCCGCATCGAAGCCACCGCCGCCCGCCTGGCCCAGGCCAGGGCCGCGGCTACGGCCGGCCGCACCGTATCGGGCGGCAACTGATCCGCCGCGCCACCAGCAGAACCGGAGAACGACCATGAACAAGACACTGAAGCTTTCGCGCGGCGCCGCCGTCCTGGTGCTCGGCAGCCTGGCCTGCCTGGGACTATCGGCCTGCATGACCTCGACGCCGGTGTGGGACGGCCAGCGCGGCGTGGCGCTGGCCACCGTCACGCAGCTGCAGATCATCAATCCCGACGCGCCTGCCGGGCTGCCCACTGTCACCGGTACCGATGGCAAGACGGCTGTGGCAGCGATGAAGAACTTCGACCGTTCGCTGTCAGGGAGCCAGCAAGGCGGCGCACCCTCCATGACGATCGACTTCGGCGCCGGCGGCTATGGCGGCGTGGGCATGGGTGGCAACGGCCGCTGAGCACCAGAACCGCGGGAGACCATCATGTCTACATCGGGCTTCACACGATCCAGGCTGACGCGGCGCGCACATCAGCGTGGCGCGGTTGCCATCATCGTGGGACTGTCGCTGGCTGTGCTGATCGGCTTTGTCGGGCTGGCGCTCGATCTGGGCAAGCTCTATGTCACCAAGAGCGAGCTGCAGAACAGCGTCGATGCCTGCGCGCTGGCTGCCGCGCGCGATGTCACCGGGGCCACGCCGCTGCTCGTGTCCGAGGCGGCCGGCCTGGCCACCGGCACGAGCAACGCTGCCCTGTTCCAGGGCAAGCCAGTGGAAATGTTCGAGAACCTCAACGTCTCATATAGCGATACATCTGGCAGCACCTTCTACACCAAGAACAACATTCCGTTCTCGCTCGACAAAGTGAAGTACGTGAAATGCACCGCCGAGCGCAAGGATATCGCCCACTGGTTCATCCAGATGCTCAACCTGCTGCCAGGGATCGATATCAAGGCCAGTACCGTCAATGCCATGGCCGTCGCCACCACCACCAGCGCGCAGACCGCCTGTGCCATCCCGGTCTATGTCTGCACGCCGTCAACGGCGAATCCGCCGAAAACCGCGTACAACCGGGGCGACTGGATCAAGTCCAGGGTCGATCCGAGCAGCGACCCATACGGTCCCGGCAGTTTTGGCTGGGCCGACCTTTCGCCTCCGGCAGGCGGCGCTTCCGAACTGGCCGACCTGCTTGCCGGCAGCGGACAGTGCGATCTGCCGGTAGTGGGCTCCAAGGTGGGCGAGCCAGGCAGCATCGCATCGCTGATCGCAGCGTGGAATACCCGCTTCGGGATCTATACCGGCTCTTACAAGGGACCGAACGATGGGGCACCCGACTTTACTGGTTATGCCTACACCCTGACCACATGGAATGCGCCAAATGGTGGCAACGCCTACGCTGACTTCATTCAGAAGCGGGGCACCAACGATCCCTACCAGACGGATGCGAACAGTGGCTTGCAAACCAAGGGCACGCCCTCAACCAAGCCAGTGCATCAGGCCGGCGCCGACCGCAGGCTGGTACAGGTGCCGATAGTGGACTGCACTGAGCTCGCCACGGCCAAACAAGCTGCGGTGGTCTCCTGGGCCTGCATGCTGATGGTCGAGCCAATGCAGGAACAGAGCGCAAAGGCTGCAACCAGTCTCGAATACCTGGGGGACTCGAAGGACCCCACCAGTCCGTGCGCGACCCAGGGTGTGCCCGGGTCCAGTACGGGTGTGGGCCCTCGTGTGCCGGTGCTGGTGCAATAGGAGCGAATCATGGCGCAATGCAGGCAGCGCAGGAGCAGGGCGCGCGGGGCGGTCGCGGTGGAGTTCGCACTGGTCCTGGTGCCCTTGCTGATGCTGGTGACCGGGGTGGCCGAGTACGGGCGCGCCATCTACCAGTACAACGCCCTGACAAAGGCCACGCGCGATGCGGCACGCTTCCTGTCGCAATACGCGCCCAGCGAGCCGAATTACCCAGTGGATCAGGCCAAATGCATCGCCGTCTATGGCAAGACCACCTGCGGCGGCGCGGCACTTGTGAACGGCCTCAGCCCGTCAATGGTAGTCGTCTGTGACCGCGTTGACTCGAGCGGCTGCGGCAGCAAGCAGTTTGCCAACGTTGCCATCTACGAGGGCGGCAACAGTTCAAACCCGCCGGCAGGCACCATCAATCTGGTTGAGGTGAAGATCTCGGGCTTTACCTACTCGCCAATGCAGTCCTACCTCAATGTGGGAGCCCTGGCGTTCTCCGATATCGCAACGGTAATGAGGCAGGTGCTATGACTCCGATCCGTGCCATGCGCCCGCGTTCACGCCAGGCCGGCGCAACCGCCGTCGAATTCGCCCTGGTTGCCAGCATCTTCTTCATGCTGCTGATCGGCATTGCCGAGTTCTCCCGCGTGCTGTTTTACTGGAACACCGCCGGTGAGGCCACCCGGCTGGGTGCACGCATCGCGGTGGTGTGCGACACCACGGACACCACCATCAAGACCAAGATGACCAAACTGATGCCCCTGCTGCAGGCCACCAATATCCAGGTCGCCTATGAACCAAGCGGCTGCGACGCCGACCCCGACAGCGCGCGCAATTCCTGCCGCTCGGTCACCGTCAGCGTGGCCAACGTCTCGGTCAAGACCTTTATTCCGGTCGTTCCGATAACGGTGTCGATGCCTTCGTTCTCCACCACGCTGCCGCGGGAGAGCCTGGACTCTTCCACCAGCGGCCCGATCTGCAACTAGCGCGCATGAACCAGGAGCACACCATGCTCAGAATTCTGATCGTTTCCGAAGACGCCGAGCGGCTGGCCGAGATCAACCGGCTCAGCACCGTGGTCGGCAACTTCCAGGCCATGACGCTGCAGGAGGGCCTGGCGCGTTTCCCGTTCCATGCCAGCCGGCTGCGCATGGCCGACCTGCTCATCCTGGAACTGCCTGCCATCAATGCCCCGCAGATGCAGGCCATCGAGAGCCTGCGCCAGCAGCACCCTGAACTGCCCTGCATCCTGATCACGCAGGCGCCCAGTTCCGAGGTGCTGATCAAGGCCATGCGTGCCGGCATCCGCGATGTGCTGTCGTGGCCGCTGGACAAGGGGCAACTGGCCGAGGCGCTCAAGCGCGTGGAATCCGGCCACGTGCCGCGTGCGCAAGAGACCGCACAGGTAATTTCGGTGATCTCGTGCAAGGGCGGCGCGGGCACCAGCTTCGTGGCGGCCAACCTGGGCGATGCGCTGGCCCGGCACCTTGACAAGCGCGTGCTGGTGGTGGACCTGAACCGGCACTTCGGCGACCTGACCTATATCGTCAGCGACAAGACCCCGCCCTCCACGCTGCCCGATATCTGCAGCCAGATCGACCGTATGGATGCCGCCTTCCTGGAAGCCTGCCTGGTGCATGTGGACAACGGCTTCGACGTGCTGGCGGGTGCGGCCGATCCCATCAAGGCCAGCCAGATCCAGAAGGACAAGCTGGAGTGGATCCTGTCGGTGGTGCAGCCGGCCTATGACTTCGTGATCTTCGACCTGGGCCAGAGCATCGACCCCTTGTCGATCGGCATGCTGGACCACAGCGACCGCATCTGCGTGGTGGCCGAACCAGCAATCTCCTTCGGGCGGCCGGGCCGTCGGCTGCTCGATATCCTGCGTGCGCTGCACTACCCCACCGACAAGGTCCGCCTGGTGCTGAACCGCACCGGCCGCAAGAACGAGATGCCGCGCGCAACGATGGAGGAGATCTTCGGCATGAAGGTCGCCTTTACCCTGCCCGACGACTCCGCCGCCGTGGATGAGGCCGTCAGCCACGGCGAGCCAGTCGCCAAGCTGAGCCGGCGCAGCGCCATGGCGCGCGCGCTGCAGGCCATGGCCACGCAGTTGTGCACCACACCGGAAGCCGAGCGGCGCAACCGCGTCGAAGCGGTATCACCGCTGCGCAGGCTGATGCTGCGCGCGCGGAGCACCTGAATACCCTGACGACGGCCAGCCAGGGCGGCGGCCAACCGAAGCCGATAACGAGGAGTTGATCATGTCCATTCGCGAACAGCTGGCCAATGCCGGGCCCGCCTTCACTGCCAACGGCCACGCCGCAATCCAGTTTGCGACCTCGGCAGCCTCCGTGTCGGGTGGCTACCACCAGCTCAAGCGCGACGTGCACGAGACCGTGCTGGACCGTGTGGAGCTGGAGCGGCTGGCGCGCTATCCGCAGGAGCAGGTGCGGCAGGAGATCGCCGCGCTGGTCAACCTGATCATCGACGAACAGAAGGTGTTGCTCAACGACAACGAGCGGCGCCAGCTGACGGTAGAAATCTACGACGAGATGTTCGGTTTCGGCCCGCTCGAGCCCCTGCTGCAGGACCCCACCGTGTCGGACATCCTGGTCAACACCGCACGCCAGACTTATGTGGAGCGGCGCGGCAAGCTGGAACTGACCGACGTGGTGTTCTACGACGACGCACACCTGATGAAGGTGATCGAGAAGATCGTGTCGCGCGTGGGGCGCCGTATCGACGAGACCAGCCCGATGGTCGACGCACGCCTGCCCGACGGCTCGCGCGTCAACGCCATCATCCCGCCCTCTGCCATCGACGGGCCGCTGCTGTCGATCCGCCGCTTTTCCGTGAATCCGCTGCAGGTGTCCGACCTGGTGAACCTGCGCAGCCTGACGCCGCCGATGGCGCAGCTGTTGCAGGCGCTCTCGCAGGCCAAGGTCAACGTGCTGGTGTCGGGCGGCACCGGCAGCGGCAAGACCACGCTGCTGAACATCCTGTCGGGCTTTATCCCGGAAGACGAGCGCGTGGTCACCATCGAGGATGCGGCCGAACTGCAGCTGCGCCAGCCCCATGTGCTGCGGCTGGAAACGCGCCCGCCCAATATCGAAGGCAAGGGCGAGATCACCCAGCGCGCCCTAGTGCGCAACGCGCTGCGCATGCGCCCCGACCGCATCATCCTGGGCGAAGTGCGCGGCGGCGAGGCGCTGGACATGCTCAACGCGATGAACACCGGCCACGAGGGCTCGCTCACCACCATCCACGCCAACACCCCGCGCGACGCGCTGACGCGCCTGGAGAACATGGTCAGCATGGCCGGCCTGACCATGCCGGCCAAGGCCATGCGCCAGCAGATCTCCTCGGCCATCACGGTGATCGTGCAGGCGGCGCGCATGACCGACGGCCGGCGCAAGATCATCAGCATCCAGGAGATCACCGGCATGGAGGGCGACATCATCAACATGCAGGAGATCTTCACCTTCCAGCGCACGGGCGTGGACAAGGATGGCACGGTCCGCGGCAATTTCCGGGCCACCGGGGTGTATCCCAAGTTCGCCGAGCGGCTGCGCGTGTTCGGCGTGGGGCTGCCGGACGAGACCTATGACCCGGCCAAACGCTTCGAAGTCTGATCCGCCTGGCGCGATACAACAACAAGCAATCCCGGGGAGCTACACATGAGCACGATCTTCTACGCCTTCGGCATCCTGCTGTTCGTGGCCGTGGTGCTCTGCGTCGAGGGCATCTACCTGTGGTGGAGCAACGCCCATGGCCCCGCGGCCAGGCGCATCGAGGCGCGGCTGCGGGCGCTGTCGGCAGGCGGACATGTCAGCGCGGAACAGCTGTCGATCCTGAAGAAGCGCATGCTGGCGGGCTCGCCGCGCTTGCAGAAGTGGCTGATGAGCGTGCCCCGCGTGGGCAGGCTGGACCGGTGGCTGGAGCAATCCGGCAGCACCTGGTCGGTGGCGCAGCTGCTGGGCTACTGCGCGATGGTGGCGCTGTGCACGGTGGCACTGATTCCGCTGCTGCCGATACCGGTACCGCTGGTGCTCGCCGGCGCGGCGCTGGCCGCCATGCTGCCGGTGCTTCATGTGATGCGCCTGCGCGGCAAGCGGATCAAGCAGATGGAGGCACAGCTGGCTGATGCCGTCGACATGATCAGCCGTGCCCTGCGCGCCGGGCACTCGTTCAGTGGCGCGCTCGGCATGGTCGGGCAGGAAATGAAGGCCCCGATCGGGCCGGAGTTCCGCACCACCTTCGAGGAAATCAATTACGGCGTGGCGCTGGACGAGGCCATGACCAACCTTGCCATCCGGGTACCGGTGGGCGACCTGCGCTATTTCGTCATCGCGGTGCTGATCCAGCGTGAAAGCGGCGGCAACCTGGCGGAGATCCTCGACACCATCGGCACAATGGTGCGCGAACGGCTGAAGCTGTTCGACAAGATCCGCGTGCTTTCGGCGGAAGGCAAGCTGTCCGCGTGGGTGCTGGGCCTGCTGCCCTTCTGCACTGCCGGACTGATCCTGGTGGTCAATCCGGGCTTCATGAACGTGCTGTGGGAGGACCCGCTCGGCTTGCGCATGATCGGCGGCGCAGTGGTATCGATGACCTTCGGCGTGCTGTGGATGCGCAAGATCATCCGAATCCGGGTCTGAAGGCGCAACGCACGGTACCGGTACATGCAGTGCTCGAAGAAGCAGGGCTTGGACAGCCATCCTGACGGGAGTCCATCATGCAAGGCATTATCCAGGGGTTTCAGGCAGACCAGTTTGTCGTGCTCGCGCTGATCTTCGTGGCGGCGTTCGGCACGGTGTTCGGGGTGCTCTACGTGTTCTCGCCCAACCGCCTGCGCGGGCGGGCGGAGCAGATCGCAGGCCAGGCGGGCCAGCTCGGGGCTGATCCTGGCAAGCGGAATGCGCTACTCGAAAAGCTGGTGCAATGGGCGCAACCGGTATCGCGACTGTCACTGCCCAAGGAAGGCTGGGAGGGCTCGCAGCTGCGCGTGCGCTTCATGAACGCCGGCTGGCGCAATGCCAGTGCCGCACCGCTGTACTTTGCGGCCAAGACCGCTCTGGCGGTCGCCCTGCCGATGATCGGGCTGCTGGCAGCCGCCGGCCAGTCGGGGCTGCAAGACCGGAACATCATGTTCGCGTTGTTGGCAGTACTTGGTGCAATCGGCTACTACCTGCCCAACGTCGTTCTCGCACGCAAGGTCGCGCAACGCCAGCGTACGGTGTTTGAAGAGTTCCCGGACGTGATCGACCTGCTGACCGTCTGCGTGGAAGCCGGCCTCGGGCTCGATGCGGCATTGATGCGTGTGGCCGACGAGCTGGCGCTGCGCTGCCCCGTGCTGGCCGATGAGCTCCAGCTGATGCTGCTGGAGCTGCGCTCGGGCTTCTCGAAGGAAAAGGCGCTGTCGAACCTGTCGCTGCGCACCGGCGTGGACGACGTGGACAAGTTCGCCTCCATGCTGATCCAGGCCGACCGCTTCGGCACCAGCCTGGGCGAGTCCCTGCGCGTGCTGTCCGACATGCTGCGCACCAAGCGCCGCATGCGGGCCGAGGAGCAAGCCGCCAAGATCGCGCTCAAGCTGCTGTTCCCGCTGATCTTCACCATCTTCCCGTCGCTGCTGCTGGTGCTGCTCGGACCAGCCTTTATCCAGATCTATCGCGTTCTCCTGCCGACCATGGCCGGACAAGGAGGGTAATACTTCCGGGAAACCGCGATCGTTTCCCCCGGCTGTCTCCCGGTGCAATGCCGGCTAGACAGTCACTTGCCCGGACCTGGTTCCGGGCTTTTTTGCTTTTCGGCGGGATCCGCGGGACTTGACCAGACGGGCTGGCTTCTTAAGAATGCAGGCAACCGCCCGCCGCCGTAGCGGCCCATACAGCGAGCCCCATGCGCCTCCGGAGTCTCCATGAAGCTACGCATCCTGAGCGACCTCCACATCGAGCACAACATGCCGCAGGCCGTGCCCGCCTGCGATGCCGACGTCGTGGTGCTAGCCGGCGACATCGCCAACGGGCGCGACGGCATCGACTGGGCCGCGCGCACCTTCAGCCAGCCGGTGATCTACGTGCCCGGCAATCACGAATACTACGAAAGCAACTTCGATACCGTGGATCGCCTGATGGCCGAAGCCACCGAGGCGCACCCAGGCATACAGGTGCTCAATGGCACAGTGGCCGAATTCAACGGCGCCCACGGACGGGTACGCATCATCGGCACCACCTGGTGGACTGACTACACCCTGTTCGGGACTGACCGGCGCGATGACGCGATGCAGGCTTGCGCGGCGGTGATGCTGGACCACCGGCTGATCGAACTCCACGGCGACGACGGCCGTGCGCGCCATTTCACACCCCAGGACGCGCTGGCGCGCCACCAGGCCGCGTCGGCCTGGCTGGCGGCGCAGCTGGCGCTGCCCTACGATGGCAAGACCGTGGTGGTTACGCACCACGGCCCTGACCTGGGCAGCCTGGACCCGCGCTACTCGCACGACCTGGTCTCCGGCGGCTTCCTGTCGCGCCGGCCCGACCTGGTAGCAAAGGCGGACCTGTGGATCCACGGACATACCCACACCAGCTTCGACTACTGCATCGACGATTCGCGCGTGGTCTGCAACCCCCGCGGCTACGTCAGCCGCCGCACCGGCGAGCTGGAAAACAAGCGCTTCGACTGGTGCTGCGTGGTCGAGGTCTGACCTGGCGGCTCGAGCGCGAGACCGCTGCGGCGCCCCAAAGAAAAACCCCCGCGGGCTCGCGCCCGCGGGGGTTTTTCAAGACAGCCTGCCCGTGAGGGCAGTCGGTCGGCAATGATTTACATCATGCCTTCCATGCCGCCCATGCCGCCCATGCCGCCCGGCATTGCCGGAGCCGACTCTTCCTTCGGCGATTCGGCAACTGCGCAGTCCGTGGTCAGCATCAGCGAAGCCACCGAAGCGGCGTTCTGCAGTGCGGTGCGGGTGACCTTGGTCGGGTCCAGCACGCCCATTTCCACCAGGTCGCCGTACTCGCCCGAAGCCGCGTTGTAGCCGTAGTTGCCCTTGCCTTCGATAACCTTGGCAACGACCACCGAAGCTTCTTCACCGGCGTTCAGCACGATCTGGCGCAGCGGCTCTTCCATGGCACGCAGCACGATCTTGATACCGGCGTTCTGGTCGGCGTTTTCGCCGGTCAGTGCCGAGATCGCAGCGCGGGCACGCAGCAGGGCCACACCACCGCCGGGGACGATGCCTTCTTCCACCGCAGCGCGAGTGGCGTGCAGGGCGTCTTCCACGCGGGCCTTCTTTTCCTTCATTTCGACTTCGGTGGCAGCGCCAACCTTGATCACGGCAACACCGCCGGCCAGCTTGGCCACGCGCTCTTGCAGCTTCTCACGGTCGTAGTCCGAGGTCGCTTCTTCGATCTGGGCGCGGATTTGCTTGACGCGGCCTTCGATCGCACCTGCGTCGCCGGCGCCGTCGATGATGATGGTGTTTTCCTTGCCGATCTCGATGCGCTTGGCCTGGCCCAGGTCGTTCAGGCCAGCCTTTTCCAGCGTCAGGCCGATTTCTTCAGCGATGACGGTGCCGCCGGTCAGGATGGCGATGTCTTCCAGCATGGCCTTGCGGCGGTCGCCGAAGCCCGGGGCCTTGACGGCGGCGGTCTTCAGGATGCCACGGATGTTGTTCACCACCAGGGTCGCCAGGGCTTCGCCCTCGACGTCTTCAGCGATGATCAGCAGCGGGCGGCCGGCCTTGGCCACTTGCTCCAGCACCGGCAGCAGGTCGCGGATGTTCGAGACCTTCTTGTCGAACAGCAGCACGAACGGGTTGTCCAGCTGGACAACCTGCTTTTCCGGGTTGTTGATGAAGTACGGCGACAGGTAGCCGCGGTCGAACTGCATGCCTTCCACGACTTCCAGCTCGTCGGCCAGCGACTTGCCGTCTTCAACCGTGATCACGCCTTCCTTGCCGACCTTGTCCATGGCTTCGGCAATGCGCTCACCGATCGAGGTGTCGCTGTTGGCCGAGATCGCGCCAACCTGGGCGATTTCCTTGCTGGTGGTGGTGGGCTTGCTGACCTTCTTCAGCTCTTCCACGGCGGCGGCAACAGCCTTGTCGATGCCGCGCTTCAGGTCCATCGGGTTCATGCCGGCGGCAACGAACTTCATGCCTTCGCGCACGATCGACTGGGCCAGCACGGTTGCGGTGGTGGTACCGTCACCGGCGTTGTCGCTGGTCTTGGAAGCGACTTCCTTGACCATCTGGGCGCCCATGTTCTGCAGCTTGTCCTTCAGCTCGATTTCCTTGGCCACGGACACGCCGTCCTTGGTCACGGTCGGGCCGCCGAAGCTGCGCTCCAGCACCACATTGCGGCCCTTCGGGCCCAGAGTCACCTTAACTGCGTTGGCGAGGATGTTCACGCCTTCAACCATCTTGGCACGTGCGGCGTCGCCGAACACTACGTCTTTAGCTGCCATTCTTGAATCTCCTGAAATCTGTACGGGTGGCGGTCAGTCGGTGAATTACTTGTTCACCACGGCCATGATGTCTTCTTCGCGCATGACCAGCAGTTCCTGGCCTTCCACCTTCACGGCCTGGCCGGCGTACTTGCCGAACAGCACGCGGTCACCGACCTTGACGTCGAGGGCGATGTTGTTGCCCTTGTCATCCTTCTTGCCAGGACCGATTGCCAGCACTTCGCCTTGATCGGGCTTCTCGGCAGCGTTGTCGGGAATCACGATACCGGACGCGGTCTTGGTTTCGTTGTCCAGACGCTTCACGATCACGCGGTCGTGCAAAGGACGCAGATTCATACGGACTCCTAGATACAAAGTGAGTTTTTAATCACAATTCGGCCGGCTACCGAGGCGACGGCCGTCTGAAATGTTCAGGTGCCGCAAGGGGCGCTTTCATGCTGTTAGCACTCACCCCCGGCGAGTGCTAATTATAGGGACGGGGTATGGCCATTTCAAGACAGGGACTTAATACGGGTTTTCCCTTGGACGTGAAATTCTCGTGGGAAATGGCCTTGGAGAGCCACTGAAAGAGGAGCTTTAGCCACTTAATGTGCATTTGCCGCTCCGTGTAATTTCGACCAAACTGTACATGGGTCGCCGCACGACAACGACAAACATCAAGCCCGCCGCCCGGATCACCCTCCATGAACGTGGAATCCCACTCCCGTCGCCGCAACCGCGCCGGTGGCGATCCCTGCCGCACCTTGCGCAACTCGGCCGGCGTGCTTGCATTGCCGTGGCCCGAGTGGCTGCGTCACTACCACCGCGACTGGCTGAAGCCCGATGTCATGGCCGGGCTGACCGTTGCGGCAGTCGTCATCCCGAAGGCTCTCGCCTACGCCACCATCGCGGGCCTGCCGGTCGAGGTCGGACTCTATACGGTATTCGCGCCTATGCTGATCTACGCCATGCTGGGAACCTCGCGCCCGCTCAGCGTCAGCACCACGACCACGCTGGCGATCCTGGCAGCAGCCGCGCTTAGCGATACGACGACGGCAGGCGGTACCGCGAGCTTGCTGACGGCTTCGGCCACGCTCACCTGCCTCGTGGGCATCATCCTGGTCGCCGCGCGCTTGCTGCGCCTGGGCTTTGTTGCCGATTTCATCTCCGAGCCCGTCCTGGTCGGCTTCAAGGCCGGGATCGGGCTGGTGATCGTGGTGGACCAGCTTCCGAAGCTGCTCGGCATCCATTTCCAGAAGGGCGCGTTTTTCCACAACCTCGCAGCCATGGTCCAGGGCGTTCCCCACGCTTCGCTGGCAACCATGGCCGTTGGGGTCACGGTCCTGGCGCTGCTGATCGGCATGGAACGCCTGGTGCCGCGCGCGCCGGCACCGCTGATCGCGGTGGGGATCGGGATTGCGGCAGTCGGCCTGCTCGGGTTGCAGTCCCATGGCGTTGAAACCGTTGGCCATGTCCCGACTGGCCTGCCGCCCCTCACGCTGCCGGATCCCGATCTGGTCATGCAGCTCCTGGTGCCGGCCATGGGCATTGCCCTGATGAGCTTTACGGAAACCATCGCAGCCGGACGCGCCTTCGTGCAGAGCGGCGAACCCGCGCCGGACCCGAACCGCGAGCTGCTGGCCACGGGGTTCGCCTGCCTGGGTGGCGCATTCCTCGGCGCGATGGCTGCCGGCGGCGGAACCACGCAGACCGCGGTGAACCGCCGCTGCGGCGCCAGATCGCAGCTGGCGGGACTGATCACCGCGGCCGTCGCGCTGGGCGCGATGCTGGTGCTGGCACCGCTGATCGGCCTGATGCCGGAGGCCGCGCTGGCGGCAGTGGTCATCGCCTATTCGGTGGGACTGATCCAGCCGGCGGAGTTTCGCGCCATCCTTGGCATCCGGCGCACGGAGTTCCTCTGGGCAGTGGTAGCCTGTGCCGGCGTCGTGCTGCTAGGGACGTTGAACGGCATTGCCGCCGCCATCATTGTTTCGCTGCTGGCGCTGGCCTACCAGACTTCCGATCCGCCAGTCTATGTCCTGGCACGCAAGCCCGGCACCAATGTATTCCGGCCGCAGTCCGCCGAGCATCCCGCCGACGTGACCTATCCTGGCATGGTGATGCTGAGGCCGGAGGGCCGCGTTTACTTCGCCAATGCGAGACACATCGGGCACAAGATGCGGCCCATCATTGCTGCAGCGAATCCCCGGGTGGTGGTGCTCGACCTTGTCGGCGTCTTTGACCTCGAGTACACGGCGCTGCGGATGCTGACGGAAGCCGAAAAGAAGATGCGCGAAGGCGGCGTGATGCTCTGGCTGGTGGAACTGAATCCCAATGTGCTGGAGATGGTTCGGCGGTCGTCCCTTGGGGACACACTCGGGCGCGAGCGCTTGTTCCAAAGCATGGATCTTGCGGTCGACCACTACCTTGCAAACCAGACCGCTACGCCCACCTGAAGCGCGATGGCGCTGGGCCAGCCATCGTACTGGCGCAAGGCGACATCGCCGAGCGCGAACCGTGGCGACGGATGGCGTGCGGCGTTGGCTCCGCTGTCGCAAGTGCGCAACATCTTCGTCACTGCGCGCTTGTAGGAGTATTCCGCCCCCGCTTCGGCGCTTGCCCGACAGCGCAACACCGCCTCGCTGCCTAGACTGAGGGCACCGTTGCATTCCCGTTTCGGCAGGGATGTGCGGCCTACGCCACGTCGGCGCATCCGTCGCCGGCGTCTCGGACAACGACTCCGGAGGTTCTCCATGGATTTGAAACAGCCCGCTCGCCTTCCCAAGATCGTCGGCGCGATTGCCGCAGGACTGGCAGGCCTCACTTGCGCCACGGCGATTGCCCAGACACCGGCCAGCCCGGCCACGCCGGCAACTCCGGCCGCCGAGGGCATGCCAGCCACCCCGGCAACCTCAGCCGTCCCCGCCGCCGCGGCAGGCTCCCAAAGCGCATCGCCTGGCATGACCCAGGTTCAACCACCCAAGGATCCACTGGTCGAGCGCCGAGAGGCACGCCAGAAGGCCTCGGCCGAGTACAAGGCCAAGAAGAAGGCGGCCAAGGGCGACTACAAGCAGGACGTCGGCGCTGCCAAGCAGGAGCGCAAGGTCGAGAACAAGGCTGCGGACGCAGTGGCCAAGGACCAGATGGCCGCGCCTAAGCAATAGCGCCAGCCGGCGCAGAACGAGGTGGCCGGGATCAGCCGGCCACCTTCATTTTTTTGCCTGTCGTCTTCCCTCCTTTTGCCCGCGGGAACATCAGGGGTTGGCGGCTTGTAACAAGCCGGATCGCGCCTAGACTCGATAAGAGCAAGTCGCGGGCTTTTTCGCCCGGCTTGCCATCTGCGCCATGCCCGCTCTCCGTCCGCACCACTGGTTTACAGGCCTGCTCCTGTCAGGCCTGATGGCCGCGTTCAGCCTGGGCAGCACGTTTGCCGTAGCACAGCAGAAGCCGGCGCCGGCGTCGGCACCCGCGGCGGCGCCGGCTGCGAAAGCCGCGGCCGGCACGGCAGCGCCCGCGAAGCCGCGCGGGCTGAACCTGGCCAACAAGCCGCGCACCGGCGACTTCGACGTGATGGTCAACAGTCGCGTCATCCGCGTGCTGGTGCCTTACAGCCGCACCCTCTACTTCAGCGACAAGGGCCACGAGCGCGGAATTACCGCGGAACTGGTGCGGGAATTCGAGCGCTACCTGAACAAGACCTACACCAGTCGACTTGGCAAGCGCCCGCTCACCATCATCATCATCCCCACCACGCGCGACCGCCTGCTGCCCGACCTGGCGGCGGGCCTGGGCGATATCGCCGCCGGCAACCTGACCGAGACCGAGGCACGGCTGAAGATGGTCGACTTTGCCGCGCCGCGCGACCGCAAGCCAGTGCGCGAGCTGATCGTGACCGGCCCCAAGTCGCCGGCGCTGAAGAGCCTGGACGACCTGGCAGGCAAGACCGTCCACGTGCGCCGCGCAAGCAGCTACTACGAAAGCCTGACCGCGCTGAACGAGCGCCTGCGCCAGTCCGGCAAGGCGCCGATGCACCTGGTGCTGCTGCCCGATGCCCTCGAAGACGAAGACGTGCTCGAGATGGTCAATGCGGGCCTGCTGGCAATCGTGGTGGTCGATGACTGGAAGGCGGCGATGTGGGCGCAGATCCTGCCTGACATCAAGGTGCGGCAGGACCTGGCGGTGCGCGAAGGCGGCTATATCGGTTGGGCCTTCCGCAAGAACAGCCCGCAGTTGCGGCAGGCAATCGACGATTTCTATATCAACCACGTCAAGAGGCAGGGCGTGGCGGAATACCTGATCAAGCAATCCATGCGCCGGGTCAAGCAGATCAAGAACAACACCGAGGACGCCGAATACAAGCGCTTCCAGCAGACCGTTGCCTTCTTCGAGAAGTACGGCAAGGACTATGGCTTCGACCCGCTGATGCTGGCGGCACAGGGCTTCCAGGAGTCGCAGCTCAACCAGCAGGCGCGCAGCCGCGTGGGCGCCGTCGGCATCATGCAGATCATGCCCGCCACCGGCAAGGAACTGAATGTGGGCAATATCAAGATGGTCGAGTCCAACATCCACGCCGGCGCCAAGTACATGGACCGGCTGATGACCAAGTACTTCCCCGACGCGCACTTCTCGGAATCGAACCGGCCGCTGTTCGCCTTCGCCAGCTACAACGCCGGGCCCGGCAATATCGCCAAGATGCGCAAGGAGGCTGCGGCGCGCGGGCTGGACCCCGACAAGTGGTTCAACAATGTCGAGATCGTGGTGGCGGAGAAGATCGGCATCGAAACCACCACTTATGTGCGCAACATCTTCAAGTACTACGCGGCCTACCGGCTCATGGAGGACCGGGAAGCCGCGCGTGAGCGGGCACTGAAGGAAGTCCGGAAGTAGCCTGCCGCCGGCGCCCGCGCTGGCGGGACGGCGGTGGAACCGGGCCGCGCCGACCTGCGCCCGGCCACACAGCAAGGATCAGTCGGCCAGGCCGCTGCTGTCGATATAGCCCAGCGCATCACGCACCGCGCGCCGGGCCTTGAGCACATAGCAGACCTGGCGCTCGCGGATGGACAGTGCCACCACTTCCGCCTGCAGCAGTTCCTGGAACATGTGTGCGGCACGCGGCAGGCTCAGCCCGGCCAGTTGCGCCAGAGCGGGGGCGGGCAGCCCGTCCTCGCCGGCTTCCAGCAGCGCGCGGCAGATCCTGGCCCGCGCGGGTTCGGTCATCAGGGCAAGCGTCAGCGCGCTCTCTTGGGTCTCCATGGCCACACCTCGATCCTCTGGCGTTGTGCTCCGCCGCCCACCACGAGCGGCTGCCGGCCCTCTCCGGGTGCCGTTTCCCAACGTTCTACGCGGCTCGCAGGGCAAAGGCAATAGGGCCGCCCACGGGCTGCGCGATTACAACACCAGCCGTCACGCCCGCGGGCTCGCCAGGGATCCGGCGGGCGGCGCCTACATGACCTCGATCACGCCGTTCATGGTCTCGTGCCCCGATCCGCAGAAGATGTCGCACAGGAAGCCGTAGTTGCCGCTGCCGCGCGCCGTTGCAGGCAAACGCACGGTCGCGCCTGGCGGCACGTCGGCACGCACGCCGAAATCCGGCACGCTGAAGCCCATGATCACGTCCTGTGCCGTCAGTTCGAATACGACCGACTCGCCGGCACGCAGCGGGATGTGATTCGGGGTAAAGACGAACTTGCGCGCGTGGACGCGAATGACGCGCGGCGCCGCCGCATCGCCCCGGCCGGTGCCGGCCAGCACCGCCGCCCCGAGGCCAAGCATCCAGGCCAGCGCCGTGCGCCGCCCGACCATCGATGACATTCTCATGGCTGGCTCCGGTCAGGTCGCGATCGGCTGCTCGGCCAGCGCGAACGCGCCGGGCGCCGGTTTCGCTTCGACCTCGCGCCAGCCCAGCCCGCGATAGGGCTGCGCGGCATCCCACGGCACCGGCAGGCGCTGCGGCTGTGAGCCCGGCGGCGGCAGCGGGAACATCAGCGAGCGTGCGGCGTGATGCGCAATGTGGCCCGTCGTGTGGTGATGCTCCTGATGGATGTGGCCGTAGAACACGGTCACGTTCGGATAGGGCATCAGGGTGTCGATCACCTGCGCGCCGTCGCGCGTGGCCCAGTCCCATTGCGGATACAGATCGAACAGCGGGCGGTGCGTGAACACCACGATGCGCCCGCCCTTTGGTTGCCGCGCGAGGTCCGCCGCCAGCCATGCGCGCTGCGCATCCCCGACCCGCCCCGCCGGATCGGACACGTTGTCGAGCACGACAAAATGCACGCCTTTGTGATCGAAGGTGTAGTGCGTCGGCCCGAACAGCTCCTGGTAGGCCGCGCCCGCATCGAGGCTGGCGTCGTGCTCGCCCGGCATCAGGTGGATCGTCCTGACGCCCAGGCCGGCAATCACGGACTGGAACTCGCGCAGGCGCCGGCGGCGCTCCTGCGGATCGTCGGTGGTGTGGGTGAGATCGCCGGTGAACATGATGAAGTCGGGCGGCTGCCGCAGCGCATTGACGGCGGCGATGGCCTTGGGCAGCGTGCCGCGCGCATCGGGATTGGCCGGCCCCTGGAAGCCCCAGTGTGCGTCCGACAACTGCACAAAATAGAAGTCCTCATCGCGCCCGAAGGCCCAGCCCGGGAGCCCGGAAGCAAATACCGCGCCACCTGCGGCACCCGCCAGCCTGAGGAAATCGCGTCGCTTCAGTGTGTCCATGGTGCCTCCGTCTGGTTGCAGGGATGTGCCTGTCATACCGGCTTGCGGGAGGCTTTATTCCCGGCAATGCGGAACCGCAAAAAATCCGCCCGTACTGGGAATAAACTGAGTGGAACCCCGGTATACCCGGGACGTGCGCCACCGGCGCGGCGCCGGCGCACAAACCGACCAAGGCACGCATGGATCACGCATCCGACGATCGCCGCCGCTTCGAGGAGCTGGTGCTCCCGCAACTGGACGCCGCCTACAACCTCGCGCGCTGGTTGTCGGGCAGCGCCAGCGAGGCCGACGACGTGGTCCAGGAAGCCTTCCTGCGCGCTTACCGGCTCTTTGGCAGCTTCCGCGGCGAGCAGCCGCGGCCGTGGCTGCTCGCCATCGTGCGCAATACGTGGTTCACCACCTGCCAGAAGCGCAAATCGGCCGGCGAGGTGTGCAGCTATGACGACTTGCACGAGAACCAGCCCCTGCCGGCCTGGCACGATGGCCAGGACAGCCCCGAGCAGTCGTTGCTGCGGCAGGAAGACGTGCGTCTGGTGCACCGTGCGCTGGAGCAGCTTCCGGTGGCCTATCGGGAAGTGCTGGTGCTGCGCGAACTGGAGGAACTGCCCTACCGCGACATTGCCCGTGTCGCGGATATCGCCATTGGCACGGTCATGTCGCGGCTCGCGCGCGGGCGGCGCATGCTGGCGGCGGCGGTGACGGCGCTGCAGCAGCAGGGCACGGCGCAAGCGCCGGCACACGCTCGCTCGCCATCCGGCGCGCTGGCGCCGGCACCGCACCCCGCCGGGGAGACAGGTCATGGACTGCAATGAGGTTTGCGAACTGCTTCCCGCCTGCGCCGACGACGAACTCGGCGCGGCGGAAAGCCTGCGCCTGGAGCAGCACCTGGCGCAATGTGCCGCGTGCACGGCCGAACTGGGACGCCTGCGCGCGCTGCGCACGGCGGTACGGGAAGGCGCGACTTATCATCGCGCAAGTCCCGCCCTGCGCGCGCGGATCGCTGCCGCGCTGCCCGCGGCCGGTGTGCCGGCAGGTAGCGAGACATCGCGCCCGCGCTGGCTCGAGTGGTTTGCCTGGCGCCCGGCCGTCAACGCCGCACTGGCGGCACTGACCGTGGCCTCGATGGCGTTTGGGTTGACGTGGTTCATGTTGCGGGATTCCCCGCAAGACGCCATGGCGCGGGAGGTGGTCAGCAGTCACGTGCGCGCGCTGATCGCCGACCACGCCATCGACGTGGCATCGACGGATCGGCACACGGTCAAGCCATGGTTCAACGGACGGCTGGATTTCGCGCCGCCGGTCCATGACTTGGCGGCAGAGGGCTTCCCACTCGTTGGCGGACGGCTCGACTACCTCCACGGGCAGCGCGTGGCGGTGCTGGTCTATCGACGCAACCAGCATCCGATCGATGTGTTCGTGCTGCACGGCGCGGGCGCGCGCATGGCGGCGCCGGACTTCGACAGCCCCCTGACCCGGCAGGGCTACCAGATTGCGCACTGGCAGACAGGCGGCATGGAATACTGGGCCGTGACCGATGCGTCGGCGGCCGACCTGCAACGCTTCAGCAAGGCATGGCGCGTGGCCAGCGGCGGCACGCCGTAGCGCTCGCGCCGCCGCCGGTCATCGTGCCAGGCCCGTCTACGCCATCACGAACGGCAACTGCCGCTGGCGCTTGCCGGTCAGCGTGAACAGCGCATTGGCCACCGCCGGCGCGATCGGCGGCACACCGGGCTCGCCCAGGCCAGTGGGGTTCTCCTGCGAGGGCACGAAGAACACGTCCACCACCGGCGCATCGGTGATGCGCGGCGGCGGATAGTCCGGGAAGTTGCTGTTCTTCACGGCGCCGTTCTCGATCTCGATGGCAAACCCCGGCTTGGTCATGGCCAGTCCGAAGATGCACGCGCCCTGGATCTGGGCCTCGGCCGACATCGGGTTGACCACGCGGTTGGCATGCACGCCGGCGGTGACGCGATGCACGCGCGGCTCGCCCTTCACCACCGAGACGTCGACCACATACGCCACCACGGTGTTGAACGACTCGTGCACGGCCACGCCCCAGGCATGGCCCTTGGGCAGCTTGCGCTTGCCGTAGCCGGACTTGTCCACCGCCAGCTGCAGCGCGGCGCGGTGGCGCGCGTGCTTCTTCTCGTCGAGCCGGGCCAGGCGGAATGCCACCGGGTCCTGCTTCGCGGCCGCGGCGATTTCATCGGCCAGGGTTTCCTTGACGAAGGCGGTATGCGTATTGCCCACCGAGCGCCACCACAGCACCGGCACGTCCACCTGCGGATGGTGCACAGACATCTGCAGCGGCAGGTCATAGTCGTTCTCGACGATGCCCTCGGTCATGGTAGCGTCCACGCCGTTCTTGACCATGAAGGGCTCGAATGGCGTGCCCTTCAGGATCGACTGGCCGACGATGGTGTGCTGCCAGCCCACCACCTTGTCCTGCGCATCCAGCCCGATGCGGGCGCGGTGCAGGTGCAGCGGGCGGTAGTAGCCGCCGCGGATATCGTCCTCGCGGCTCCAGACCACCTTGAGCGGCTCGGTGTGGCCGGCGGCCACCCAGGCCTTGAGCACGTTGGCCGCCTCCACGATGTAGTCCGAGGTCGGCACCGCGCGCCGGCCGAAGCCGCCGCCGGCCATCATGGTGTTGAGCACCACCTTGTCCGGCGCCAGCCCCAGCGTGCGCGCCACCGCGGCCTGGTCCACGGTCTGGAACTGCGAGCCCACCCAGACCTTGACCGACTGCACCTTGCCGCCGGCCACTTCCGGCTGCAGCGTGCAGTTCAGCGGCTCCATCGGCGCGTGCGCCAGGTACGGGAAGCGGAAGTCGGCCTCGATCTTGCGCGCGGCACCGTTGATGGCCGAGCCGATATCCCCGCTCCCCGCGCGCGCCACCGTGCCGGGCTGGCCGGCCAGCTTTGCGTACTCATCGAACAACGCCTGCGACGACACCTTCGAGCCCGCATCTTCCCACTGGATGTCGAGCGCATCGCGGCCCATCTTGGCCGGCCAGTAGCCGCTGGCAATCACCGCCACGCCGCTGCCGCCGCGGTCGACCGGCACCTGCAGCACGCCGCGCACGCCCTGCACCGCGCGCGCCTTGTCGGCGCTGAAGCTCTTGACCTTGCCGCCAAAGCGCGGCGGGCGCGCCACCACGGCCACCACCATGCCCTTCAGGTGCGTGTCGATGCCGAACGGCGTGGTCGCTTCCATCTTGCCGCGCGCATCCAGCCGCGGCGTGGGCTTGCCGACGATGCGGAACTGCGACGGGTCTTTCAGCGTGACCCGCTGCGGCACGGGCAGCTCCATCGCCGCGGGCGCCAGTTCGCCGAAGGTGGCACGATGGCTGCCGGACGTGACCACGCCCTGCTCCACCTTGCAGCTGGCCGGATCGACCTTCCACTGCTGCGCGGCCGCCGCCACCAGCATCGCGCGCGCGCGCGCGCCCAGTTCACGGTATTGCTCGAACGAGTGGTTCAGCGCCGTGGAGCCGCCGGTCATCTGCATGCCGAAGGCGGGGTCCTTGTACGGGTCGCCAGCCGGCGCCAGCGTGGCGCGCACGTTGCGCCAGTCGGCGTCCAGCTCTTCGGCCAGCGCCATCGGCAGCGCGGTGTGCACGCCCTGGCCGAACTCGAGCCGGTTCACGGCCACGGTTACGGTGTTGTCCGGCGCGATGATCAGGAATGCTTGCGGCGCCGGCGGCGGCGCCTTGGGCTTGGCGCCCTCCTGTGCCTGCGCCAGCGGGGCCACGCCCAGCGCCAGGCCGCCGCCGGCCAGGCCGGTCAGCTTCAGGAAACTGCGGCGGTCCAGCGTGGCCACGCCGGTGTTCGGGCGCGCTTCACCGCTATTGCCGGCCTGGCCGCCTGCCAGGGCTTCGATGCCTCGGATACGCATAGTGGTTTCCTCCCGCTCAGGCCAGCGCACGGGCGGCGTCTTTGATCGCCGCGCGGATGCGCTGGTAGGTGCCGCAGCGGCACAGGTTGCCGGCCATGGCCTGGTCGATGTCGGCGTCAGTAGGGCGCGGCTTGGTGCGCAGCAGGCCGATGGCGCTCATCACCTGGCCGTTCTGGCAGTAGCCGCATTGCGCCACGTCGTGCTTGAGCCAGGCGTCCATCACCGCGCGCCCGACCTTGTCAGTGCCGATGCCTTCGATGGTGGTGATGCGCGCGCCGGCAGCGGCGGATACCGGCGTCACGCAGCTGCGCGTGGCCTGGCCGTTGACGTGCACGGTGCAGGCACCGCATGCGGCCATGCCGCAGCCGAACTTGGTGCCGGTCATTTCAAGGTTGTCACGCAGCGCCCACAGCAGCGGCGTGGACGGGTCCACGTCGACTTCACGGGTCTTGCCGTTGACGTTGATATTGAGGGTGGTCATGGGGGGACACTCCTTGGGTACGTTGCCCGCTGGTTCTTTCCAGTGCCCCCCGCCGGGCGCAATCGTGCGGCGCGCGGGCACTGCCCATGCGCCGCAGCCTGGCGCAAGGGACAAGTGAGGATAGTGCAATTTCGGTCACCTTGCCGAACACCATGCGCACTAGCCTGCCCCCGGATCGGCTTTGCACGAACTTTGGGCATATGGCGGCTGTCCCTCATGCATCCCTTCGCTTTCCGATTCCTGTCGCTGAAACAGTGCCATCGACTATTCCAGATCACACTTATCCCGGCGCCTCCGCGGCACCGGCCCCGCACGCCACCGCTGCCACGCGCGTGCCGGCGGCCCAGTCCCCGTCAGTCGCGCGGCTCGACAGCATCCAGGCCCTGCGCGGGCTGGCCGCCGCGTTCGTGGTGGTCTACCACTCCGGCCTGGCGCTGGGCGGCGCCGATGCGCCGGCGCTCAGTTGGCTGACCGACAACGTGATCAAGCGCGGCCATGTCGGCGTGGACGTGTTCTTTGTCATCAGCGGCTTCATCATCGCCTGGGTCGCGGTGCTGGCCCGGCCCCAGCCCGAACGCCCGCTCAGCTTCATGATCCGGCGCTGCTGCCGGCTGGCACCGCCGTACTGGACCATGTCGGCCATCCATGCGCTGCTGCTCAATCCGGTCACGCCGGCGGTGTTCGCGGCGTCGCTGGCATTCCTGCCGACTGCCACCGGCCACGCGCCGTACTACGGCTATCCGGCGCTGTACGTGGGCTGGTCGCTCAACTATGAGCTGGCGTTCTACGCCGCCTTCGCGCTGGGCCTGCTGCTGGCCGGGCGGCGCGCGCTGCTGGTGGTGCTGGGGGTCTTTGCGTTGACCACGCTGGTGCTGCCGTGGTGGCGCTTCGGCGCGCTGGCGGCCGATCCCTCGCAGGGCTACCCGTTCGCCACGCCGTGGCTGGCCATGGCCAGCAATCCGCTGGTGCTGGAATTCCTGCTGGGCTGCGGGCTGGCGTGGGCCTACGCGCGCTGGCGCCACCTGCTGACGCCGGCAATCGCGGTGGGCATGCTGGCAACCGGCTGCGCCGCGTTCGCGCTGTCGCTGCCGCTGGTCGGACCCGACTTCAGCCTGGCCGGACGCGGGCTGCCCGCGGCACTGCTGCTGGGCGGCGCCGTGGCGGCCGAGCACACCGGCGTGCTGCGCGTGCCGCGCGCGCTGGTCTGGCTGGGCGAGCTGTCGTATGCGCTGTACCTGACGCACCCCACCGTGATCGAGGGCGTCAAGCGCCTGATGCCTGAACTGGCGCCCGACCAGACCGCGCTGCAGCTGCTGCGCTTTGCCATCGATGCCGGCCTGGCGCTGGCGCTGGCTTTGCTGCTCCACCGCTGGGTGGAGCTGCCCGGCATCGCCGCCGGCCGGCGGCTGGCGCGGCGCTGACGCGCGCGCTCAGCGCTGCGGCATGCCGGTCAGGAACAGATAGAGCGCGGTCAGGTCGGTATCGTTCATGCGTCCGAACGAATCGAACGGCATCACGCGGCTCACTGCGCTGCCATCGGGCCGCTTGCCGCTGCGCATCATCGCGATAAAGGCCGAAGCCTGGCCGTAGCGCGACATGGCGCCGCCCGGCACGGGGCGCAGGTCCGCCGCGGGCGGCCAGTCGGGCGGCCCGCCCGGGATCTTGCCGCCGCGGAAGTCCGGCCCGTGACACCCCAGGCAGGCATTGGCGACGTAGCCGCCATAGCTGGCCGTGGGCGCCGGCACCATTGCAGGCTGCACCGGCAAGCTGTGGTCGATCTTGGCGGCCGCGTCCTGCACGATGCCCACACCGTACAACGCCCGCACCAGCCATGGCATGCGGATCTCCGCGGGCGCCCCCATCGCCGGCGGCAGGCTGCGCAGGTAGCCCACCAGCGCGCCCAGGTCCTCGTCGCTCAGGCGGTTGTAATCCTCGCTGGGCATGATCAGCAGCGGCCGGTGCGAAGGCGCCACGCCATGGCGGATGCTCCGCACCCAGTCAACCGGCTGGTAGGCGGCAATGGCCGGATTGGCTTGCGTCAGGTCCGGCGCGCGCACGCGCAGGCCGCCGGGATCGTCGATCACCTGCTTGCCGCCGGCGCCGGCGCCGTGGCACTCCATGCAGCCGCGCGATTCGAACAGGTACTTGCCGTGGGCAATGCCGGCGGCGTCTTCACGGATGGCGATGGGTGAAACCTTGACCGCGACAATGCGCGCCGCCTTGCGCTCGCCAACCCATACCGCGGCATAGGCCGCCACGGCCACGACAACAACCGTGCCGGCCAGCCCCCATGCCGCCACCCGCAGAAATCGCGCCATTTGCTCTCCCCTGTCCGCCGCACTGGATGCAGCAGCTTGCGGCCAGTGGGCGGGGGGCTGTCGGTGGGGCAGGCCACATAGCGGCGGCGCGCGCCCCGGTCAGGCCAGCCCGGCCGGGGCCCGGTCGATGAAGCCGGTCATGCGCGCGAGCCGGCCATCGGCGGAAATCGTGGCGAAGTCGGTGCCGACCACCAGCGCCGGCTCTCCCGCCGGGCCCAGTTCCCAGGTAAAGCGCAGGTGTTCGCCGTGCGCATCGACCGGGCTCACGCGAGTAAAGCGGAACCCGGGGAATTTCCCCTGTACCGCGGCGATCATTGCGTCAATGCCAGCATGGCCGTCGCCGCGCATCAGCGGATCGGCATAGCTTGCCGATTCCGTCCACGCCAGCGCGATCAGCTCGCGCCGGCGCGCGGCGTCGGTCTCGTTCCAGGCGGCAAGGTAGCGGTCGGCAAGGGCGGCGGGATCGGCAGTGACTTGGGCTTGGATGGCGGCAGACATGGCGTACTCCTGGTCTTGGTTGGGAATCCGAGAAGGGCCTGGGGTCAGGCCATGTCTGCATGATGGGCGCGGCGGGGCCGCGGCGCGATTACCGGGGAGGTTATCGGCGGGGTTATCGGGGCTGTGCTGGAACTGCCGCCCCTAAGCAGGCGAAGGGTGCCTCCTAACCGCTTGCACGCGGTGGAGGCGTTTTGCTCAGTTGCAGCAAAGCTCGAAGCCGAGCTTTCGGAATAGCTGCTGCGAGACATCGTTGCCTGGGGAAATCCTGGCCCGGCAAAAACCCTCAAGCGCCAGCGCTCGGATGCAGCAACGAAGGAAGCCGTTGGCAGGAACGGCCCGTAACGATTGCTGGCGATAGACGAGAGTTTGCGGGCCCATATCTCCAACGGCGCGCGATCTACCATACCTGCAAAGGCCGAATAAGCCAGCGGGGCGAGCTGCTCCGGGTCATGGCTGACGAAACCTCGTACCGGAAGATCGCAAGATCCAGGATCGAGCCTGGCGCAAGCGCGTTCCCAAAGAGGTTCTGCGGACTTGTCTGTTGATTGAATGCTGGCACGCATGGCCGTTTGTCCTTCCCTCATCGAGTAGCCCGCACTGCCTCTTGCGTCGTACAGCTGCCAGGCTCCGCTTCCACCTCCTACCAAAAAATCGCCCCAAACACCAGTGGCAACAAGGCCCCGAACCTGCCCGCTGTCCTGCCGATGGCCGGCCCGCCATCCCCCCTACAGTGCCCTCTACGCTGGGCGGCAGTCCGTCCGCGCTTCCGGGGCCGTGCCGCCCCGGGCGCGCCGGGCAAGCCGCCTCCTTCCCACCCAGACGCACCGCCTTTTTTGCATCGTTCTCGTCCATGACGCCCGACACGGCCCCGCCGAGCCACCAGGCCGCTCCAGGCCCTTCCGCCCCGCAGCGCCGCTGGCTGCCCTTGCTGCTGGCCGGCGCCGGCTATTTCGTGCTGGCGGCGGCTGCGCTGTGGCTGGCGCGGCTGCCCGGTACCGTGGCGGCGGTGTGGCTGCCCAACGCCTTCGGGCTGGGCCTGCTGCTGCACCGGCCGCGCGCGGAGGGGCCGTGGCTGCTGGCGGGCATGATGGGCGCCAGCGTGCTGGCTAACCACGCGGCCGGCGACAGCGTCGCCACCGCGCTGATGCTGACCGGCGCCAACCTAGCTGAGATGCTGTTCGCGCTCGGACTGCTGCGCCTGCTGGACCGGCATGCCGCCCTGGGGCGCCACGGTCCGCTGGCCGCGTTCGCGGTGATGCTGGCGGTGGGCGGCATCCTGGCGCCGGCACTGGGGGCCACTGCCGGCGCCATGGCCATCGCCACGACCCATGGCACCAGCTTCGCCTCGGTCTGGTGGACGTGGTGGCAGGCCGACGCGCTCGGCATGGCGCTGTTGCTGCCGATGATGTTGTCGATGACGGCGGTGCGCGTGCGCGCTGCCATCGCGCGGCCGCTGCTGGCGCCGCAGGCGGGCGCGCTGGCGCTGTGCCTGGCCATCGGCGCCTTCGCGCAGTGGCAGGGCCATGACCCGTTTGCCGCGATGTCGCTGCCGCTGGTGCTGGTGGCACTGGCCGGCAATCCGTTTGCCACCGCGCTGCTGACGCTGGTTGCCACGCTCTGCCTGCAGGCGCTGATGCTGCTTGCGCACCGCCATGAAGCGGTGCCGCTGTCGGCGGCGGTGATCATGGTGTTCCCGGTCTGCATCGCCTACCTGACCGAGCAGAACCGGCATGGCCGCGCCAGCCTGCGCAGCAGCGACAAGCGCTTTCGCCAGGCCATGGAGCATTCGGCCATCGGCATGGCGCTGGTCAGCATGGACGGCCGCTGGCAGACGGTGAACCGTGCCATGACCGAGCTGCTGGGCTACGGCGCGGCCGAGCTGCGCGAGCTGAGCTACCAGCAGCTGACCCATCCCGACGACCTGACCGGCGACCTGCTCCAGGTCGACAACCTGCTGTCCGGCAAGATCGAGTCCTACCGCCTGGAAAAGCGCTACCGCCACAAGGACGGCCATTACCGCTGGGTGCTGCTGGCGGTATCGCTGGTGCGCGACGAACAGACCGGCGAGCCGCAGCACTTCATCACCCAGGTGGAAGACGTCCACGCGCGCAAGCTGGCGCAGCAAGAGCTGGAACGGCTGTCGCGCCGCATCCAGCTGGCGGCTGAAGCCGGCGGCGTGGGCATCTGGGAGTGGGACTTCACCAGCACCGGCATCACCTGGGACGCGCGCATGCACGCGCTGCACGGCACCGACCCCGCGGGCGGCACGCCAGTGGTGGAGCAATGGATCGCGATGCTGCATCCGGACGACGTCAGCCGCGTCAGCGGCGAGATGCGCCAGGCCATCCGCGGCGAGGCGCGGTTCGATACCGAATACCGCATCGCGCGTCCCGACGGCAATGTGCGCCACGTGCGCGCGATGGCCATGGTCACGCGCACCGACGATGGTACCGCGCAGGCCCTGGTCGGCACCAACTGGGACATCACCGAGCAGCGGCGCCTGACCGAGGCGCTGTTCGAAGAGAAGGAACGCCTGCACATCACGCTGCGTTCGATCGGCGATGCAGTGATCTGCACCGATGCGGCCATGCGCGTGACCTTCATGAACCCGATTGCCGAACAGCTGACCGGCTGGACCATGGCCAGCGCCAACGGCCTGCCGCTGGCGCGGGTCTTCCGCATCGTCGACGAAGCCACCGGCGACCCCATTCCCAGCCCGGTCGAAGCCTGCCTGCGCACGCTCGCGCCCGCCTACCTGCAGGTCGGCGCCGTGCTGCAGAGCCTGACCGGCGAGCGCCACGACGTGCAGGACTCGGCCGCGCCCGTGCTGACCGCGCGCGGCGAGGTGCTGGGCGCGGTGCTGGTGTTCCAGGACATCACCACCGCGCGCGCGCTGCAGCGCGAGCTGGCGCGTTCGGCCATGCACGATGCGCTGACCGGGCTGCCCAACCGCACCTGGTTCGAGAAGCGTCTGCGCGAAGCCTGCGACGCGGCGCGGCTGCACGGCCACCGCGCCGCGCTGTGCTTTATCGACCTGGACCGCTTCAAGATCGTCAACGACACCGCCGGCCACGGCGCCGGCGACGTCCTGCTGCGCGAACTGGGCTACATGATCCGCAACCACGTGCGCCCCGACGACGTGCTGGCACGCCTCGGCGGCGACGAGTTCGCGCTGCTGCTCAAGGACTGCACCGTCGACCAAGCCGAGCAGGTCTGCCAGGGCGTGATCGATGCCATCCGCGGCCGCCGCTTCCCGTGGGAAGGACGCGTGTACGACGTGGGCGCCAGCATCGGCATCGCCGCCATCGACCTGGACGTGCCTCCGGTCAGCGAACTGATGAGCCGTGCCGACGTGGCCTGCTACGCCGCCAAGGCCGCCGGCCGCAGCCGCGTCTCGGTCTACCGCCGCGACGAGAGCGATGCCCGCCGCCACCACCGCGAACTGGAAGTCGCCGCCGGCATCCATTCGGCGCTTGAAGCCAACCGCTTCCGCCTGTTCGCGCAGGAGATCCGCGCACTGCAGCCCGAGCAGAACGAAGACGGCGCCGAACACCGCCATATCGAGATCCTGGTGCGCATGGTCGATGAGCACGGCGAGCTGATCATGCCCGGCGCCTTCATTCCCGCCGCCGAGCGCTACGACCTGATGGGCCACGTCGACCGCTGGGTCATCCGCAACGTGCTGCGCGGCTACGGCGAACGCCTGGGCGCCGTGCCCGGGCTGTCGGTATCGATCAACCTGTCGGCCAACTCGCTCGGCGAGCCCTTCCTGCTGCCCTTCCTGCATGCGGAGCTGGAGGCCAGCGCCCTGCCCGCCAGTCGCATCCGGCTGGAGATCACGGAAACCGCGCTGATCAACAACATGGCCGCGGCCAACCGGCTGGTGGCGGAGATGCGGCGCGCCGGCTGCACCGTGTCGCTGGACGACTTTGGCTCGGGCCTGTCGTCGTTCGCCTACCTGAAGCAGTTCCCGGTGGACTTCCTGAAGATTGACGGCAGCTTTATCCGGCAACTAGCCGACAACGCGGTCGACCGCGAGATCGTCAGTTCGATCAACGACATCGGGCACCGGCTGGGGGTGCGCACGGTGGCGGAGTGGGTGGAGGATGAACGCACCCTCGACGCGCTGCGCGCGATCGGGGTGGACTATGCACAGGGGTATGTGATCGGGCGGCCGGTGGCGCTGGACGTGTTCCTGGCCGGATGCCAGCAGCGCGACGCGCAGGCATCGTAGCCAGGGTGCCGGGCCATGATAAATTCGGCGCCTGTCGCATGGCCGAATGGCCAAACCCAAGGGGAACCCGTTGTCGCTCGTGTCCGACTCTATGCCGGCGCCGCTCTATGCGCGCGTCAAGCAGCACATCAGCAGCAGGATCGCTGACGGCAGCTGGCCGCCGCATCACCGCGTGCCGTCCGAGACCGAACTGGTCGAGTCTCTGGGCGTGAGCCGCATGACCGTGCATCGCGCGCTGCGCGAGCTGACCGCGGAAGGCATGCTGGTGCGGCTGCAGGGCGTCGGCACCTTCGTCGCCGAACCCAAGCGGCGGACCGCGCTGTATGCGGTCAACAATATTGCCGAAGACATCGCTTCACGCGGACACCGGCATCACGCGCAGGTCATCAGCCTGGAGGCGGAACGCGCCGGCCCGGCACAGGCCGCAGCACTGGAGGTGGCGCTGGAGGAACGGGTCTTCCATTCCGTGATCGTGCATTACGAGGACGATGTGGCGATCCAGCTTGAGGACCGCTATGTCAATGCCGCGGTGGCGCCGGACTACCTGACGCAGGACTTCACCAGCGAAACGCCCTACCAATACCTGTCCCGCATCGCGCCGCTGACCGAAGGCGAGCATGTGGTCGAGGCCGTGCTGGCGCTGCCGGAAGAGTGCGGGCTGCTGGCCATCCAGCGCGGCGAGCCGTGCCTGCTGATCCGGCGCCGCACCTGGTCCGCGGGCCGGGTGGTGACGTCGGTGCGGCTGGTGCATCCCGGCTCGCTGCATCGCCTGGAAGGCCGGTTCACGTCCTAGGCCCGGAGCTGGCCGCCCGCGAGGGCACAAGGGACTCCGACATCATTTGTGATTAAAGCGCCGCGCCGGCGCTGACCAATCTACGGGATTACCCCGATTTATACGTACTTGTATATACAGGAATATACATGCCTATGCGTCGCCCGAAAAAGCGAGCGTTCCAGACCAGCACGACCGAAGGAGTTCCCGTGACCAAGACCACCACGCGTTTCCGCGACACCGAAATCCGCGCCCCCCGCGGCACCACGCTGACGGCCAAGAGCTGGCTCACGGAAGCCCCGCTGCGCATGCTGATGAACAACCTCGACCCCGAGGTGGCGGAGAACCCGAAGGAGCTGGTGGTCTATGGCGGCATCGGCCGCGCCGCCCGGAACTGGGAATGCTATGACCGCATCGTCGAGGCCCTGACCCGCCTGGAAGACGACCAGACCCTGCTGGTGCAGTCGGGCAAGCCCGTGGGCGTGTTCCGCACCCATCGCGACGCGCCGCGCGTGCTGATCGCCAACTCCAACCTGGTGCCGCACTGGGCCAACTGGGAACACTTCAACGAACTCGACGCCAAGGGCCTGGCCATGTATGGCCAGATGACCGCCGGCAGCTGGATCTATATCGGCAGCCAGGGCATCGTGCAGGGCACCTATGAGACCTTCGTCGAAGCCGGCCGCCAGCACTTCGGCGGCGACCTGAAGGGCCGCTGGGTGCTGACCGCTGGCCTCGGCGGCATGGGCGGCGCGCAGCCGCTGGCCGCGACGCTGGCCGGCGCCTGTTCGCTGAACATCGAATGCCAGCAGAGCCGCATCGACTTCCGCCTGAAGACCCGCTACGTCGACGAGCAGGCCACCGACCTGGACGACGCGCTGGCCCGCATCGACCGCTATACCTCGCAAGGCAAGGCCATCTCGATCGCGCTGTGCGCCAACGCCGCCGAGGTGCTGCCCGAACTGGTGCGCCGCGGCGTGCGCCCGGACATGGTCACCGACCAGACCAGCGCGCATGACCCGCTCAACGGCTACCTGCCGGCCGGCTGGAGCTGGGACGAATACCGCGAGCGCGCGCAGCGCGAGCCCGCGGTGGTGGTCAAGGCCGCCAAGGCGTCGATGGCCGAGCATGTGCGCGCCATGCTGGCGTTCCAGCAGATGGGCGTGCCGACCTTCGACTACGGCAACAATATCCGCCAGATGGCCAAGGAAGAAGGCGTGGCCAACGCCTTCGACTTCCCCGGCTTCGTGCCCGCCTATATCCGTCCGCTGTTCTGCCGCGGCATCGGGCCGTTCCGCTGGGCCGCGCTGTCGGGCGACCCGCAGGACATCTACAAGACCGACGCCAAGGTCAAGGAACTGATCTCCGATGACGAGCACCTGCACCGCTGGCTCGACATGGCGCGCGAGCGCATCAGCTTCCAGGGCCTGCCGGCGCGGATCTGCTGGGTGGGCCTGGGCCTGCGCGCCAAGCTTGGCCTGGCCTTCAACGAGATGGTGCGCAGCGGCGAGCTGTCGGCGCCGGTCGTGATCGGCCGCGACCACCTGGACTCGGGCTCGGTCGCCAGCCCCAACCGCGAGACCGAAGCCATGCAGGACGGCTCGGATGCGGTGTCGGACTGGCCGCTGCTGAACGCGCTGCTCAACACCGCCAGCGGCGCCACCTGGGTCTCGCTGCACCACGGCGGCGGCGTGGGCATGGGCTTCTCGCAGCATTCCGGCGTGGTGATCGTGTGCGACGGCACGGATGAAGCCACCGCCCGCATCGCCCGCGTGCTGCACAACGACCCCGCCACCGGCGTGATGCGCCATGCCGACGCCGGCTACCAGATCGCCGTCGACTGCGCGCGCGAGCAGGGCCTGGACCTGCCGATGCTGAACCACGCATCGCGCGACTAACCCCGCGGCCAGCAAGAGCCGTTCTGCCGCCGGGGCCGCCACGTGCGCCCCGGTCGGCGCCTTATCGTTTTACGGAGACACCCATGTCCATCGACACCACCGCCGGCGTGGCGGTCGCTGCGCCCCAGGCGCAGCTGTCACGCACGCGCGCCATTGCCGCCATCACCATCGGCAATGGCCTGGAGTTCTACGATTTCGTCGTCTACAGCTTCTTTGCCACGCTGATCGGCCGGCTCTACTTCCCGGTCGACAACCCTACCGGGCAACTGCTGATGTCGTTCGCCACCTTTGGCGTCGGCTTCCTGATGCGCCCGCTGGGCGGCCTGCTGATCGGCATGTACGCCGACCGCGCCGGGCGCAAGCCGGCGGTGGCGCTGACGCTGTGGCTGATGGGGCTGAGCTCGCTGATCTTCGTGGTGACGCCGCCGTACGCGCAGATCGGCATCCTGGCGCCGGTGCTGGTGGTGGTGGCGCGGCTGGTGCAGGGCTTTGCCATCGGCGGCGAGATGGGCGCATCGACCGCGCTGCTGCTGGAATACGCCGATGACCGCACGCGCGGCTTCTATACCGCATGGCAGCCGTTCAGCCAGGGCCTGGCGGCGCTGCTGGGCGCGATCACCGGCCTGGTGCTGAGCAACGTGCTGGCGCCGTCAGACCTGGAAGCCTGGGGCTGGCGCCTCGCCTTCATGATCGGCATCCTGGTGATCCCGGTCGGGCTGGTGATTCGCCGCCGGCTGGAAGAAACCGCCACGCCCGTGCGCCATGGCGAGCACGCCGCGCAATGGCCGCTGCTGCGCCGCCATGGCCGCGAGGTCATCGCCAGCATCCTGCTGATGATCGGCCTGGCTTCGTCGACCTATATCGTCGTGTACTACCTCAGCAACTACGCGGTCAGCGTGCTGAAGATGCCGCTGTCGCTGGGTATCTGGGCCGCGTGCGTGGCAGCGCTGGTGCAGGTGGCGCTGTCGCCGTTCGCGGGCTGGTTGGCTGACCGCATCGGCCGCAAGACCGTGGTGCTGTGGTCGCGCGTGACCTTGCTGGCAATGGTCTACCCGGCCTTCGTGCTGATCAACGCCGAGCCGTCGCTCACGCGCCTGCTGGTGGTGGTGGGCTGCCTGTCGGTGCCGATGTCGATGACCGCGCCGGCCTCGATGGTGCTGGTCAGCGAAGTGCTGCCGCAGCGGCTGCGCGCCACCGGGCTGTCGATCGCCTATTGCGTCGCGATCGCGATCTTCGGCGGCTTTGCGCAGTATTTTTCGACCCGGCTGATCCAGGTCACCGGTAATGTCAATGCGCCCGCGCTGTACGTGATCGGCTGCGGCCTGGTGTCGCTGATCGGCCTGGCGATGGTGCCGGAAACGTTGGGACGGCGGCTGAAATGAGTTCCCTGGCGCCGGCGCAGACCGCTCGCGCAGGGTGCGCCAACGCCACCCAAGCTTGTCTGGGCCTTGCTCTCCCTGTCCCGCGTGCGGGAGCGGGGAGCCTGCTGCCAGCCCCTTAAAACCGGGGGTTAACACCTACAACGCCGTTCGGATTCCCGAACGGCGTTGTCGCATTCCGGTCCGGATTCCCGAACCGTGCGCCGGAATCACATCCTTTTTCCCTTTGTATTCAATAAGTTGTGCAACGCCTGCAGCCCCTTCGGCCTGGCACGGCGCGTGCAATATAGGCCGCCGCCCACAGCGCCAGACGGGTATGCCGGCACGCCGCCCGGCGTCCCGGCCGATGCCAAAAACAAAGGAGGACACACATGACCGACCCCGCCTTGCCCACCCCCTTCGCCATCCCGGCGAGCCCCCGGCACCTGTTGCCGCGCTGAACCACGACAAGGCCGGCCCGGCGCCCCGACATCGCCGCCCAGCCTTCCCGCAATACACAGACGCCCGTCCCTGCCACAGGAGACGGACGCAGAGGCCTGATCCACGATGAAACTGAATCGACTGCCCACCCTGATCTTCATTGCGATGCTGCTAGGCGTGCTGGTCGGCACCGCCGCGCACAACATGGCGCCGGACACCGCCACCGCCAAATCGATTGCGGACCACCTGTCCATCCTGACCGATGTATTCCTGCGGATGATCAAGATGATCATCGGCCCGCTGGTGTTCGCCACGCTGGTGGCCGGCATCGCCAGCATGGGCGATGGCCGCGCCGTGGGCCGCATCGGCCTGAAGGCGATGATGTGGTTCGTTGGCGCCTCGATCACCTCGCTGCTGCTGGGCCTGGTGATGGCCAACCTGCTGGAGCCCGGCCACGGCATGAACCTGCCGCTGCCGCCGGCTGACGCCGCCTCGAACCTGAAGACCGGCGCGCTGAACCTGCGCGACTTCATCGCCCACATGTTCCCCAAGAGCTTTGTCGAGGCCATGGCGAACAACGAGATCCTGCAGATCGTGGTGTTCTCGCTGTTCTTCGGCTTTGCGCTGGGCACGGTCAAGGACGGCGTGGGTAAGCCCGTGCTGCAAGGCATCGAAGGCCTCGCCACGGTGATGCTGAAGGTCACCAACTACGTGATGGCATTTGCCCCGGTGGGCGTGTTCGGCGCGATCGCCGCGGTGATCACCGCGCAGGGCCTGGGCGTGCTGGTGGTGTACGCCAAGCTGCTGGGCAGCCTGTACCTGGCGCTGGCGCTGCTGTGGGTGGCGCTGATCGCCGGCGGCTACTTCTTCCTGGGCCGCGACGTGTTCCGCCTGCTCAAGATGATGCGCGCGCCGCTGATGATCGGCTTCGCCACCGCCAGCAGCGAATCGGCCTACCCGAAGGTGATCGACCAGCTGACCCACTTCGGCGTCAAGGAGCGCATCACCAACTTCGTGCTGCCGCTGGGCTACTCGTTCAACCTGGATGGCTCGATCATGTACACCTCGTTTGCCGCGCTGTTCGTGGCGCAGGTGTACGGCATCCAGCTGTCGCTGACCCAGCAGATCACCATGCTGCTGGTCCTGCTTGTCACCAGCAAGGGCATCGCGGGCGTGCCGCGCGCCTCGCTGGTGGTGGTCGCCGCCGTGCTGCCGATGTTCGGCCTGCCGGAGGCCGGCATCCTGCTGGTGCTGGGCATCGACCACGTACTCGACATGGGTCGCACCGTGACCAATGTGCTCGGCAATGCGATTGCCACCGCCGTCGTCGCCAAAAGCGAAGGCGCCATCGGCGCGCCGGTACCGTCCGAGGAGGATGAACCCGCCGCGGATACCACCACCGGCCTGGCACCTGCCCAGGTCCTCGCGGGCAAGTAATACCGTCCGCCAGGCGTGCCAGGGCCCGGTTGCCGATACGGCAACCGGGCCTTTTTGCATTCTGGCGCGGCACTGCCCCCCTGGTGTGGTAAAAGTAGGCACCCGCGCCGGCCCCCGCCCGTCCTGCCCGCGCGGCGGCTTTGCCACCTGCCTCACCCAACACCTGATGACCGGTCCGCTACACCCTCCCGGCGATACCACCCGCGCCACCGCACCTGCGTCCGCCGCACCCGCCGGCTCGCGCCTGCCCCACGGCCTGCGCGGCCTTGCGCCGCTGCTCGCACTGCTGGCGCTGACCGTGCTGGTGGGCCTGGCCGGCTCGCTCGGCTACCGCTACAGCTACGACACCGCGCTGGCGCGCCAGGCCGAACGCGGCCAAGTGCAGTTGCGGCTGTACACGCAGGCACTGGAAAGCGAGCTGGCCCACTACGACTACGTGCCCGGCCTGCTGTCGCTGGACGAGCGCATCGCCGCGCTGCTGCTGCGCCCGGACGACGCCGCCCGCGCGGCACGCGCCAATGACTACCTGAGCGCCCTCAATACCCGCGCCGGCACGCGCGTGATCTATGTGCTGGATGCGCACGGCAAGGTGCTGGCCAGCAGCAACTGGCAGCGCCCGGACAGCTACCTGGGCGAAGCGCTGAGTTTCCGCCCGTACTTCCAGTCGGCCATGGACGGCCAGCTGGGCCGCTTCTACGGCGTGGGCACCACCCGCAGCGAATCGGGCTACTACCTGTCGGCGCCACTGGGCGAGCGCGACAACCCGGTCGGCGTGGCGGTGGTCAAGATCGGCCTGGAGCCGCTGGAGAACCGCTGGCAGGGTGCCGACAGCCAGATGCTGCTGACCGACGAGAACGGCGTGGTGATCCTGGCCTCGGACCCGTCGTGGAAGCTGGCCGCGCTGCGCCCCCTGTCACCCGAGGCGCGCGAGCGGCTCACGCGCAGCCTGCAGTACAACCGCGCCCCGCTGCCGCAACTGCCGCTGACCCTGGTGCGCAAGCTGAACAACGGCAACGGCGGCAGCAGCGACGAACTGGTGCGCCTGCACCGCGGCCCGCCGATGCTGGCGCAGCATGCCGCGCTGCCCGGCACCGACTGGCAGCTCACGCTGCTGACCAATACCTCGCAGGCGCGCGTGGCCGCGCTCAACACGGCGGCGCTGGCCGGCGTGCTGACCGCCTTCGTGCTGCTGCTGGGGGCGGCGTGGAACGTGCGCCGGCGCATCGTCAACGAGCGCCTGGCGGCGCGCGCCGCGCTGGAGGCGGCCAACAGCGAGCTGGAGCGCAAGGTGGCCGATCGCACCGCCGACCTGTCCACCTCCAACCAGCGCCTGCAGGCCGAGGTAGCCGAACGCATCCGTGCCGAGACCGTGCTGCGCCAGGCCCAGGACGGGCTGCTGCAGGCAGGCAAGCTGGCCGCCGTGGGCCAGATGTCGACCGGCATCGCGCATGAACTGAATCAGCCGCTGGCGGCGCTGCGCACCATCTCCGGCAACACCGGCAAGTTCCTCGAGCGCGGCGACTACGCCACCGTGCGCACCAACCTCGACACCATCATCGGGCTGGTCGAGCGCATGGGCCGCATCACCGGCGCGCTCAAGTCGTTTGCACGCAAGTCCGGCAACGGCCGCCGCCAGGCCAGGCTGGCCGAAGCGGTGGACAACGCGCTGTTCCTGCTGCAGACACGCGTGGACGCGGTCCAGCCCGCGCTCCAGCGCGATATCGATCCGACGCTGGCGGTGGTGTGCGATCCCAACCGCCTGGAACAGGTGCTGGTGAACCTGCTCGGCAACGCGCTCGATGCCGTCGCCGGCCAGTCCGCGCCGCGCATTGCGCTGCACGCGCACGTGGCGGGCGCCATGGTCCACCTGACCGTGCGCGACAACGGCGCCGGCTTGTCCGAGGAAGCCTTCGCACGGCTGTTCGAGCCATTCTTCACCACCAAGCCCGCCGGGCAAGGCCTGGGGCTCGGCCTCACGCTGTCGGCCGGCATCCTCAATGAAAACGGCGGCAGCCTGTCCGCCGCCAACCACCCGGACGGCGGCGCCTGCTTCACGCTGGTGCTGCCGCTGGCACGGCACGACGCCAACCCACAGGATGCAAAGCATGCCGGCTGACCTGACCGTACTGATCGTCGAGGACGATGCCGATGTGCGCCTGGGCTGCGAGCAGGCGCTGCGCCTGGAGGGCATCGCCACGCGCGGCGTGGGCAGCGCTGAGGCCGCGCTGCGCGAGGCCGGACCGGGCTATGCGGGCGTGGTCGTCAGCGACATTCGCCTGCCGGGCCAGGACGGCATGGCGCTGCTCGCGCAACTGCGCGAGCGCGACCCGGCCCTGCCGGTGATCATGATCACCGGCCACGGCGACGTGGGGCTGGCGGTGCAGGCGATGAAGCAAGGCGCCTACGACTTCCTGGAAAAGCCGTTCTCGCCCGAGCAACTGGTAGACGCCACGCGCCGCGCGCTGGAGCAGCGCCGGCTGGCGCTGGAAGTGTCAGAACTGCGAGAACGGCTGGCGGGACGCCAGAAGCTGGAAGCCCACCTGATCGGCCATTCGCCCACGGTCGAGCGGCTGCGCCGCCTGATCGCCGACCTGGGCGACACCGACGCCAATGTGCTGATCCACGGCGAGACCGGCACCGGCAAGGAGCTGGTGGCGCGCTGCCTGCATGAGGCCAGCCAGCGCCACGCGCGCAACTTTGTTGCCATCAACTGCGGGGGCCTGCCAGAGCAGTTGTTCGAGAGCGAGATCTTCGGCCATGAAGCCGGCTCGTTCACCGGTGCCGCGCGCCGCCGCATCGGCAAGATCGAGCACGCCGAAGGCGGCACGCTGTTTCTCGACGAGATCGAGAGCATGCCGATGCCGCTGCAGATCAAGCTGCTGCGGGTGCTGCAGGAACGCGTGGTGGAACGGCTTGGCTCCAACCTGCCGGTGCCGGTCAACACGCGCGTGGTGGCCGCCACCAAGGCCGACCTGCGCGCGCTCTCCGATGCCGGCCAGTTCCGCGCTGACCTGTACTACCGCCTGAACGTGATCACGCTGGAGCTGCCGCCGCTGCGCGAGCGGCGCGAAGACGTGCCGGCATTGTTCGAACATTTCGTCGCGCAGGCCGCGTTGCGCTTCAGCCGCGAGGCTGTTCCCGCCACCCCGGCCGAGCTGGCCGCGCTGGTAGCCTACCCATGGCCCGGCAATGTGCGCGAGTTGCGCAACCTGGCCGAGCGCCACGTGCTGGGGCTGGGCTGCAACCCCGGCCACGGCACCACCGCCCCCGAAGCCCTGCCGCTGGCGCAGGCAGTCGAGCAATTCGAGCGCGCACTGATTGCCGATGCCATGCGCCGCCACGACGGCAACCTGAGCCGCGCCAGCGAAGCCCTGGGCGTGGCCAAGACCACGCTGTTCGACAAGGTGCGCAAGCACGGGCTGTGAAGTGCCGCGGTGAAGCGCGGACCGTGAACCGAGGGCAGCAGCGCGGGCCATGCCACGCGATCTGTCACGTCACGACAGGACTCTGAAGCGGCCGCTGTATTCAGCGGATGCTTCAGACGCTGTGTCCAGCCATGGGGAACCACCCCTGCAAATCCATGTCTGCGTTACTGTCGTGTCTGCCTGCAAGCACCAATGTGCGTTAAACAACCAATACGCGATGGAATTATGTTTTTTCTTACAGATCGATTGGCGTTTGCGGCATATTATTGGCTTCCAGCAGATCAGAGTCCCAGACATTCAATATGTCCAGAAAGTCGCTGATCGACTGGAAATGAAAGAAATAACAAATTTATAACGAAAGCCGTCCGGCCGGCGGGGGAGCGGGCCAGGACACAGGGTCAGTCAACCATTGGCAGTGACTACCGCGCGGCGCTTGTGCCTGGCGCCGCGGGCGCCGTCCCGGCGCGGCTGCCTTCAGGACCACGGGTGATGGGATGAAACTGGATCCGGCACTGGCTGAAAAGCCTTATTACAGCACGCGTACAGCGGCAAAACTGCTTAACGTCTCTCTGGGCACCGTCCAGAAGATGGTCGAGCGCGGCGAACTTGGCGCCTGGAAGACCAACGGCGGCCATCGGCGCATCCACAAGGAAACCGTGCACCGCCTGCTGGCGACGCGCATCGGGCCGGAATCGGCGTCGCCGCACGGCCTGGACCTGGTGGTGTTCCACCCCAACCACCAGGAAGCGCAGCGCATCCACGCCCAGCTTGCCAAGTGGGGGCTGCCGCTCAAGAGCGTGGTGGTCGACGATGTGCTGGATACCGTCATCACCTCGGTCAGCGAGCATCCGCGCGTGGTGCTGTACTACGTCGACGAACTGAACGACGCCGAGTCTGCCACCATCGAGAAGCTGCAGAATTTCTTTGCCAGCCAGCACGTGATCTTTGCCGTGATCACCAACCGCCAGGCCTATGAAGGCGTGGCCGATGCCCTGCAGCACTGGGGCATCATGGTGTTCCTGAAGACGCCGTCGCTGGAAGAGGTCAAGGGCTTCCTGCGCGCCCAGCTGATGATGGGCCGCACCGCCTGAGCACGGCTGCATACCGGGGCCATGCCGGCCCCGGTATCGCCTGCGGCCTCAGGCCACTGCCGCCTGCCGGGGCGTTGCCAGCCCGGCTTCGTCGCCGTCGGCCTGCGCCATCATCCACCCGTACAGGTTGCGCGGATCCGGCGGCATCGCCACCAGTTCAACCGCCCTGCCCGCCCGGTGCGCCTGCGCTGCGGCGTAGAGCCAGCGCAGCGCGGCGTAGTCTTCCAGCGCAAACCCAACCGAATCGAATACGGTCACCTCGTCCGCCGCCGCGCGGCCGGGCGCGTGGCCGGCCAGCACCTGCCACAGCTCGGTCACCGGCGCGTCGGCGGGCAACTGCTGGATCTCGCCTTCGATGCGCGTCTGGGCTTCGTACTCCACCACGATGCGCGCGCGGCGCAGGATATCGGGATGCAGTTCAGTTTTGCCGGGGCAGTCGCCGCCTACCGCATTAAGGTGCATGCCAGGCCGCACCATTTCCGGCGTGAGGATGGTGGCGCGAGTCTTGTCGGCGGTGACCGTTGAGACAATGTCCGCCCCGGCCAGGGCGGCCTCGATCGATCCGGCGCGGCGGATCGAAAGACCGGGTACGCCAGCAAGGTTGCGCATCAGCCGGGTGGTGGCGGCCGGATCGATGTCATAGGCGGCGATCTCGCGCACGCCCAGCATCGCCTGAAAGGCCAGCACCTGGAACTCGGCCTGCGCGCCGTTGCCGATCAGCGCCATGGTCGCCGCACCGGGCCGCGCCATGGCGCGTGCCGCCAGCGCCGAGGTGGCCGCGGTGCGCAGCGCGGTGGCCAGCGTCAGGTCGGCCAGCATCAGCGGGAAGCCAGTTTCCACTTCGGCCAGCAAGCCGCAGGCCATCACCGTCGGCATGCCGTGCAGCGCATTGCGCGGATGGCCGTTCACATACTTGAATGCATACTGGACGCCGTCGCTGACCGGCATCAGCTCGATCACGCCACGCGCGGAATGGCTGGCCAGCCGCGCGGACTTGTCGAAATCGTGCCAGCGCAGGAAGGCCTGCCGGACCTGCCCGGCCAAGTCTACGATAGCGACCTGCGGGCCGATGGCGGCCACCAGCCGGGCCACGTCACTGGCGTCCAGGAACAGGGATAGGGATAGGGATAGGGCGGTGCTTTTCATGACCGTCTCCTTTGTGTCGGTGCGGTGCCTGCGCTCAGGCCGCCACCGCGGCGATGCCCGGCCCGCTGCGGCGATCCAGGCGCAGCGTCATGCAGTAGGCGCCGCCGCCGGACAGCATGAAGGGCGACAGGTCGACCTCATGCAGTTGGTAGCCGCGCCGGCCCAGCTCCGTGCGCAGGTGCGGCGTGGTGCGGGTCATCACCACCTGGTCGTCGAGGTTGACGGCATTGACGCTGAAGTGGCGCAGGTCGTCGGCGCTGGCCTCGATACGCAGCCGCGCCGGCACGCGCGCGCGCAGCTCGCGCAGCGCCGCTTCGCTAAAGGCGGGCGGGTAATACAGCACCTCGCCGCCGGATAGCGGGCAGAAGCAGACATCGAGGTGGTAGCTCTGCTCGGTGGCCAACTCCAGTGCCACCACGTCCTTGCCGAAGTAGTCCGACACCGCCACGGCCGCCTCATGCGACGAGCGCGGACCAAATCCGGCCCAGAAGTGGCCGCGGCCCGCATCCCAGATGCAGTCGCCCGCGCCTTCCTGGAAGCAGCCCTCGGGCAGCAGCGCGACTTCGTCGAGCAGGCCGCGCTCGCGCAGCGTGCCGAAGATGTCGGCGAACGGCGCCTCTTCACCACGGCGTTGCGGGTAGCGGAAGCGCGCCAGCAGCGCACGTCCATCGAGCACCACCGCGGAGTTGGCCGGGAACACCATGTCGGGCAGCCCCGGCGCGCCGGGGGCCACCTCCACCGCAAAGCCGGCCCGGCCCAGCGCCTCGCGCAGCGCGTCGAAAGACTGCATGGCGCTGCGGTGCATGCCGCGCGGGTCGCGCGCCCAGGCAGCCGGATCCATCCACGGATTGATGCTGTACGACACGTCGTAGAAGGTCGGCTCGACCAGCAGGATCGTGGGGGTGTGGGTCACGGGGGGCTCCTCTTTTAATGGCAGGCGTTGGGAAAGCAATCGGTTGATTGAATTCTCGGGCAAGCTGGTGTTAACTAATAGCCAGCAACTTGCGCAATTTGCGCGATCCATTTATCAAAATGCCAGCCCATGCTGGCGCTTTGCAAAGCCGTTTGCCCACCCCATGGATGCCACCGATCACCAGCTGATTTCCCTCCTGCGCGACAACGCGCGCATGCCGGTCACGGCGCTGGCGCAGGCGCTGCGCGTGTCGCGCGCGACCGTGCAGAACCGCATCGACAAGCTGGAACAGGAAGGCGTGATCGTTGGCTACACGGTGCGCCTGCGGCCCGAGGCCGAAGCGCACCGCATCCGCGCCTGGATGACGATTGCCGTGGAAGGCAACAAGGCCCGCGCCGTGCTGCAGGCGCTGCGCGGCGAACCCAATGTGCAGGCCCTGCACACCACCAACGGCCGCTGGGACATCATTGCCGAGCTGCGCGCCGATACGCTGGAAGCGTTCGACCGCACGCTGGACCGGATCCGGCTGATCGACGGCATCAGCGCCACCGAGACCAGCATCCTGCTGTCGACCTACAAATAGGAATCCGTTCAGGCTGCGGCGCGGCCGCGCAGGCGCTCGCGCCGCGATTCCTCGTGGAACACGCTGCCGCTGGGACGCAGCAGGTCGCGCAGCGACAGGATGCCGGCCAGGCGCATGGTCTCGGCGCTTTCCACCACCGGCAGGCGCGCCACGCTCAGCGCGGCCATGCGGCCCGCGGCGGCGCGTGCGGTCTGGCCAGGCAACAGCACATGCGCCGGCGCATTCAACAGGTCGCGGCAACGCATGCCGGGCGGGATCTCACCAGCGGCCAGGCCCCGGATCGCAGCGCGCTCCAGCATGCCCAGCACGCGCCCTTCGGCTACCACCGGGTAGGCGCGATGGGCCGCATGCTCGCCAAAGTAGCGCACCATCGCCTCGGCCACCGGCAGCTCGGCGTCGATGGCAACCACCTCGCGTGTCATCAGCTCGTCCACATGGGCGCGCTCGAGCGGATCCACACCGTATTCGCGATAGATATGCAGGCCGCGCCGGGCGATCTTCTCGGTCATGATCGAACGCTTCATGGTCAGCACCGAAAAGCCATAGGCCACTGCCGTGGTCAGCAGCAACGGCAGCAGCGCCTGCGTGTCGTGCGTGAGCCCGAAGGCAAATACGATCGCCGTCAGCGGCGCGCCCAGCACGCTGCCCAGCACGCCGGCCATGCACACCAGCGCCCACAACTGCGGCGAGCCGCCCGGCAGCCACGGCGCCAGCACCACGCCCAGGCCCGCGCCCAGCATCAGCAGCGGCGCCAGCACGCCGCCCGAGGTGCCCGAACCCAGCGCCGCAATCCAGATCACGGCCTTGACCGCCAGCAGCGCCAGCGCAATCTCGATGGCGATGCGGTTGTTCAGCAGGTCGCCGATCACGTCATAGCCCACCCCCAGCGCGCGCGGCTCGAAGTAGCCGCCGATGCCGACCACCAGCCCGCCCAGCGCCGGCCACCACATCCAGTGCAGCGGCAGGCGCGAGAACGCGTCTTCGGTGCGGTACAGCGCCAGCGTCAGCCCTGCTCCCAGCACGCCACAGAGCAGGCCGGCCAGCACGCAGGACAGCAGCGCCGGCGTGCCCGCCGCGGCCGTCTGCAGCGGAAACAGCGGACCGGCCTCGAAGAACAGCGGCCGCAGGAACCCCGCCACCGCGCAGGCCAGCGCTACCGGCAGCAGGCTGCGCGGGCGCAGCTCGAACAGCAGCAGCTCGATCGCAAGCAGCACCGCCGCCACCGGCGTGCCGAAGATCGCGGTCATGCCCGCGCACGCACCCGCCACCAGCAGCGCCTTGCGCTCGCCCGCAGTCAGGTGCAAGTACTGCGCCAGCAGCGACGCCAGCGAGCCGCCGGTCATGATAATCGGCCCCTCGGCGCCAAACGGCCCGCCACTGCCGATCACGATGCCGGACGACAGCGGCTTGAGCACCGCCACTCGCGGCGACATCGTGCTCTTGCCGAACAGCACCGCCTCGATCGCCTCGGGAATGCCATGGCCACGGATCTTGTCGCTGCCGTAGCGCGCCATCAATCCGACGATCATCCCCCCGATGACCGGCATCGCGATCACCCACGCACCCAATGCATGATTGGCAGGCGAGCGCTCGGCCAGCGACAGTGTCTGGTAGAAAAACAGGTTGGTGAAGAAACGGATCAGGTTCACCAGCACATCCGCCGCCACGGTGCTGAGCGCACCGATGCCCAGCGCGATCACGGACAGCATCAGCAGGCGACGATTGACGGCATAGTCGCGTTTCTCGACCGGCAAAACAGACGACATTGGGGGCTCCTTGCTCTTATGCGCTCTTGTGCGGTGCGCCATGCCCCACGATTGGGATGCACTGCACCAAAGGCGGCCAAATATATCACCCCGTGATATATTACGCGCACCATTCCAAAGCGCCCCCGTCACAAGAATGCCAACCGCCCCCGCCGTCTCCGCCCTGGCGCAGAATGCCCGTGCATGGCTGCGCACATTCGTTCCGCTGCCCGTCCCCGCCAGCCGCAAGGAGCGCTTCAAAAGCTGCCTGGGCGCCCTGCTGGGCCTGATCTGCACTGAATGGATCAGCCACCAGACCCTGGGCGGCTTCAATCCCTGGTTTGTCGCGCCGATGGGTGCCTCCGCGGTGCTGCTGTTCGCCGTGCCGTCATCGCCGCTGGCACAGCCCTGGTCGATCATTGGCGGCAACCTGATTGCCGCGGTGATCGGCGTGGCATGCGCGCGCTGGATCCCGGACCCTGGCCTGGCCGCAGCGGTCGCCGTGGCCGTCGCCATCGCCCTGATGTTCCAGTTCCACTGCGTGCACCCGCCCAGCGGCGCCGTGGCCATCACCGCCGTATTCGGCGGGCCGGCGGTCAGTGCGCTGGGCTTCGGCTTTGTTGCGGTGCCGGTGCTGTTTAATTCGATGCTGCTGCTGATGATGGCGCTTGCCTTCAACAACCTGTCGCGGCGGCGCTACCCGCACCGCCCGCCCGAGCCTGCCATGCAGCACGGGACCAAGGACGTGCCGCCATCCCAGCGCGTGGGCGTCACCCGCGCCGACCTCGATGCTGCGCTGAAGGTGCGCGGCGAATTCCTGGATATTGAAGAAGACGACCTCGAACAGATCCTGGTGGCCGCGCAGTTGCGCGCCTACCGGCGCCACTTCGGCAACGTGCTGTGCGGCGAGATCATGTCGCGCGACGTGATCATGGTGACCCCGGACCAGCCTGCGCATGAGGCCGGACACCTGCTGTCGCGGCACCGCATCAAGGCCCTGCCGGTGGTGGACGCCACCCGGCGGCTGGTGGGGATCGTTACCCAGAGCGACTTTTTCGCGGCGCAGCGTGATACCGGTGCGCGCCGGCTGGCTGGTACCGTGCGCAACCTGATGACACGGGCGGTAGTGACAGCCCGTGCCGACCAGCCGATGGTGGAACTGGCACAGGCCTTTTCCGACGGCGGGTTGCACCACGCGCCGGTGATCGATGATCAGCGGCGCGTGGTGGGGATGGTGACGCAATCTGATCTTGTTGCTGCACTGCTCAAGAGTGGGGTGATGGCGGTGCCAGATTGATGGCATTCCACGGACATCGCATCAACACCTCCGCTGCCGCGCAAGCACCCAATGACCGCCAGCGCACTTTGAGCCTGCGCAGCAGTCGTAGGCGTCCCCGCGATGCCGTTTGCAGCAGGCGGCCTATGCCCTGCATGGGGATCGTTCAATAGTGGGTTAACGCAGGCACTGCCCCACACTCACATGGCGTAGCAGGGTCGAACGGGCACTCACGCCCAAACGGCAAGCACCACCGCTCGAACCACCAGCGCCGTGGAATTGATTGCCAGCCGCATAGGCGACGCGTTTTTTGGTTACTTTTTGTCACTCGGACAAGAAGTGACTCCCGGCTACGCCGGCGAAACAGCCCACGCCCACCAAGCGCCACATACCGCCCCCTGTCGAAAAGCCAAACACCCCACCCGCTATCCACCTTCACAAACCTATGGCACTGTGCCCCCATCAGGGGGAACACGCCGCACCCAGCGGCCCACCGCCATAGTGACGACTAACCCACCTTCCCCCTTCCGCATCGCCCCACCCAACGTAAGCTATATTTACGCCGTTCCCGTCACACCGGCGGGTCCAAGGGAGAGCCATCCATGAGTTCAGGCCAGTTAATTGAGAAAATCGCAGCCGTCTTCGCGCTGATCGTGCTGATCGGCGGCTCACTGCTGGTGCTGGCGCCGTTCACCACCGCGCTGCTGTGGGGCGCGATCCTGGCCTTCAGCTCGTGGTACCCCTACACGGTACTGTCGCGCTGGCTGGGCAACCGGCGCAGCCTGGCGGCGCTGATCTGCGTGCTGCTCGCCACCGTGGTGGTGCTGGGTCCGTTCGTCTACGCCGGCGCCAGCTTCTCGGCGCACCTGGACGAGCTGTCCGCGCTGGTCGACCGCTATATGGAACACGGCATCCCGCAGTTACCCGCCTGGCTGAGCAGCCTGCCCTATGTCGGCTCCTACCTGCAGAATTCCTGGAACAGCGTCATCAATGCCGATTCCGAGATGGTCGCCAACCTGCGCAAGCTGATCGCCCCGGTTGGCCACGTGGTGCTGGGCGCCGGGCTGTCGATCGGCGCCGGGCTGGGCCAGCTGGCGCTGTCCATCATCCTGGCGTTCTTCTTCTACACCGGCGGCGAGTTCGCCATTGCCTGGCTGCGCGCGGGCATGCACCGCATCGCCGGCGAGCGCGCCGACCACCTGCTGGAGCTGGCCGGCAGCACCGTCAAGGGTGTGGTCTACGGCGTGCTGGGCACCGCCTTCATCCAGGCGGTGCTGGCCGGCGTCGGCCTGTGGATTGCGGGCGTGCCGGGCGCGGCCATCCTGGGCTTCGTGACCTTCTTCCTGTCGGTGATCCCGGTCGGCCCGCCGCTGGTGTGGCTGCCGGCCGCGCTGTGGCTGTACCACACCGGCGCCACCGGCTGGGCCGTCTTCCTGGTGATATGGGGCGTGGGCGTGGTCAGCATGGCTGACAACATCGTCAAGCCGCTGCTGATCAGCAAGGGCACCGGCATGCCGCTGATCTGGATCATGCTGGGGGTACTCGGCGGCGCGCTGGCGTTCGGCTTCCTGGGCGTGTTCATCGGCCCGACGCTGCTGGCCGTGGCCTATGCGCTGCTGCGCGACTGGACCATCGGCTCGCAGGCAGAGCTAAAGCAGGACCTGAAGCAGGGCGAGGCAGTGGCGGCCCCGCCGCCGGCGCCGGCCGTGGTCGACAACCCCGACGTCCCGCCGGCCTCGACCGGCAAGCACCCCGGCTGATGGCAGGACACGACGCGCCCGGCGCGCCCGCCACCCCCGACCTGTCGCCGGCCATGCTGCACCGGCTGGTGGCGTGCGAATACTGTGACGCGGTCTACGAACGCACGCCGATCTCGCCCGGCGAGCGCGCGCTGTGCCTGCGCTGCGGCGGCGAGCTCTACCGCGAAAGCCGCCGCCAGTATCAACGGCTGCTGCCGCTGGTGATCACCGCGCTGATCCTGTTCCTGGTCTCCAACGCCTACCCGATCGTCGAGATGGACCTGCAGGGGGTCCGCACCCAGACCACGCTGCTGGGCGCCGTGCAGGCCCTGTACACCGACAAGATGGGGCTGGTGGCGGCACTGGTGTTCGCCACCACCATCCTGTTCCCGCTGGCTGAAATGCTGATGATGGCCTACCTGCTGGTGCCGATGGCGCAGCACCGCATGCCCGCAGGCTTCGACCGCATCGTGCGCGGCATCCGCCAGACCCGGCCCTGGGGCATGATCGAAGTCTTCATGATCGGCGTGCTGGTGACGCTGGTGAAGCTGTCCAGCATGGCGCGCGTGCTGCCCGGCGTCGCGCTGTGGTCGTTCGCTGCGCTGGTGATCGTGCTGGCGGCGATGCTGTCGTTCGATCCGCGCGACCTGTGGCGCCATCTGGAAACACCCGATGACAATGCCACGGCCGCGGGCGAGGAAGGCCGATGACAGACCAGACGCAACGGCCGACGCAGCGTCCCCGCCAGCCGGGCGGCCGCCTGGCCCGCCCGCGCCAGCTGGCGCGCGAGGTGGTGGCCGAACTCACCGACGACGACGAGCGCAACCCGCTGCCGCAGGTCCCGACCGCCAGCCGGCTGGGCCTGCTGTCGTGCCACGCCTGTGACCTGGTCAGCCCGCGCACACTGGAGGGCGAGCCCTGCCCGCGCTGCGGCGCCACCCTGCACCATCGCAAGCCCGACAGCCTGGCGCGTACCTGGGCCTTCCTGCTCGCCGCCTTTATCCTCTATATTCCGGCCAATGTGCTGCCGGTGATGGTGACTCAGTCCATCCTCGGCACGCAGCAGGACACCATCCTGTCCGGCGTGATCTACCTGTGGCTGTCCGGCTCGCACATGCTCGCCGGGCTGGTGCTGATCGCCAGCATCATCGTGCCGCTGCTGAAGATGGTGATCCTCACCTTCCTGCTGCTGTCCGTGCATTTCCGCTCGACCTGGCGGATCCGGCAGCAGACCCGGCTGTACGGGCTGGTAGAGGTGATCGGCCGCTGGTCGATGCTCGATATTTTCGTGGTGGCGCTGCTGGCCTCGCTGGTGCGGGCCGGGGCGCTGGCCACCATCATCCCCGGCGGCGGCGCCATGGCCTTCGGCGCGGTCGTGGTCATGACCATGCTGGCCTCGCTCAGCTTCGATCCGCGCCTGCTGTGGGATTCGCTGGAAGACGACAATGCCCGACACTGACAACCAAGCCACCACGCCCGCGGGTTCGCCCCCGCCGGCACCGCCGGGCCTGCCGCGGCCCGAACGCCGGCGCCGCGCGCGCTGGCTGCCCTCGCTGGTGTGGCTAATCCCGATCGTAGCCGCGGTGGTCGGCATCTCGCTGCTGGTACATACGCTGACCTCGCGCGGGCCGGAGATCACCGTCACCTTCCGCACCGCCGAAGGCCTGACGCCCGGCAAGACGGCGGTGCGCTACAAGGACGTCGACATCGGGCTGGTCAAGTCGGTGCGGCTTGCGCGCGACCGCTCGCACGTGGTGGCGTCGATCGACCTGACCAAGGACGCCGAGAACTTCGCCGTGGCCGACACCCGCTTCTGGGTGGTGCGCCCGCGCTTTGCGGCCAGCGGCGTGTCCGGGCTGGAGACGCTGCTGTCGGGCGCCTATATCGGCGTGGATGCGGGCAAGTCGCAGGACTCCGCGCGCGACTTCAAGGGGCTGGAAGTGCCGCCGGCGGTCACCACCGATGCCTCCGGCAAGCAGTTCGTGCTGCGCGCCTCCGAGCTGGGCTCGCTCGACATCGGCTCGCCGGTCTACTACCGGCGCGTGCTGGTGGGCCAGGTGGTGGCCTACCAGCTTGACCCCAACGGGCGCGACCTCACGCTGCGCGTGTTCGTCAACAAACCCTATGACAAGCTGGTCACCGCCGACACGCGCTTCTGGCATGCCAGCGGCGTCGACCTGAAGCTCGATGCCGGCGGGCTCAAGCTGTCGACGCAGTCGCTGGTGACGGTGCTGCTGGGCGGCGTCGCCTTCCAGGCGCCGGACCACACCACCGCCACCGACGCCGCGGCCGAGAACACGCAGTTCCTACTGGCCAACGACCAGGCCGAGGCGATGAAGGAGCCGGAGGAACTGGCGCCCACGCTGGCGGTGCTCAATTTCGACCAGTCCGTGCGCGGGCTGTCGCCGGGTGCACCGGTGGACTTCCGCGGCGTGATCGTGGGCCAGGTGCGTTCGATCGGCATCGAATACCAGCGCGACAAGAAGGCGTTCCGCATGCCCGTGGTGGTGGAGCTGTACCCGTCGCGCATGGGCTTCCGCGAACGCGATGTCGAAGACCGCGAGCGCGCGCGCAAGATCATCCAGGGGCTGCTGCAGCGTGGCATGCGCGCGCAGCTGCGCACCGGCAACCTGCTCACCGGCCAGCTCTACGTGGCGCTCGACTTCTTCCCGAAGGCGCCGCCGGCCAAGGTCGACCTGGACGCTCCGATTCCTGAGTTCGCCACTACCCCAGGCACCTTCGATCAGATACAGGCGCAGGTCGGCGACATCGTCAACCGCATCGACAAGGTGCCATTCGATCAGATCGGCCAGGACCTGCGCAGCACGGTGGCTAGCCTGAACAAGACGCTGGCAACCGCCGACAAGCTGGTGCAGCAGCTCAACGGCGACGTTGCACCACAGGTGCTGGCCGCGCTGCAGGACGCGCGCAAGACGCTGACCGCGGCCAACGGCACGCTGGCCTCGGACGCGCCGCTGCAGCAGGACACGCGCCGCATGCTGCAGGAGCTGACGCGCACCGCCACGTCGCTGCGCACGCTGACCGATTACCTCGAACGCCACCCTGAAGCGCTGCTGCGCGGCAAGCCGGAGCAAGAATGATGAAGCGCCTTACTCTCACCAGCCTCCTCGCCGGCGCGCTGGTCGCGGCCGTGCTGGCCGGGTGCGCCTCGCCCGAGCCGCGCTACTACACGCTGGCGCAGGGCGCGGTCGCGCCGCTGCCGGCCACGACGACACCGGCATCGACCAACACGCTATGGCTGGAAGTCGCGCCGGTGCGCGTGCCGGAGCGGCTCAACCGCCCGCAACTGGTGGTGCGCGATGGCGGCGAGGCCGGCCTGCGCCTGCTGGACCTGGCGCGCTGGTCCGCGCCGCTGCCCGACGAGCTGCGCGACGCGTTGTCGCAACGCCTGCAGGCCACGCTGGGCGCGGTCGACACCTATCAGCAGGGGATGTCGGACGTGCAGCCGCTGTACCGGATCACCACGGAAGTGCTGCGCCTGGATGCCGACGTGGGCCAGCGTGCCGGCGCCACCATCAACTGGACCGTGCGGCGGCTGCCGGACGGCAAGGTGGTCAGCGGCCGCACCCAGGCAGAGCTGCCGGCGCCCGGCGCGGTCGATGGCGTCGTGGCGGCGTACCGCGAGATCGTCGCCAGCACGGCGGCCGATATCGCGGCCGGGGTGCAGTCGCTGCGGCCCTAGATACTCCGTTGTCAATCGGATTGGTTCGGTTTCTGGTCAGTGCATTTGATCTGAATTTCCTGAGGGCGACGTAGCAGTAATTCTCGACGGTGGATCACACTGATATTCGCGGGTTGGCTACCGCATTACAGAGGTCCGTCCAACGAGCCTGCCGCTACCTATGGTCGCAAATCGGATGACATTCCTTGCGTAGTATCTTCGCGGGTTACTCGGATGCCCGGGCTACGCCGCCTTCAGGAAACTCTTCCAGTGGGTTGCGGGGTGGTTGACGAAGCGCTGTGTTACACGGCGGGCGCCTCTTCCGATACGGCCAACGACATGGACAGCCGGCTGATGTCCCAGATGAAGCCGGCCAGCTCGCGAGCCGTCGCGACTACCGCGATGTTCGCGTTTTTGCCTCGCGCGGCCAGCTTGCGATAGCGCCGGCATAGCCGGACCTGCGCGTCCCAGGCGCGATCGATGATAGCCTTCGGGATGCCTTCGTGCCGACGTTGAATGTCGGGACTTACGCGTGCCGGATGCCGGTAGCTCCAGGCGGCCTCCACGAGCAGCTTCCTTGCATAGCTGTTGCCGGTCTTGGTGATGCTGCCCTGACGGCGCCTATCGCCGGAGGAGTGTTCGGATGGTGTCACCCCCAGCCATGCCATCAATTGGCGCGGATGCTCAAAGCGCGAGAGATCGCCCAACTCCGCGAGCATGCCAACTGCTGTGGTGAATTGCACGCCGCGCATCGTTTGCAGGCCGAGCACGGCCGGATAGAAGTGCCAGTTGACGACCGCCTCGCGCAACGCGGCCTCCAGCCGGGCGCATTGCGCGAGACGGTCCTCGATCGTGCGCCGATGCTCCTCGAACGCCAGTTGCTGCCACGCGCTGTCGAACGCATACGTGCTCAGCCAGCGCCGGTGCGCCGGCCCCCAGTCGGCCCGGCCCGCATGCGCTTCGCGCATGCGGTATGTGGTGACCCGGCCTTGCGCCGGGCACGGATAGAAGGTAGACCGGGGCTGTTTCCCCGGCCTTACGTAACCCCGACCTCGGTTTCAAGCCGTGTCAGCCCACGAAGATTCGAGGCTTGCAAGGAGAAAGCATCGCGCCAGTCATGTCTATGGAAATTCAATCCCCGAGGAGCTTGACATCCTCGCCCTCATAGAAGGGCCTGTTCACAGGCTCTAGTCGTCGCCCCACACCGCGGTGTCGCGCTCGCGGCGCGCGGCGGCTTCAGCGGCGCGCCGGTGAATCGCCTCGGCCATCGCCGCCAGGCACTCGGCCGCACCACCGTGCACCAGCTTCGCCGCACACGCCAGCATCAGGTTCTTGCCCAGCCCGAAATCCTCCACCACGAAGCCGCGCGCATCCAGCGGCGTGCCATCCTCGTCGGTGGCCACGGTGACGCGCGCGCGCAGCGTTCCCGCGTCCGCGCTGTAGGCCCAGACCGGCTTCTGCAGCGCCACCGCAAAGCCCACCTCGAACGCCGTGCCGGAATCCGGCTCGCCCGGTCCGCGGAAATCGTCAAGGTTGGCCATCACCATGTCGGCGCGCCGCAGCAGCGCGAGATTGGCGTCATAGATCCAGCGCGCGGTGTCGGCACCCGACAGGCCTTCGGGCGCGGATTTGTCGAGTGGATACAGGCCACTGAAGCCATGCGCTGCGCATAGCGCCTTGAGGTGCTCGCCCCAGGCGCGCGCATCCTTGCGAAAGACATCGAAGCCAGCCAGGTAGATGGTTTTCATGGCACGTGAAGTAGTGCAACAGGGATCAGGATCGCAGCATAACCCGCCGCCCGCGGGCGCGATACCACCGGCCTGCACGAACATCGCACAACTTGCGCGCGCACGATTTGCCCGCTTCCTGCGCATGGGGGACCCTTGCGCTACCATTGCCCGTCCCCTCCTTGCATCCCGCATCCCATGCCTGCTCCCCAGATCCTCCAGGTCGGCCCGCTCGCGCCGCAGACCAACGCCACCCTGCAGCAACAATACGGCGCCGCCGCGCTGTGGCAGCAGGCCGATCCGATCGCGTGGGCGCGCAGCGAGGGCCAGCAGGTGCGCGTGGTGGTGACCTCGGCGCGCCACGGCTGCAGCGTGGCGCTGATCGATGCGCTGCCGCGCCTGGAAGCCATCGTCAGCTTCGGCGTCGGCTATGACGCGATCGCGCTGGACGCGGCCCGCGCGCGCGGCATCCAGGTCAGCAACACGCCCGACGTGCTCAACGACTGTGTTGCCGACCTGGCCTTCGGGCTGCTGCTGGATGCGGCGCGTGGCATCGCCCATGGCGACCGCTTCGTGCGCGCCGGGCGCTGGCCGCAGGGCGGCTTCCCGCTGACCACGCGCGTGTCGGGCAAGAAGCTCGGCATCCTGGGGCTGGGCCGCATCGGCGAGATCGTCGCGCGCCGCGCGCAGGGCTTCGACATGGAGATCGCGTACAACAACCGCCGCCTGCGCGAGGGCGCGCCGTGGCGCTTCGAGCCTGACCTGAAGGCGCTGGCGACGTGGGCCGACTTCCTGGTGGTGGCCACCATCGGCGGGCCGTCGACGGCCGGGCTGGTATCGCGCGAGGTCATCGACGCCCTCGGCCCCAGGGGCATCCTGGTCAATGTGTCGCGCGGCAGCGTGATCGACGAGGCGGCAATTGTCGCGGCGCTGGTTGACGGGCGCCTGGGCGGCGCCGGCCTGGATGTGTTCCAGGACGAGCCCAACGTGCCGCCCGCGCTGCTGGCGCTGGACAATGTCGTGCTGGCGCCGCACATGGCCAGCGGCACGCATGAAACGCGCGCCGCGATGACCGCGCTGACGCTGCAGAACCTGGATGCGTTCCTGGCTGACGGCAGGGTACTGACGCCAGTGCTGTAGAAGGCTACCCGCGTGCCTATACTGGATGCACCGGCCCCAGCCCACTCTGCGGGCCGGCGTCAGGAGGCATCATGGCACGCAAGTTTATCGATTGCCGCGAGTTCCCGAGCGACACCCACTGCACGGTGGCAATGAGCGCCGACAGCGAAGACGAACTGCTCGAAGCCGCGGTCCAGCACGCGGTAGCGGTGCACCAGCATCAGGACACCCCTGAGTTGCGCACCCAGTTGAAGTCATTGTTCAAGGAAGGCATGCCGCCGGCGTGAAACCGGCACGGCTGGCGCCCGGGGGCGCCGGCCCCCACCCCTGGGGCTCATTCGCAGTCCCTGATACAGCACTTATACCACTTCGAATACCCATGACGGCCGTCATGGCACATCATTGACGCAGCGCTATATACAGACGTATATTGCGCCTGACAGCCCACCCGCACAGGCCTTGCCGCACACGCCGGCTGGCCGAATCCCGAGGATTCCGATGTCTGCCCTCCGTTCCTGCCGCCGCGGGTTCCTGCTGGCCGCCTCCGTCGCCACGCTGGCGCTGGCCGCGCCGCCCGCCTTTGCCGCCGACCTGGTGGTGTCCGCGGCATCCAGCCTGACCAACGCCTTCAAGTCGCTGGCCGAGTCGTTCGAGCGCGCCCATCCTGGCACGCACGTGGTGCTGAACTTCGGCGCGTCCGACGTGCTGACGCAGCAGATCATCAAGGGCGCGCCGGCCGACGTGTTCGCCTCGGCCGACCAGGAAGCGATGAACAAGGCCGAGGCCGAGAAGGTGATCGCGCCGGCCTCGCGCCGCAACTTCGCCGCCAACCAGGTGGTGCTGATCGTACCCGCGGACAGCAAGCTGGCCATCGCCTCGCTGCAGGACCTGACGCGCCCGGAAGTGAAGCGCATCGCCTACGGCAACCCGGCCTCGGTGCCGGTGGGCCGCTACACCCGCGGCGCGCTGGAAGCGGCCGGGCTGTGGGACGCCGTCGCCGCCAAGGGCGTGCCGGCGCAGAACGTGCGCCAGAGCCTGGACTACGTCGCGCGCGGCGAGGTCGAGGCCGGCTTCGTCTTTGCCACCGATGCCGCGGTGATGCCGGATAAGGTCAAGGTGGCCGTGCGCGTGCCAAGCCGCACGCCGGTGACCTACCCCATCGCCATCACCAGCCTGACGCGCCAGCAGAAGGAAGCGGCGCAGTTCGTCGACTACGTCGCCTCGCCGGAAGGCCAGGCGGTCCTGTCGCGATTCGGCTTCCAGAAGCCCTGACGGAGCGTTGCGCGCACCATGGACGCCGTCTGGGTACCGCTGCTGCTGTCGCTGAAGGTGGCCGGCTGGGCCACCGCGCTGAATGCCGTGCTCGGCGTCGGCGCGGCCTGGGCGCTAGCGCGCTGGCGCTCGCCCCTGCGCGACGTGGTCGATGCGGTGCTGACGCTGCCGCTGGTGCTGCCGCCCACGGTGCTGGGCTACTACCTGCTGGTGCTGGTCGGGCGCCGTGGCGTATTCGGCGAGTGGCTGGCGCGCCTGGGCATCGAACTGGTCTTTACCTGGCAGGGCGCAGTGCTGGCCTCCACCATCGTCGCCTTCCCGCTGGTGCTCAAGTCCGCGCGCGCCGCCTTTGAAGGCGTGGATCATCAGCTGGAAAACGCCGCCCGCGTGCTGGGCGTGCCAGAAGCCGGCATCTTCTTCCGCGTCACGCTGCCGCTGGCCGCGCGCGGCATCATCGCCGGCGTGCTGTTGGCCTTTGCCCGCGCACTGGGCGAGTTCGGCGCCACGCTGATGATCGCCGGCAACCTGCCCGGACGCACGCAGACGCTGTCAGTCGCCATCTATGAGGCGGTACAGGCCGGCGACGACAACACCGCCAACCTGCTGGTATTGGTGACCTCCGTCACCTGCGTGCTGCTGCTGGTGGTCGCCGGGCGCCTTGTGCCGGCCGCCACGCGCAACCCCGCTGAACTCTATGAACGCCGGCGCCTGCGCCCGCGCATCCGCTAAGCCGAGTCGCCATGAGCATGCACGTCAGCATCCGCAAGCAGATGGTCTCGGCCGACCGCCACTTTGCACTGGATATCGATTTCGATTCGGCCAGCCGGCGCATTGCGTTGTTCGGGCCCTCGGGCGCCGGCAAGAGCCTGACGCTGCGCGCCATCGCCGGCCTGCTCGCGCCAGACAGCGGCCGCATCGTGCTGAACGGCCGCACGCTGTTCGATGCCGACGCCGGTATCGACGTGCGCCCGCAAGAGCGCCGTGTGGCCTACCTGTTCCAGGAATACGCGCTGTTCCCGCACCTGAACGTGGGCCAGAACATCGGCTTCGGCCTGTCGCGCGGCTGGCGCAACCCGCGCCGCGGCGCCGTGCATCCGGAAGCGCAGCGCTGGATCGACGCCTTCGGCCTGGCCGACATCGTCGGCAACTACCCGGCCGAGATCTCCGGTGGCCAGAAGCAGCGCGTGGCACTGGCGCGCGCGCTGGTGGCGCAGCCCGACATCGTCTTGCTGGACGAACCCTTCTCCGCGCTGGACCCCGCGCTGCGCGCGCGCATGCGCGCGGAGTTGCGCACGCTGCAGGCCAGCCTGGATGTGCCGATGCTGGTGATCTCACACGATCCCGCCGATGTCGAGGCGCTGGGCGACCACGTGCTGGAAATCCGCGAGGGCCGCATCTTCGGCAGCGGCACCAGCCGCCACCATCCGCCGGTCTACGCGCCGGTGTCGGCGCGGGTGGCCTGAGCCGAGCGCAGCAGGTCGACGTAGGCGCCTTCAATCAGGTTCGACGCGGGAATGCCCAGCCGCGCCAGCAATGCGTGGGCTTCGGCCACGCCGTCCTCCAGGCGCTCGCCGTCGGCCAGCACCACTTCCAGTTCCAGGAAATCGCCCAGCGCCTCGACCCGGTCCAGGTGCACGCGCGTGCGGCCAGCCAGGTACAGCGTGCGCAGCTTGCGCACCCGCCCGCCCTCGCCATGCGCCGCGGCCAGCGCCGCGCGCAAGGTATCCGGCGATTGCGTCGGCGACAGGATGTAGAAGCTCTCCTTCGGCCCCGCCTCGTCGGCACGCGCATAGAAGATCAGCTCGCCGCGGTCGGGGGCGAACTCGCGCAGCTTGAGCCGGCCGTTGGCGCAGGGGAAGAAGGTATCGTCCTGGCGGATGTATTCGGGACCGCTGTCGGCCAGTGCTGCCGCATGCGGCAGCAAGGCTTCTATACTGTCAATGCGAGCCTTGATCTCGATGTTTCTTGGCATGCGTCTCTCTCCTGCGCTCAGCCCAGCAGCAGCCGCGCGGCAATCACCCACATGGTGATGCCGATCACCACTTCCAGCACCTGCCACGCGCGCGGCCGCGCAAACACCGGCCGCAGCAGCGCCGCGCCATAGCCCAGCGAAAAGAAGAACAGGAACGACGCGGTCATGGCACCCGCGGCGAACTCGCGCGCGTTCCCTGCGAACTGCGTCGACACCGAACCGATCAGCATCACCGTATCGAGATACACATGCGGATTGAGCCAGGTGAACGCCAGGCACACCGCCAGCGTGGCTCCAAGCGGCCGCGGCGCGGCGTCGCTGGGATCCAGCACCGCGTTCGAGCGCCACGCGGCCAGGAAGCTGCGTGCGCCATACCAGATCAGGAAAGCCGCGCCGCCATAGCGCATCGCCGCACCCAGCCAGGGCAGCTCGCGGATCATCACGGCAAAGCCGGAAACACCCAGCAGGATCAGCAGCGCATCGGAAAGCGCGCACACCAGGCAGACCCAGAACACATGCTCGCGCCGCAACCCTTGTCGCAGCACGAAAGCATTCTGGGAACCGATGGCAAGAATCAGGGAAAGACCGAGGGAGAAGCCGGCGAGAGCGGCGTGCATTTGTTGTGGAACGGCTGTTTTTTTGGGTGGCTATTATTGCACGCCGGGGGCAGCCGATGCCCGCCCATCTTCCCATTCCTGCCGCAGGACTACCTCACGCCACTACACCCAGGATTACACTTGACGCCTTGAACACCGCCACCGCAGCCACCCCCACTTCCAGCCCCAGCGCTTCCACACTCCCATTGGTCACGATCGCCGCAACCGTACCGCCGCCGTCGAGTTCGATCACCACTTCGGCGTTCACCGCGCCAGGCATCACGCGCGACACCACCCCCGGCAACTGGTTGCGCGCCGACAGCCGCATCCCCGGATCGGGCAGCCCCACCAGCACCGACGATGCCTTGATCAGCGCAAACGCCTCGGTGCCCTCGGCCAACGCCAGCGTTTCGACGCTTTCATGCGTGATGGTGGCCACGATCTGCTGCCCGCCGGGCAGTGCCAGCACGACCTCGTCATTGACCGCGCCGCCGCGCACACTGGCCACGCGCCCGAACAGCTTGTTGCGTGCACTGGTCTTGATCATCATTCGCCTCATCAGGTGGATATCGTCGGCCGCCCCCTCGCCCAGGCGCGACAGCTGCGCGACAAAGCGCTGGTGTTCGTCTTCCAGCGCACGATAGGTGCGGATCAGTTGCTCGCCGCGCGCGGTCAGGTGCGTGCCGCCGCCGCCCTTGCCGCCGGCGGCGCGCACCACCAGCGGCTCGCCCGCGCTGTTGTTCATGGCATCGATGGCGTCCCACGCGGCCTTGTAGCTGATGCCGACCGCGCGCGCGGCCGCGGTGATCGAGCCGTGTTCGCCGATGGCGGCGAGCAGCGCGATGCGGTCCTTGCCGCCCCAGTCTTGTGAGCCGGAGCGGAACCAGATGGCTCCCTGGAGTTCAAGCATGGATGTCGGGTGCCGGTGGCCGGCACCGCAATGGAGTTCGAGACGCGGCTATGGTAATCCGAATTGCGGATCGGTCCAGCGCAGGACACTAGGCCATGATGTGCACGCCACCATCCACATAGACTGTGTTGCCCGAGATGCGCCGCGCATACGGCGTGGCCAGGTAGGCAGTGGCAAAGCCCACGTCCATGATGTCGACCACCTCGCCCAGCGGCGCGCGCCCGGCGGCGTCGGCCAGCAGCAGGTCGAAGTCCTTCAGGCCCGAGGCCGCGCGCGTCTTCAGCGGCCCGGGCGAGATCGCGTGGACGCGGATACCCAGCGGCCCCAGCTCGTGCGCCAAGTAGCGGCAGCTGGCTTCCAGCGCCGCCTTGACCGGGCCCATCAGGTCATAGTTGGGCACGACGCGGTTGGCGCCCTCATAGCTCATCGCGAACAGCGTGCCGCCCTGCGGCATCAGCGGCACGGCCAGGCGCGCCATGCGCACGAAGGAGTGGCATGAGATGTCCATGGCGCGCCCAAACCCCTCTGCCGACGAATTGAGCAGGCCGCCCTGCAGGTCGGCCTTGGGCGCGAACGCAATCGAATGGACTATCGAATCGAGACCGCCCCACACGCTCTCGATACGCGCAAAGAGCGCCGTCATCTGCTGCGCGTCTTCCACGTCCAGCGGCATCAGGATGGGCGCCTGAATGGCTTCGGCCAGCGGCGCCACGTGCGGGTAAGCCTTGTCGTTCAGGTAGGTCATGGCGACCTGTGCGCCCAGTTCATGGAACGCCCTGGCACAGCCCCACGCAATCGAATCGGCATTGGCCACGCCGGCCACCAGCACACGGGCGCCGGCAAGCGGCGGATTGGATACGTTGACCATGGCGGCTCCTGTTGGACCAAACCCGATGCGGTGCGCAAGCCTCAGCTGCGCGGCCGCGTGGCGCGCGGCGCGGCCTTGCGCTTGCCGGTGGTGCGCGCGGCCTGCGGCTTGCCGTTCCCAGCATGGCTGAGGGCAGACGCGGTATCGGCCGCGTCCACCGGCGCAACTGCGTCGGCAGCCTCGGGCGGATGACCCGTGCCCATTACTTCGGCGACTTCGCGATAGCGCCCCAGCCGCTCGCCTGACAGCGGGCCGCCGACCGTCATCACGCGATGCGCCGCCACCATCAGCTTGCGGCGGGTCTCGCGGTCCGGCACCAGGGCCGGCAGCGCCCGGATCGCGCGCTGCGGATCCAGCCTGACGATAAAGCTCTGCTGGCGCACTGCGGTCTTGAAGGCGGCCAGGTCGGCCTGGCCGCCGGATTGCTCGGTGGCTTGCTGCTGTTCGCGCGCAATGCGGCGCAGCAGGTTGAACGGCCGCTCCTCGATGGCGCTGGGGCGATCGGCCACGTAGGCCAGCACGCGCACAAAGGCCTCCAGTGTGCCGCCCTGCCCGATCGCCGCCTCGGCATCGTGCAGGCGCCGCTGCGCCAGTTCCTTGCGCAACGCCACGGTGACGGGCGACTCCACGTTGGCCGGTGGCAACTGCCCGCTCATGCCCACCAGCGCCGCCATCGCCGGCGAACCGTAGATTGCCTCGAAGGTCCGCTCGTACCACGCGTCGCGTACATCACGATACTGGTCGAGCGCGCTGACGATCTGCGCCGACGCGGCCTTCTCCATGGTCAGGAACGGATTGTCCGGCGCCACCGGCGCGCGATGCGCGCGCACCATCGGCGCCATCGCGCCGATCCACGCCATCCACGGATTCATGTCGGTCGCCAGCGAGCGCTCCAGCCGCGCCGGGTGCAGCGTGCGCATCCACTGCGCGCCCAGTTCATTGGACATCGCGCGCACCCATGGCGAGACGAAGGTGTCGTACATGTGCTGGTTGATCTCGGCCACGCGCCGCACCACCTCGAACGGGCGTTCGTCCTCGCGGCCGTCGTCCAGCGCCAGGATGTCGTTGACGCTGCGGCGCTCGAAGCGCACCAGGTAGCGCCCTTCGATCAGGTCCCGGTGTGGCAGGTCAGGCGCCACGTCCTCGATCTTGGCCTCGTACAGGCCCGGCGGCAGCACATCGATCAGGTCCAGCGCGCAGAACAGTTCGCTGTGTTCGCGGTTGGCGACGCCGGCGGAAACAAAGATGCCCAGGTGCCCCACGGTCTCGTGCAGGCAGTAGACGATCACTTGGTCGTTGGCGACCAGTTCCTCATCGGTGGGGTACAGGTCCGGGATCCAGTTCAGCGCCTGCTGCGGCGGCGTGATGTTGTCCCCCCAGGACGCGAAGACGACCACCGGCGAACGGATGTTGCGCAGGTCCACCACGGTCTTGCCGTCGCTGCTGCGCACCTCGCCCGCGGTCAGCCGGTTGCCGACGAACAGGTTCTGCACAATCCAGTCGATCTCCGCGCGGTTCATCAGGAAGTGGCCGCCCCACCAGCGCTCGAACTCCAGGAAGCGCGGGCCTTCCGTGTCCGCCTTGGCGTAGACGTCGTAGAGCTTCTTCCACAGCGTGTTGGCCGGATTGAGCTGCTCGAAGTTCTGCACGAGCCAGGCACCGTCGAAGCGGCCATTGCCCATGTCGGCGGTCAGCGAGGCCAGAAACGAGCCGCCCAGCAGCCCGCCGCTGTAGCGCATCGGGTTGCGCCCGCGCACGCCCGACCAGTACGCCAGCGGTGCGCCGGCCACCAGCAGCGGCCCGGTGCGCTCGGGCGCGACCGCGGCCAGGATCATCAGTGCCCAGCCGGCCTGGCAGTTGCCGATGACGAAGGGCTTGCCGGGTGCGTCCGGGTGCCGCTCGCCGACGATCTTGAGGAAGTCGGCCTCGGCGCGCGCCACCGATTCGATCGTCTGCCCCGGGCAGGGCTCCTGGAAGAAGGTGACGAAATAGCACGGATGCCCGGTGCGCAGCGCGATACCGATCTCGCTGTCGGCCTTGAAGCCACCGATGCCGGGGCCGTGGCCCGCGCGCGGGTCAATCACCACGAAGGGGCGCTTGGCAGGGTCGGTCGGGCTGTTGGCCGGCGGCACGATGCGCAGCAGCGCGTAGTTGACGGGCTCGGGCAGTTCGCGGCCGTCGGCCAGCAGTTCCTGCTCGAACACGAGCACAGGCGGCATGCCCTCGCGCTCATGCTCGGCGGTCTCGTTGCCGCGCTCGCGCAGGATGTCGAACAGCAGCACGGTGCGCTGCCAGGCGTCGGTGAAGTATTCCAACGCCGGCTGGCCGAGCGCCGCGAACGGATTGGCTGCTTCTGGGACCTGCGTGGTGGAGGGTGATGGGCCGGAACTGCCTTGCGGCGGCCTGGCGGGTATGCGTGCGGTCATTCCACTTTCCCCTGATTGGCGCCGCTGCCGGGCGCTGGCGCACTGTCAGCGCCACTGGAGTGACGCTTGTTGCATTGCAGCAAAAACAAGCCTAGCAGCCGCGGCGATGCCGTGCAACCCGCTGACCGGCACCCCCCAAAGCCTCGCCGCGCGCAGCATCCATCGGTCATCAACCCGACAAATTCGTCGCCTATACTGGCGCAGTGCGCTTGCGCACTGCAGCAAGGCGGTGCGCGGAGCACCCGGTGCGAGACCGACGGCCATCCCTCGACGCCACCGCGCCGGACCAGTATCCTTGCCCAGCATCCGCTCTCGGAACATCGCCATGACCGCTGCCTCGACTGCCACGTCTGCCATGTCCGGACTTGCCGCGCCCGCCGCCGAGGCGCCGGACAAGTACACCGCGCTGCTCGCGCGCTGCGCTGGGCTGCCGCCCATCCCCACCGCGGTGGCGCACCCGTGCGATGTCTCATCGCTGAGCGGCGCGCTCGAGGCCGCGAAGCTGGGCCTGATCGTACCGATCCTGGTCGGGCCCGCCGCGCGCATCCGGCAGGTCGCCGCCGAGCATGGACTTGCGCTGGGCGACACCCGGATCATCGACACCGCGCACAGCCATGCCTCGGCCGAGCGCGCGGTCGAAGGCGTGCGGGCCGGCGAGGCCGAGCTGCTGATGAAGGGCAGCCTGCACACCGACGAGTTGCTGCATGCGGTCACCGCCTCGGCCAGTGGCCTGCGCACCGGGCGGCGCCTGTCGCATGTATTCGCCATGAGCGTGCCGCGCTACCACAAGCCGCTGTTCATCACCGATGCAGCGGTCAACATCTTCCCCACGCTCAACGAGAAGGCAGATATCTGCCGCAATGCCATCGACCTGGTGCGCATGCTGGGCATCGAGCAGCCCAAGGTGGCGATCCTGTCGGCAGTGGAAACCGTCACCGACAAGATCCCCTCCACCATCGACGCCGCGGCGCTGTGCACCATGGCACGGCGCGGCCAGATCACCGGCGGCATGCTGGACGGCCCGCTCGCCTTCGACAACGCCATCAGCCGCGAAGCCGCCATCACCAAGGGCATCGACTCGGACGTGGCCGGCGACCCCGACATCCTGCTGGTGCCGGACCTGGAAGCCGGCAATATGCTGGCCAAGCAGCTGACCTTCCTGGCGGGCGCCGAAGCCGCCGGCATCGTGCTGGGCGCGCGCGTGCCCATCATCCTCACCAGCCGGGCCGACAGCGTGCGCGCGCGCATCGGCAGCTGCGCCATTGCCGTGCTGCTGGCGCACGCACGCCGCAACGCCGCAGCCGCGGCGCAGGTCTGAGCCGTGCCCGTGCGGCCCTTGCGCAACCACTTGGGAGTCCATCCAGCGTGACCGCCATCCATCCTGCCGTGCATCCCATCATCCTAGTTGTCAACGCCGGCTCGTCCAGCGTCAAGGTATCGGTCTACGCCGTGCCCGACGCCGCGCATGGCAATGCCGACATCAACCCGGTGTTGAGCGCGCACGGCCAGATCGAGGGCATCGGCGTGGCGCCGCGCCTGACCGCGCGCATGGCCGACGGGCGCGTGGTCGCCGAAGAGACCTTCCCGCAGGCCCAGGTGGCCGACCACGACGCCGCCTTCCGCCTGGTGCGCCTGGTGCTGAGCGTGGGCCTGCGCGACAACCCGCCGGTGGCGATCGGCCATCGCGTGGTGCATGGCGGCGCCGACTATGCGCAGGCCGTGCGCATCGACGACGAGGTGATCGCAAAGCTGGAGGCGCTGGTGCCGCTGGCGCCGCTGCACCAGCCGCACAACCTGACTGCCATCCGCGCGGTGCGCGAGGCCGTGCCGGACCTGCTGCAGGTGGCCTGCTTCGACACCGCCTTCCATGCTGGCCACGACGTGCTGGCGCAGCTGATGGCGCTGCCCTACGCGTACTACGAGCGCGGCATCCGGCGCTATGGCTTCCACGGGTTGTCGTACGAGTACATCGCGCGCCGGCTGCGCCAGGTCGCGCCCGACCTGGCCGAGGGCCGCGTGATCGTGGCGCACCTGGGCAACGGCGCCAGCCTGTGCGCCATGCGCGACGGCCGCAGCGTGGAAAGCACCATGGGCCTGACTGCGCTCGACGGCCTGCCCATGGGCACGCGCTGCGGCTCGGTCGATCCCGGCGCGCTGCTGTGGCTGGCGCAGCAGGGCATGAAGCCGGCCGAGATCCAGGCGATGCTGTACCAGGAATCCGGGCTGAAGGGACTGTCAGGCGTGAGCAGCGACATGCGCGCGCTGCTGGCCAGCGATGCACCGCGCGCGCGGCTGGCGGTGGACTTCTACACCTACCGCGCCGCGCAGGAGATCGGCAAGCTCGCCCCCACGCTGGGCGGCCTTGACGCGCTGGTGTTCACCGCGGGCATCGGCACCAACTCGCCGCCGGTGCGCGCACGCATCTGCGAACACCTGGCGGGCCTGTTCGGCATCGCGCTCGACGGTGGCGCCAACGGCGAGAACAGCCAGCGCATCAGCCGGGACGACAGCCGCGTGCCGGTGCTGGTGCTGCCGACCGATGAAGAAGGAATGATTGCGCTGAACACTGCCCGCATCCTGCGCGAATGCGGGCAGCTTTGAGTCAGCCTGCCAGGTAGTGCCCGCGCAGCTGCGCGACGTCCACTTCGAGCGCGTCGCGCAGGTAGTTGTCGACACTGCCCCAGCCTGCATCGATGGCCTGCATCGACGCATCGAGGTAGCTGGCGCGGACTTCCAGCAGCGGCGTCATCACCGCGGGAGCCACGCCAAGCTCGGCCATGCGCGCCAGCGCAGTCTGGTTGAACTGCGCATTGCGCTGGTTCGACTCCAGGTAGTTAGCCAGGATATCGTCCTGCGCCACGCCCAGCGCCGCCAGCAACAGCAGGGCGGCAAAGCCCGTGCGGTCCTTGCCGGCGGTGCAGTGGAACAGCAGCGTCTTGCCGTCCTGCGCGGTGCGCATGAAGCCGGCGAAGGCCTCGCGGTAGCGCACCGGGAAGTCGCCATAGACCTCCAGCATGAAGGCATCCATCTGTGCCGGCGTGCTGGCGCGCAGGCGCGGCATCAGCACGTCCATCGCCATGCTGCCCTCCAGCACCGGCGCCGCCACCCAGTGGAAGCGCTGGCCGAAGGCGGCCTCTTCGGGCGACTTCTCGCCGGGCGAACGGAAATCCACCACCATGTCGAGCCCGAGCGTCTGCAGCCGCTCCAGGTCCGCCGCGCTGGCCAGCGCGGGGTTGCCGCTGCGGTACAGGCGCCCCTGGCGCACGCGGCGTCCGCCCGCGCCGGCCAGGCCGCCAAGGTCGCGCGCATTGCTGATGGTGTCGAAGGCCAGGTCATGCCGGCCCTGGTCGCTGGCCGCGGCCGGAGCCTGCGGCACGACGGCATGCGCTGGCAGGCAGCCTGCGCGTTGAAGCCACTTGATCATTGTTCTTTCCTGATTGTCCTTGCGATACGGGCCGATGCCGTGCCGGCGCTTCAGCGCTCGCGGTACGCCGGCACATGCCAGCGCAGGTGGCAGCCGGCGATATAGCGCCGGTCCAGCCGCGCCACCAGCTTCCACACCGTCAGCGCACTGGCATCGATATCGACCCACGCCCACGGGTGCTTCGGGTCGCCCGCTTCCACCAGTTCCACCGAACGGATCTTCGCATACCGCGCCAGCGCCTCGCGCAGCGCCGCAGCGTCCAGCCCTGCTTTCAGTCCACGTACCAAAACCTTCATGGTCGGCTCCAATTATTTCAGATCACTTCCGCTCATGCATCACCCGGCCGGGGCCATGGTGGCGCGCTTGCGCACACACACCGCCGCCAGACCTTATGTGGCGAGCTTCTCACTGGTATGACGCCTGTGGCGGCCCGAGTATCCATTGATCACGCGTGGACTTGATCTTGCTCATGGCGGGCGGAAATAGCACGGAGTTGCCCTCGACAGGGCCGGCTGCCAGTCGGAAAATTCCTATCATGTCGAACGCGGCGGCCACGCCAGCAGCGAGGCCGCTCCGGACACACCGCACACGGATGCCGTCTCGCGACCGACACTTGCCTGTCCTGCCGGCCGTGCTGTCCCAGCGCCGGCGCGCCGCACTGTCCGCCGAGAGCCGTCCGAGCCAGGTGTCCCCGGGTACCGACCAGGATCACCAACCAACAGGATGCCGGCGATGACAGAGACTTCCGCCTCCCCCCCTTCCGCCCCCTCCGCCGCGGCTGCACAGGCTGTCGTGCCGACACCGAAACTCACGCTGCACTGGGGCCTGTTCGCCGCCGTCGGAGCGCTGCTCGTGGTGCTGGCGATCCCGCAGCCCGAGGGGCTGACCGTCGCCGGCCAGCGCATGCTGGCGATGCTCGCCTTCGCCATCGTGGTATGGATCACCGAGGCGGTGTCATATGAGACCAGTGCCATCATGATCACCTCACTGATGGCGGGGCTGATCGGCTTTGCGCCGACCGTCAACGACCCCTCGGTGCAGTACGGCACCTCGAAAGCGCTCGGCATGGCACTGGCGGGGTTCTCCAACACCGCGCTGGCACTGGTCGCCGCGGCGCTGTTTATCTCCGCAGCGATGACCGTGACCGGGCTAGACCGGCGCATCGCGCTGGTGACGCTGTCTGCCATCGGCACCAGCACGCGCCGCATCCTGATCGGCACGATCGCCGTCACCATCGCGCTGAGCCTGGTGGTGCCCAGCGCCACCGCGCGCAGCGCCTGCGTGGTGCCGATCATGATGGGCGTGATCGCCGCCTTCGGCGTCGACAAAAAGTCCAATATCGCCGCCGGCATCATGATCACGGTGGCGCAGGCCACCAGCATCTGGAACGTCGGCATCCAGACCGCCGCGGCGCAGAACCTGCTGACGGTGGGCTTCATGGACAAGCTGCTGGGCGAGCGCATCACCTGGCTGCAATGGCTGATCGCCGGCGCGCCGTGGGCCATCGCGATGTCGGTGGTGCTGTATTTCCTGGTGCGCTTCCTGCTGCCCGCCGAGACCGACGCCATCCCCGGCGGCAAGGAAGCCGTGCAGCGCGAGCTGTCGGCCCTCGGCCCGATGAGCGCGCCGCAGAAGCGGCTGGCCGCGGTATCGCTGGGACTGCTGCTATTCTGGGCCACCGAAGGCAAGCTGCACAGCTTCGATACCGCCACCGTGACCTTCGTCGGCCTGGTGATCCTGATGATGCCGCGCATCGGCGTGATGGACTGGAAGACCATGCAGCAACGCACGCCCTGGGGCACGCTGATCGTGTTCGGCGTCGGCATCAGCCTGGGCACGGCGCTGCTGTCCACCAACGCCGGCCAGTGGCTGGGGCAGTTCGTGGTCACGCATTCCGGGCTGGCGACGCACGGCGCGCTGCTGGTGTTTGCGATCCTGTCGGCCTTCCTGATCCTGATCCACCTGGGCTTTGCCAGCGCCACCGCGCTGACCGCGGCGCTGCTGCCGATCCTGATCGCGGTGCTGCAGACGCTGCCCGGCGACATCAACCGCGTGGGCATGACCATGCTGCTGGGCTTTACCGTCAGCTTCGGCTTTATCTTGCCGATCAACGCGCCGCAGAACATGGTGTGCCTGGGCACGGAAGCCTTCAACGGCCGCCAGTTCGCGCGCATCGGCATCCCCGTGACGATCATCGGCTACGCCATGATGCTGCTGTTCGCGGCCACCTACTGGCGCTGGCTCGGCTGGATCTGAGGAGATGGCTGCCATGAAGGTCTCCCTCACCAGCGCCCGCCAGCTTGCCCGCGACATCCTCGCCGCGCAGCAGGTACCCGCCGACATCGCCGACGACGTGGCCGAGCACCTGGTCGAATCCGACCGCTGCGGCTATATCAGCCACGGCCTGTTGATCCTGCCCAACTACCGCACGGCCCTCGACAGCCACAGCGTCAACCCGCAAGGCCGCGCCAAATGCGTGCTGGACCAGGGCACGCTGATGGTGTTCGACGGCGACGGCGGCTTCGGCCAGCACGTGGGCAAGTCCGTGATGCAGGCAGCGATCGAGCGCGTGCGCCAGCATGGCCACTGCATCGTCACGCTGCGCCGCTCGCACCATCTCGGCCGCATGGGCCACTACGGCGAGATGGTGGCAGCCGCCGGCTTTGTGCTGCTGAGCTTCACCAACGTGATCAACCGCGCGCCTGTGGTGGCCCCGTTCGGCGGCCGCGTGGCGCGGCTCACCACCAACCCGCTGTGCTTTGCCGGGCCGATGCCCAACGGGCGGCCGCCGCTGGTGATGGACATCGCCACCAGCGCGATTGCGATCAACAAGGCCCGTGTGCTGGCCGAGAAAGGCGAGGCGGCGCCAGAGCGCAGCATCATCGACGCCGACGGCAACCCCACCACCGACGCCTCCAGCATGTTCGGCGAACACCCCGGCGCGCTGCTGCCCTTCGGCGGCCACAAGGGCTATGCGCTGGGCGTGGTGGCCGAGTTGCTGGCGGGCGTGCTGTCCGGCGGCGGCACCATCCAGCCGGACAACCCGCGCGGCGGCGTGGCCACCAACAACCTGTTCGCGGTGCTGCTCAATCCTGCGCTGGACCTGGGCCTGGACTGGCAGAGCGCCGAGGTCGAGGCGTTCATCCGCTACCTGCACGACACGCCGCCAGCGCCGGGCGTCGACCGCGTGCAGTACCCCGGCGAGTACGAGGCCGCCAACCGGGCGCAGGCCGGCGACACGCTGGACATCAACCCGGCCATCTGGCGCAACCTTGAGCGCCTGGCACAGTCGCTCAACGTAGCCGTCCCCACGGCCTGAAGGCCGCCCGCGGCGGGGCTCGCGTCCTGCCGCGCGCGGCTGGCACAATACGTGCCATGAGAAGCCTCTGGTCCGCCTTCATCAAGCTGCTGGTGCTCGCCGTGATCGGCGGCGCGCTGCTAGCCGCCATCGCCATCCTGGCCGCCAACCGGCAGCTGCCGTCGCTCGACGCGCTTACCGCCTTCCGCCATACGCCCGACTATGTGCCCATCGGCAAGATCCCGCGCGAGCTGACCGACGCCGTGGTGGCGATCGAGGATGAGCGCTTCTACGTGCATGACGGCATTGACTACATCGGCGTCGTCCGTGCCGGCGTTGCCAACTTGTCGGACGAGCTGTCGCAGGGGGCATCGACCATCACCATGCAGGTGGCACGCAATTTCTACCTGTCGCGGGACAAGACCTATACCCGCAAGCTGTACGAGGTGCTGCTGTCCTACCGGATTGAAAAGGCGCTGACCAAGGACGAGATCCTGGAGCTGTATATGAACAAGATCTACCTGGGACAGGGGGCGTACGGCTTTGCCGATGCGGCGCGGGCTTACTTTGGCAAGCGGCTGGATCAGTTGACGCTGGCTGAGTGTGCGATGCTGGCCGGGTTGCCCAAGGCGCCTTCGGCTAACAATCCGGTGGCGAATCCCAGGCGGGCGCGGCAGCGGCAGGTTTATATCCTGCAGCGAATGCTGGAGCTTGGGCGGATCTCGCGGGGGGAGTATGACGGGGCGTTGCTGGAGCCGTTGAGGTTGAGGTGAGGTGGTGTTTCTGCTTGGCGCCGGAGGTGCCTGGCACCAAGCCCAACGCCTCCCTTACTCCAGCATCGCCCGATGCCGCCCCAGCGCCTCGCGCACGATATCCAACAGCCCGCTCCCTGCTTCGGCATCCACATGCCCCAGCAGCGCCTTGCGCATCCGCGGCTCCCAGAACCGCTTGATATGCCCCGCAATATCCGAGACAGCCTCTTCCCGATCCGGCATGGCCTCGAAGAAGCTGCCGATCTGGTTGGCCATGGTGATGAGGTTGTCGATCTTCATGCCAGACTCGCTTCGTGCTGCAAACGTTGGGGATGGGCATAGACCACGTGCGCGCCGGCGCGCACGAAGCCGGCCAGGGTGATGTTGGCCTGCTCGGCGAGGCGCACGGCCAGCGCCGTCGGTGCGGACACTGCGGCCAGCACGCCGGCGCCGATGGCGGCGGTCTTCAGCACCATTTCATAGCTCGCGCGACTGGTCACCAGCACCGCGCCGCTGGAGATGTCCTCGCCGCTGCGGGTAAGCGCGCCCGCCAGCTTGTCCAGCGCGTTGTGGCGACCCACGTCTTCGCGCACCAGCGATACATGGCCATCGGCACGCAGCCATGCGGCAGCGTGCGTCGCACCCGTGTGTTGCTGCAGCTCCTGTCGCAGTTGCAGTTGCACGAAGGCGGCCTGAATCACGTCGGTATGGAAGCTGGCTTCGCTGCGCACAGGTGCCGGCAGGCGCATCACCTGCTCCAGCGATTCAGTGCCGCACAGCCCGCAGCCGGTGCGCCCGGCCAGCGAGCGGCGGCGATCCTTGAGCCGCATGAAGGCTTCGGAGGCGATCTCCAGCTGCACGGCGATGCCGTGCTCGCGCATATCGATCTCGATGTCATAGACGTCGCTGGCACGGGTAACGATGCCCTCGCTCAGGCTGAACCCGATCGCAAAGTCCTCCAGGTCGGCCGGCGTCGCCAGCATCACCGCGTGCGAGATGCCGTTGTACACCAGCGCGACCGGCACTTCCTCGGCCACTTCATCGGGGCTCAGCATCAGCTCGCCGCGGCGCCAGCGGCTGACGGCGAAGGTGCTGTGGGTGGCGGGCACGGCGTCTTCCGCCGCGTCCGGATCAATTTCCGGTGACTGCATGCAGCGCATCATGGCGTGACCCTCCGCTCACCCTGCGGCCTGCGCCGGATCGGCGCTCGCGGCTTCCAGCAGTTGCAGCTGCTGGGTGTTGAACTCCTGGTACTCCCGCTGCCACGCCGAAGGCTGCGCCACCGGCAGCACCTGCACCGCGGTCACCTTGTATTCCGGGCAGTTGGTGGCCCAGTCGGAGTTGTCGGTGGTGATCACGTTGGCGCCGGATTCCGGGAAGTGGAAGGTGGTGTAGACCACGCCCGGCTGCATGCGCTCGCTGACAATCGCGCGCAGCACGGTGTCCCCTGCCCGGCTCTGCACCCCGACCCAGTCCCCGTCCTTGATGCCGCGCTCCTCGGCATCGTGCGGATGGATCTCGAGCCGGTCCTCGGCATGCCAGTAGACGTTGTCGGTGCGGCGCGTCTGCGCGCCGACGTTGTATTGCGACAGGATGCGGCCAGTGGTCAGGATCAGCGGGAAGGCGCGCGTGATCTTCTCGGTGGTGGGCACGTACTTGGTGATGATGAATTTGCCCTTGCCACGCACGAAGGCGTCGATATGCATGGTCGGCGTGCCTTCCGGCGCGTCGGCGTTGCACGGCCACTGGATGCTGCCCAGCTGGTCCAGGCGCTTGTAGCTGACGCCCGCGAAGGTCGGCGTCAGGCGCGCGATCTCGTCCATGATCTCCGACGGATGCTTGTACTCCATCGGATAGCCGAGCGCATTGGCCAGCAGGATGGTCGCTTCCCAGTCGGCATAGCGCGCCTTGGGCGGCATCACCTTGCGCACGCGCGAGATGCGGCGCTCGGCGTTGGTGAAGGTGCCGTCCTTTTCCAGGAAGGACGAGCCCGGCAGGAACACGTGCGCGTACTTGGCGGTCTCGTTGAGGAAGATGTCCTGCACCACAATGCATTCCATCGACGACAGCGCCTCGGACACGTGCTGCGTATTCGGGTCGGACTGGACGATGTCCTCGCCCTGGCAGTACAGGCCCTTGAAGCTGCCAGCCAGCGCGGCTTCGAACATATTGGGAATGCGCAGGCCCGGCTCGGGGCTGATCTCGACGTTCCACGCAGCTTCGAACAGGCCACGCGTGGTCGAGTCCGACACGTGGCGGTAGCCCGGCAGCTCATGCGGGAACGAGCCGATATCGCACGAGCCCTGCACGTTGTTCTGCCCACGCAGCGGGTTCACGCCCACGCCTTCGCGGCCGATATTGCCGGTGGCCATGGCCAGGTTGGCAATGCCCATCACGGTGGTGGAGCCTTGCGCATGCTCGGTCACGCCCAGGCCGTAGTAGATCGCTGCATTGCCGCCGGTAGCGTACAGGCGCGCGGCGCCGCGCAGCTGTTCCGCCGGAATGCCGGTGACGCATTCCATGGCCTCGGGCGAGTTCTCCGCCAACGAGACGAAATCGCGCCATTGCTGGAAGGCGCGGTCCTCGCAGCGCTCAGCGATGAAGGCTTCGTTGAGCAGGCCTTCGGTGACGATCACGTGGGCCAGCGAGGTCACCAGTGCCACGTTGGTGCCCGGGCGCAGCTGCAGGTGATAGTCGGCACGGATATGCGGCGAATCCACCAGGTCGATGCGGCGCGGATCGACCACGATCAGCTTCGCTCCGGCGCGCAGGCGCTTCTTCATGCGCGAGGCAAAGACCGGGTGTCCGTCGGTCGGGTTGGCGCCAATCACCATGATCACGTCGGCCTTCTCGACCGACTTGAAGGTCTGCGTGCCGGCCGATTCACCCAGGGTCTGCTTCAGGCCATAGCCGGTCGGCGAATGGCACACGCGCGCGCAGGTGTCGACGTTGTTGTTGCCGAAGGCGGCACGCACCAGTTTCTGGACCAGGTAGCCCTCTTCATTGGTGCAGCGCGACGACACGATGCCGCCGATCGAATCCTTGCCGTGCTCGGCCTGGATACGTTTGAACTGCGACGCGGCGTAGTCGATCGCCTCTTCCCACGACACCTCGCGCCACGGATCGGTGATCTTGGCGCGGATCATCGGCTTGAGAATGCGGTCCTTGTGCGTGGCGTAGCCCCAGGCAAAGCGGCCCTTGACGCAGGCGTGACCTTCATTGGCCTTGCCGTCCTTGTACGGCACCATGCGCACCACTTCATTGCCCTTCATCTCGGCCTTGAACGAACAGCCCACGCCGCAATAGGCACAGGTAGTCACGGTGCTGTGCGAGGGCTGGCCGAACTTGATCACCGAGGTCTCGGTCAGCGTCGCGGTCGGGCACGCCTGCACGCAGGCGCCGCACGAGACGCAGTCCGATTCCATGAACGACTGGCTGGTGCCGGGCGAGACGCGGGAATCGAAGCCGCGGCCGCTGATGGTCAGGGCGAAGGTACCCTGCGTTTCCTCGCAGGCACGCACGCAGCGGTTGCAGACGATGCACTTGGAGGGGTCATAGGTGAAGTAAGGATTGGATTCGTCCTTCTTCATCTGCGTGTGCGTCGCGATCGGCGCAGCTTCCGGGCCGCCGTCGTTGTAGCGCACTTCACGCAGGCCGACCACGCCGGCCATGTCCTGCAGTTCACAATTGCCGTTGGTCGGGCAGGTCAGGCAATCGAGCGGGTGGTCGGAGATATATAGCTCCATCACGCCGCGACGCAGGTCGGCCAGCTTGTCGCTCTGGGTCTTGACCTTCATGCCGGCTTCGACCGGCGTGGTGCACGATGCCGGATAGCCGCGGCGCCCTTCGATCTCGACCAGGCACAGCCGGCACGAGCCGAAGGCTTCGAGGCTGTCGGTGGCGCACAGCTTGGGGACGGCGATCTGCGCTTCCATCGCGGCGCGCATCACTGAGGTGCCGGCGGGCACGGTGACGCTGACGCCATCGACCTCCAGGGTGACCAGTTCAGTGGATGGGCTGGCAGGCGTGCCGAAATCGATCTCGTTGCGGGCGTTCATGGCGGTTTGTCTCCCGTGTCTCTGCTGGACCTGGCTCAGGCGGCCTTGGCTGGGTTGGAGGCGAGGCCGAAGTCCTCGGGGAATTCATTCAGCGCGGACAGCACCGGGTACGGTGTCATGCCGCCCATCGCGCACAGCGAGCCGTTAAGCATGGTGTCGCACAGGTCGCGCACCAGTGCGACATGCTTGACCGGCTGCTCGCCGGCAATGATGCGGTCCATCACTTCGACCCCGCGGGTCGAGCCGATCCGGCACGGGGTGCACTTGCCGCACGATTCGATCGCACAGAACTCCATCGCGTAGCGGGCCTGCTTTGCCATGTCGACGGTTTCATCGAACACCACGATGCCGCCGTGGCCGACCACGCCGCCGAACGCGGCATAGGCTTCATAGTCCAGCGGCACGTCGAAGCGCGACTCGGGCAGGTAGGCGCCCAGCGGCCCGCCCACCTGCACCGCGCGGATGGCGCGGCCGCTGCGCGTGCCGCCGCCGTAGTCGACCAGCAGCTCGCGCAGCGTGACGCCGAACGCTTTCTCCACCAGTCCGCCCCGCTTGATGTTTCCGGCCAGCTGGAACGGCAGCGTGCCGCGCGAACGGCCCATGCCGTAGTCGCGGTAGTACTGCGCGCCGCGCGCCAGGATCACCGGCACGGTGGCCAGCGAGATCACGTTGTTGATCACCGTGGGCTTGCCGAACAGCCCCTGCAGCGCCGGCAGCGGCGGCTTGGCGCGCACCACGCCGCGCCGTCCTTCCAGGCTTTCCAGCAGCGCGGTTTCCTCGCCGCAGACATAGGCGCCGGCGCCCTTGCGCACTTCCAGGTGGAAGCGCTTGCCGCTGCCGCGGATGTCGTCGCCGAGCCAGCCGGCGGCGTTGGCGATGCCGATCGCGCTTTCCAGCACGGCAATCGCGTGCGGGTATTCGGAACGGCAGTAGATGTAGCCCTGCTCAGCACCCACCGCCAGGGCGGCAATGGTCATGCCTTCGATCAGCATGAACGGGTCGTCTTCCATCACCATGCGGTCAGAGAACGTGCCCGAGTCGCCTTCGTCGGCATTGCAGACGATGTACTTGACCGCGGACTGCGCGCCCAGCACGGTCTTCCACTTGATGCCGGTCGGGAATGCCGCGCCGCCGCGGCCGCGCAGGCCGGAGTCGGTGACCTCCTGCACGATCTCGGCGGGCTGCATCGCCAGCGCGCGCTCCAGGCCGGCAAAGCCCTCATGCGCGCGGTAGTCGTCCAGCGACAGCGGATCGGTGATGCCGACGCGGGCGAAGGTCAGGCGCTCCTGCTGCTTCAGGAAGGGGATCTCTTCGGTCACGCCCTGCGACAGCGCGTGCTCGCCGCCTTGCAGCAGGCCAGCGTCGAACAATTCCGGCACGTCTGCGGCGCTGACCGGGCCATAGGCCACGCGGCCGGCTCCGGTCTGCACCTCGACCAGCGGCTCCAGCCAGAACATGCCGCGCGAGCCGTTGCGGACAATGCGCACGTGCTGGTTGCGCGCGGCGGCTTCGCGCGCAATGGCGCGCGCCACATCGTCGGCGCCCAGCGCCAGCGCGGTGGAGTCGCGCGGCACGAAGATGGTGGTGACCGTGATCATGCCTGTGCCTCCGCCGCTTCCGGGGTTTCTTTCGAAGACTCGCGCAGCGAGCGCACTAGCGCGTCGAAGCGTTTCGCGTCGACATAGCCGTGCAGTTGCTCGCCGACCATCACCGCCGGGCCGCAGGCGCACTGGCCCAGGCAATAAACCGGCTCCAGCGTCACCTGCCCGTCCGCGCTGGTTTCATGGAAGCCACAGCCAAGTGCGCGCTGCGCATGCTCGGCCAGCGCTTCGGCACCGACCGACTGGCAGGCTTCGGCGCGGCAGACCTGTACCACGTGGCGCCCGGCCGGCTGCTGGCGGAAGTGGTGGTAGAAGGTGATCACGCCATGCACCTCGGCGCGCGACAGGTTCAGCGCGCGGGCAATCACGGGCACGGCGGCGTCGGGAATATAGCCCTGTGTGTCCTGGATCTCATGCAGGATCGGCAGCAAGGCGCCCGGCATTTCCTGGCGTGCCGCCACGATGGCGGCGATGCGCGTGGCATCGGCGGATGCCGCTGCGTGGGGGGCAATTTCTGGCATAGCGTCTCCTGTGAGGCGTCGCCCAGATCGGCAGCGCGGCCTCTTATATGCTATTTTTTTCCTATTTACGGGCTGTGGCGTCGCCGTTTTTCCCGTTGGAAGGACTATATGGGAGTGACAGCGCCCCTTCAATAAGCTATTTTCTACATATGATCCGCATCTCGATTCACCCGCACCTGCAGATCCGGGACGAAGCCAGCCCCGGTGGCGAGGCCCTGGACGTGTCCCGGCTTGTCGCCCTGCTCGGTCATATCGAGGAATCCGGCAGCATCAGCCACTCGGCACAGGCGGTATCGCTGTCCTACCGCTACGCCTGGGGCATCCTGCGCGATGCCGAGGCGCTGTTCGGCGGCCCGCTGATCGACAAGACTCGCGGGCGCGGCAGCGCGCTGACGCCGCTGGCGCAGCAGCTGGTGTGGGCCAGCAAGCGGATCGGGGCGCGGCTGTCACCGACGCTGGACAGCCTGGCGTCCGAGCTGGAGATCGAGTTGAAGAAGCTGATGGACCAGCCCGAAGCCACGGCGCGGCTGCATGCCAGCCACGGCTTCGCGGTGGCGGCGCTGCGTGACTTCCTCGACGAGCAGCAGGTGCGGCACGACCTGAAGTACTGCGGCAGCGTCGAGGCCGTGGCGGCCCTGGCCGAAGGCGCCTGCGATATCGCCGGCTTCCATGTGCCGGTGGGCGAGTTCGAGCACGGCATGTGGCGGCATTTCACCACCTGGCTCAAACCGGACACCCACTGCCTGGTGCACCTGGCGGTGCGCAGCCAGGGGCTGTTCGTGCGGCCGGGCAACCCGCTTGGCATCCACACGCTGGAAGACCTGACCCGGCGCGAGGTGCGCTTCGTCAACCGCCAAGTGGGCTCGGGCACGCGCCTGCTGCTGGACCTGATGCTGGCCGCGCGCGGCATCGACACAGCCCGCATCGAGGGCTACAGCAATGGCGAGTTCACCCACGCCGCGGTAGCCGCGTATATCGGCAGCGGCATGGCCGACGTGGGCTTTGGCGTGGAAACCGCGGCGCGGCGCTTCGGGCTGGCGTTCGTGCCAGTGATCAAGGAGCGCTACTTCTTTGCGATCGAGCGTGCCAAGCTGCGCAGCGCGGCACTGGCCGGCGCGGTGGACGCGCTCACCAGCGAAGCCTTCCGCCAGCGCGTCAATGCACTGCCCGGCTACGACGGCACGCTGACCGGCACCGTGCTGACGCTGGAAGAAGCGTTCCCGGACTACACCGCGGGGCGCTAGCGCTCCAGCAACGACAGGCGGTCAGGATGACCGACCCATTGCTCATGGCCGGGGATCGGCCCCTTGGCCTTGAGCAACGGCAGCCAGTCCGCGCGCCGCGACAGTTCGGCATTGAGGGCAATGAAGTGGCGCTGGTCCTCGGGCAGGTCATGCTCCGAGTAGATCGCGCCAACCGGGCACAGCGGCACGCACATCGAGCAATCGATGCACTGGTCGGGGTCGATGGCGAGGAAGTTGGGCCCTTCGTGGAAGCACGACATCGGGCAGACTTCGACGCAATCGGTATGGCGGCACTGGATGCAGGCATCCGTCACGACAAAGGTCATGGGCAGTTGCGGTACGGCAGGTGATGACCCCATCATCGTAGCGTCCCGCCCGCGGGCGCGGGACGCGTCCCATTGTGCGACTCCTTCAAATCCGCTGAAGAGCCGCACCCGGCCTGGCCCGGGCGCAGGCGCAGGCGCGTCAGGCGGTCTCGCGCATCAGTTCTTCCTTGCGCGCCGCCATGGCCTGCGCCACGTCGCGCACCTGGTCAAGGCGGGGAAACTGCGCGGCCTCGCTGTCACCAGCCCCGCGCGATGGGGCGAGATCCCGGAGGTCCCGACCACGGCGCAAGCCGGCGTTGCGGGCTACCAGGTCTCGTCGTGGATCGGAGCCCTGGCACCGGCGGCGACGCCGGCAGCGGTTGTGGAGCGCCTGTCCGACGAACTGATCCGCATCGCCCAATCGCCCGCGTTCAAGGCGTTCTGCGCGCAGCAGTCGATGTACGTCGACATCGCGGATCGCCGCCAGTTTCTTGCCGAGCTGCCGAAGGAGGATGCGCGCTGGAAGCGGATCTCGCAGCTGGCGAAAGAATCCTGACTTCGCTCTCTGACTTCGCTCCCGATCGGAACGTAGCCAATTCCACGCCATCGATCTTCCATCGTGGATGGCATGCGAGGGTGGCTTTCCGAGGGATACTGCTCCACCCGACTGACGCCATCCGCACTGGTTCGTCCTCCAGTCGGTGGGTGCCTTGCAACCGGAAAATCAAGGACAATCTCGAAACGCGCCTTCTGCTGCTGCGGCGGCGCCTGGATGAACGAAATCTGCCGGTCAGGCGGATCCATGCGGGCCGTGGCCAGGTCAGTCGAACTCCCGAAAAGGAAAATGATGCAAGCGATCGATCCAGCCGCTGAACCGGTGAAGATCCGTGCCGTCGAGCCGGACGACTTCCCTGCGTGGAAAGTCCTCTGGGGCGGCTATAACGCATTCTACGGTCGGCACGGTGCCACTGCCTTGCCGGCGGAAATCACGCTCACGACCTGGTCACGCTTTTTCGACGCCTACGAGCCGATGTACGCGTTAGTTGCAGAGCAAGCGGGCGAGTTGATCGGGCTGGCGCATTTTCTGCTGCATCGAAGCACCATTCAACTCAGTCCGAACTGCTATTTGCAGGACCTCTTCACTGCCGAGGAAGCAAGGGGAAAAGGCGTCGCGCGTCGACTCATAGATCAGGTCTATGCACGTGCCAAAGCACTGGGCGTGGCAAGGGTGTACTGGCAGACCCACGAAACGAACACCACCGCCATGCGCCTTTACGACACCGTCGCTGAGAAGTCCGGATTCGTGGTGTACCGCAAGCAGCTTTGAACCGCGGCTGATGGAAATCAGGGATTGCGGTGCATGCATTCATGCGCCGCATGGCGCCCGCCGCATCAGAACGTATAGCCGAGTGCCAGGTAGAGAAAGCGCGTGTTGTGTCCGCCAACGGCCTTCAGCGTGCGGCTCTCGTCCACGTACACGGCGCCGCCATTGACCAGCACATGCCGGCTCGCCTGCCACGCAACGTCCACGGAGAGCTGGCTGCTGCTGTACTGGCCGGAGCGGCCCGCGGTGCCGGGAACCGGGATGCCCGCCGAGGTGTAGACCGCGTCGTGCGTGGTTGCCCGCCAGATGAAGTCACAAGCGAAGGTCAGCTTGATGCCGGCCGCGGGAATCAGCGTCAGCGACGGCTGGATATCCAGCACGTTGGAAGCGCCGATCAGGCCGGCCTGGTTGAAGTAGGCCAGCTTCGGAAACAAGCCGTTGTAGGTGCCGATGGTGCCGTCGTGCGGATTGCGGTCACCGCTGCCCATGGTCGCCTTGATGCCTGCGCGCGGGTGCCAGGCCGACGCCGCAAAGGTGTACCCGGTATCGGTCGAAAAGCCCCATGCGCGGATCTGTTGCGAGGCCAGGCTGCCGAACTGGAACAGCGCCTCCCAGTCCCAGTCCCAGCGGCCGTGACGGCCGAACAGACGGCCCCCGAGCGAATGCCGCCGCTCCGCGCCGCTGCCATCGCTGAACAGCGCGCGGTCATTCTCGAAACCGAGGTAGTAGAGATCGGCGGAGGTTGCCGGCAGGAAAGCCGCCGGCATCGTCGCATAGACGCCCCAGAAGCCCTGCGCCTGATTGGGCCGGTCGTCGAAGCTGCCGTCCTTGAGCAGCACCGGACGCGTGGCGAAGGCATCCACCCGTGCGCCGCCCAGGCTTGAGCCAAGCCTCAGTCCGTCGAAGGCGCGCCGCACATTGGGGGCATCGCGGATCGAAACCAGGCGCTGCGCGCCGAACGCCATCTCCTGCCGGCCCACGCGCACCAGCAGCGGGTCCTGCGCGGGCGCCGGGAGCGGCACGCGCAGGTCGACGAATGCCTGCTGCACATCGAGCTGGTCGACATAGGGCGGCGTGGTGACGTCCTTGCCCATGGCCAGCTGGTTGCCCAGCTGCACGAACGCGCGCAGGGATTCGCCGGCATGCAGGTCGGCGTGCAGCAGCGCCCGGTGCATCAGGTAGCCATCGCCACGCGGACCCGGCACGGCGAAATTGCTGGCCGAGTAGTCCTCAAAGCGCTCGCGGATCTCTCCGCCGAGGCTCAGGAACCAGCCAGGACTGCCGAGCGGCACATACTTGACCGGGCCCCAGAAATCCGTGCGCATGGCCGGATCGCGCAGGTAGCGATAGTCCTCGTCATAGCGCAACAGCTTGAACGGGGGCGGCACGCTCGGCGGGGACGGCAGCGGCTGCGCGCTCGCGCCGCCGACGGCGGTGACTAGCAAGAGCGCGACAGCCAGAGCAGCCCATGGACGGGGCGCGCGACAGGCACCGACGTGGCTGCAAGGGGAACATGCCTTCCATCGGGCCATCGGGCACCTGGCTGTGGGAAACGGCCGGCCTGCGAAGTGCACGATGACACGGAGCGCGCGCGGGCGCACCGGAAGCTGGTGGCCGGATACGGACAAATATGGACGATCCCGCAGGCAGATTCAAACCCAATCCCGCCCCGTGCGCGCCCAAAACAAAAAAGGGCCACATGGCCCTTTCTTGCTGCAAGGATGATCCGCGGATCAGCCAGCGAAGTTCTTGCCGGCGAAATCCCAGTTCACGACATTCCAGAATGCCTCGACGTACTTCGGGCGGGCATTGCGGTAGTCGATGTAGTAGGCGTGTTCCCACACGTCGCAGGTCAGCAGCGCCTTGGCGTCGGTGGTCAGCGGGGTGGCGGCGTTGGAGGTCGAGACCAGGTCCAGCGAGCCGTCGGTCTTCTTGACCAGCCAGGCCCAGCCCGAACCGAAGGTGCCCACGGCGGTCTTGGTGAACTCTTCCTTGAACTTGTCGAACGAGCCCCACTTGGCGTTGATGGCATCAGCCAGCGCGCCGGTCGGCTGGCCGCCGCCGTTGGGCTTCATCGAGTCCCAGTAGAAGGTGTGGTTCCACACCTGGGCAGCGTTGTTGAAGATGCCGCCCGACGACTTCTTGACGATCTCTTCCAGGGTCGAGTTCTCGAACTCGGTGCCCTTGATGAGGTTGTTCAGGTTGGTGACGTAGGTCTGGTGGTGCTTGTCATGATGGAACTCCAGCGTCTCCTTGGAGATGTGCGGAGCCAGGGCATCATGCGCGTACGGGAGCGGGGGGAGCTTGTGTTCCATTGTTCTGTCTCTGTGGGTTGGGGTTGTGGGTCCGGAATTGCCGATTGTAGGGGACTTGCAAGACCCGCGCAAACCGCGGGACAAAGCCCCCTGCTCCGATGTTAGTTTGTCCGGGCAAGGGTTTCCGGGGGGATTTCCGCCCGGCTTCCCGGAACGCTTCGGGCCCGCCGCGGCATCGCGAATGGGAGGCGTTCCCGGGCCGCGCAGGCGCTCAGAAATCCGGCAGCTTGGCCTGCACGCCGGCAATCGCCAGGTCGGCCACGCCCTCGGCCAGGTGCGCTTCGAGCACGCTGCCGGCGCGGATCTCGGCGGGCGAGCGCAGCGCGCGTCCGCGCTGGTCCAGCAGCACCGCATAGCCGCGTTCCAGCGTACGCTGCGGCGCCAGCAGCTCCAGCGCGCCGGCGCTGCGCGCCAGGCGCTGGCCGGCGCGCTCGTGCTGGCGTGCGGCGGCGGCCTGCAGGCGTTGCCACAGGCGGGCCACGTCGGCATGAGCGGCGCTGGCATCGGGGCGGCACGCGCTCCAGCGCATCGCCAGCAATTGGTGGCGGTGGCGCTGCGACACCACCGTGTCGCGCAATGCCGACCGCAAATGTCGGGCCAGATTGTCGACGCGCGCGCGCCGCTCCTGCAGTTGCGCCTGCGGGCTGCGCACGCGCCGCGCCAGCCAGTCCAGGTGCTGCGCGCGCAGGTCCAGCCCGCGCCGCATGCACTGCGTGAGCGCGTCGCGCGCACGCATCGCCTGCGCCAGCAGGTGCGCGCGATCCGGGCTGACCAGCTCGGCCGCGCCGGTCGGCGTGGGCGCACGCACGTCGGCGACAAAGTCGGCGATGGTGAAGTCGGTTTCGTGGCCCACGCCGGAGATGACCGGCAGCACGCAGCGCGCAATCGCCTGCGCCACCACCTCTTCGTTGAACGACCACAGGTCTTCGATGCTGCCCCCGCCGCGGCAAAGGATCAGCACGTCGCACTCGCGCCGCGCGCTGGCCGCATCGAGCATGTCGGCGATCTTCTGCGCCGCGCCAGCGCCCTGCACCGGTACCGGATAGACCACCACCGGCACATGCGGCGCACGCCGGCGCAAGGTGGTCAGCACATCGCGCAGCGCCGCCGCCTGCAGCGAGGTGACCACGCCGATGGTGCGCGGATGCGCCGGCACCGGGCGCTTGCGCTCTGGCGCGAACAGCCCCGCCTGCGCCAGCTTTTCCTTCAGGCGCAGGAAGGCTTCGTACAGGTTGCCCAGCCCCGCGCGGCGCATTGCCTCCACGCCCAGCTGCACCTCGCCGCGCGCCTCATACATGGTGACCACGGCGCGCACTTCCACCGCCTCGCCCTCGCGCGGCTGGAAGTCGACATGCTGGTTGCGCCCGCGGAACATCACGCAGCGGATCTGCGCGCGTGCATCCTTGAGCGAGAAATACCAGTGCCCGCTGGCGGCGCGCGTGAAATTGGAAATCTCGCCGCGCACCCAGGCCAGCGGAAAACTGCGTTCCAGCAGCCTGGCGATGGTGTGGTTCAGCTCACCGACAGGAATGACGTCGCGGCCGCTGCGCGGCGCGGTGGAGGAAGGGTCACGCGAAAAGTTCGGCAAGTCTGGCATGGCGCACGGATGGCAAGCGGCGTGAATGGGACATGTCCACAGCATAACCGCTATGTCAAGGGGGTAGCATTGATGCCGGCGCCCTGCCCCGAAAGGCGCATGGGTTCGTCCAACCCTTTGATTCTTATGAGTTTTACGAGCAAAACAAAAATTAGGCAATATAACCAATTCTCTTTTGCATCAATCACTTACATAGCGCCTGGCAGGCTTGTTCACAAAGTTATCCACAGCTTCTCTGGATAAAAGGCGCCGTAAACCACACTTTTCCGGCGCAAGTGGCCCCAAAACCGCTTGCTGCCCGATGGAAAGCGGCCGACCCGGCGCGTGGCGTATCAGAGCGCCGCTGGCCGTCCGGGGCGCAGCGTCCATGCTGCATTTGCACAATTTCTGGGCAGGGCGATGGGAGGTCATAAAAATCAATGGGTTAACCTGCTTCTCCCGGATTTGTCCACAGGCCGTCCACAATGCTCTCCCTGCGGAATGTGGAAAAACCCGGTTTCTGCCCTGCCTGACGCCACATCGGCCGCGGGCCGCACGGATACACCCGTTTGCCTGTTTTTTGAGCAGCCGATGGTGCCACCTTATAAATCAAAGACTTAGGTGACCTCTCAGGCAGCTTTCCACAAGCGCTCCACAATCCTGTCCCGGCGCTGTGTGGAAAGCCGCACAGGAATGCGTGCCAGCACACCGACGCGCCCGGCCAGGTTGTGGAAAGCGGTGCCTGGCGGCGTGCACCATGCGCCGCAGGGTCTGCGTCAGGCTTTTGCACAAAATTTAAGCAGTGATGTTTTTGCCCTTAAAGATCAATGTGTTAGCACGCTTGTCAGGTAGCTTTCCACAATCGATCCACAACACTGTCCCGCTTTGCTGTGGAAATGGGCGATGCGTGGCCGAGACAGCGTCGGGTGCCGTCTTGCCGTGCGACAGGGCGCAGGTTAGAGTGGCGCCTGATTTTTCAGAGCAATGCCGGAGCGCGCGCCGCCAGCGGCCAGACGCGCATCAAGGCATGCCGTCCAGGTGGTTTGGGGTTTTGTTATTCGGTTGTCGATCCCGGGGGTCCAATTGTTTTCCATCATTCAAGCGGCCGGCTGGCCGATCTGGCCGCTGTTGCTCGCCTCGGTCATCGCGCTGGCGCTGATCGTCGAACGTTTTCTCACTCTCAAGCGCAGCAAGGTCCTGCCCGCCAGGCTCTATGAAGAGGCGCTGGCGGCCGCGCAGCAACGCCGCGCGACGCCGGAAGTCGTCAACACGATTGAGCAGAACTCGCCGCTGGGCCGGGTGCTGGCCGCCGGGCTGCGCCACGTGGTGCTGCAGCCGCATACCTCGCGCGATGCCGCCAAAGACGTGGTCGAGGAAGCCGGCCGCGTGGTCGCGCATGAGCTGGAGCGCTACCTGAACGCGCTCGGCACGATCGCCTCGGTGGCGCCGCTGATGGGCCTGCTGGGCACGGTGATCGGCATGATCGAGATCTTCGGGAGCCAGGGCGGCACCGGCGCCAGCCCTGAACAACTGGCGCACGGCATCTCGGTGGCGCTGTACAACACTGCCTTCGGCCTGATCGTGGCAATCCCGGCGCTGATCTTCTGGCGCTACTTCCGCCGCCGCGTGGATGACTACGTGGCCGAGCTGGAATTTCGCGCCACGTCGTTCCTCGACGCGATCCTGCCGCAACGCCGCGCCTGATCGCCGAACAGAACGAACGCCATGCAATTCCGTTCCCGTCAGCGGCGCGAAGAGCCGGAGATCAACCTGATCCCGCTGATCGACGTGCTGCTCGTGATCCTGATCTTCCTGATGATCACGACCACCTATTCGCGCTTTACCGAGCTGCAGATCCAGCTGCCCACCGCCGACGCCGAGCGCGCCCAGCAGCGGCCGCGGGAGATCGTGGTGTCGGTGTCATCGCGCGGGGTCTACTCCGTCAACAAGCAGGTGATGGAGCAGAAGGACGTCACCAGCCTGGCCGACCAGCTGCGCGCCGCCTCGGGCACCGGTGCCGGCGGCCAGCCGCCGGTGGTGATCGTCAATGCCGACGCGCAGGCCAGCCACCAGGCCGTGATCAACGTGATGGAGGCCGCGCGGCTGGCCGGGCTGTCGCGCCTGACCTTCGCCACGCAGAGCGCACAGCCGCGCTGACTCCGGGCGCCCTGGCGCATGCGGCCGACGGGCTTGCCGCATGCGCTGTGCAATGCCCATAATGGTTGAGCCACCCGCGCCCCCAGGGGGCGAAGCCGCGGGCGCACTACAATCCCATCCCAACCACCGACTCCACCGCCCGCCGCGCCCATGCCCGTTCCCCGACATGCCCTTGCCGACTTCGTGACCGCCCAGTGGCAACGCCGCGGCTGGTTCGCGTGGGTGATGCTGCCGTTCTCGCTGCTGTTCGGGCTGATCGCGCGGGTGCGCCGCTATGGCTACCAGCGTGGCTGGTTCAAGTCGACACGCCTGCCGATGCCGGTGGTGGTGGTCGGCAACGTGACCGTGGGCGGCACGGGCAAGACGCCGGCGGTGATCGCGCTGGCACAAGCGCTGACCGAGGCGGGGCTGCGCCCCGGCGTGGTGTCGCGCGGCTACGGCGTGGAACTCAAGCACCCGCGCCGCGTGAAGCCGACCTCGAAGGCGTCCGACGTAGGCGATGAGCCGCTCCTGATCGCGCGCGCCACCGACGTGCCGGTCTGGGTCTTCCCCGACCGGGCGCTGTGCGCGCAGACCATGCTGGTATCGCACCCGGGCGTCAATGTGCTGCTGCTCGACGACGGCCTGCAGCACTACAAGCTGCAGCGCGACTTCGAGATCGTGATGTTCGACTCACGCATGGGCGGCAACGGCCTGCTGCTGCCAGCCGGCCCGCTGCGCGAGCCGCTTTCGCGCCCGCGCGACGCCACGCTGATCAACGACCCCACCTTCCGCGCCACGCCCGACCGCCCCGGCGTGTACGGCATGCGGCTGGAGCTGGACGACGCCTGGCAGCTGGCCGATCCCACCATGGCGCGGCCGGTCAGCGCCTTCGCCGGCCGGCGCGTGCTGGCCGCCGCCGGCATCGGCAACCCCGAACGCTTCTTCGCCAGCCTGCGTGGCGCAGGGCTGTCGCCGAAGACACTGCCGCTGCCCGACCACTATGACTTTGTCGCCGACCCGTTCGTCGACAATGTCGATGCGCTCGACGCCGACGTGATCCTGATCACCGAGAAGGATGCCGTAAAATGCGAGCGCTTCGACGACCCGCGCATCTGGGTCGTCCCCACCAGGCCCGTGATCGATACCGGCCTGATCGAAAAAATCCGCCGCGCCGTCCTGGCGCAAGTCAAACCCGCGCCGACCGCGCCGGCAACCACGCCGGGCGCCGCAGGGCGCAACGAGGAACACCGAGATGGACAACCGGCTGCTTGAAATCCTGGTCTGCCCGCTGTGCAAGGGCAAGCTGGAATACGACCGCGCCGCGCAGGAGCTGATCTGCCACGCCGACAAGCTGGCGTACCCGATCCGCGACGGCATCCCCGTGATGCTGGCCGACGAGGCCCGCCAGTCGGTGCCGGGCCGCGTGGTCAACCCGGACGCCCCTGCCGCCGGCAACTGAGCGCGCGCCATGACCGTCCCCGCGTTCACCGTCGTCATTCCCGCGCGGCTCGCCTCGACGCGCCTGCCTGACAAGCCCCTGGCCGATATCGGCGGGCGCCCGATGATCGTGCGCGTGGCCGAACGCGCGCATGCGTCGTCGGCGCGGCGCACCGTGGTCGCCACCGACGCGCCCGCGGTGGCGCAGGCCTGCGCCGCGCACGGCATCGAAGCCGTACTGACCCGCGCCGACCACCCTTCCGGCACCGACCGCCTGTCCGAAGTGGCCGCCCAGCTGGGCCTGGCCGACGACGCCATCGTGGTCAATGTGCAGGGCGACGAGCCGCTGATCGAACCGTCACTGATCGACGAGGTGGCACTGCATCTGGCGCACCACGCCGACTGTGCCATCGCCACCGCGGCGCATCCGCTGCAGGACATCGCCGAAGTCTTCAACCCCAATGTGGTCAAGGTGGTGTGCGACGCCGCCGGCCGCGCACTGTATTTCTCGCGCGCGCCGATCCCGTGGGCGCGCGATGCCTGGTCGGGCGTGCCGGCCGTGCCCGCGGCGCTGGCCCAGGTGCCGCTGCCCGGCATGCCGGTGCTGCGCCATATCGGGCTGTACGCCTATCGGGCGGGCTTTTTGCGCCGCTTCCCGACGCTGGCGGCGGCGCCGCTGGAGCAGACCGAGGCGCTGGAGCAACTGCGCGCCATGTGGCATGGCGAGCGCATTGCGGTGCTGCAGACCAGCGCCGCGCCGGCCCCCGGCGTCGACACCCCGGCCGACCTGGAACGGGTGCGCGCACTGTGGGCGCAGTCGATGGCCCAGGAAGGGCCCTGACAAAAACCGCCGGAAAATGACCCGCGCGGGCGCCTGCCCGTCCAGGTTCATACTGCTGCAACCTGAACCCGGGGGCGGATTTCGGGCCGATTTTGCGCCGCCTCATGGCATAATGCTTGCCGATACAGAGCCGCCCGGCCGGCATGCGCAAGCGTGCCGCCGGCCAAGGCTCGGTGGGGAGATAAAGATAGAGCCCGTCCGGTGTGCCGCGCCGCCATCCCCCTGGCAGCCGCCGCCGGCCGTACGCGTGGATACGCCTGAGCAGTGCCCGCGCTGAACGCAGTCAGAACGCATCAGGACCGCAGTAAGTCCTGCGTCAAGTTACGGCGTTACCCTCCTTCTGATCTCCCGCCATACAGATTAAATACTCTGAGGACCCGTAAATGCGTTTGATCCTGTTGGGCGCGCCTGGCGCCGGCAAAGGCACGCAAGCCAAGTTCATCTGCGAGAAGTTCGGCATTCCGCAAATCTCCACGGGCGACATGCTGCGCGCCGCGGTGAAGGCCGGCACCCCCTTGGGGGTGGAAGCCAAGAAGGTCATGGACGCGGGCGGACTGGTGTCGGACGACATCATCATCGGCCTAGTGAAGGACCGTCTGAAGGAAGACGACTGCAAGAACGGATACCTGTTCGACGGCTTCCCGCGCACCATTCCGCAGGCCGAGGCGATGAAGGAAGCGGGCGTGGCAATCGACTACGTGCTGGAAATCGACGTGCCGTTCGACGCCATCATTGAGCGCATGAGCGGCCGCCGCGTGCACGTGGCCTCGGGCCGCACCTACCACGTCAAGTACAACCCGCCCAAGACCGAGGGCGTGGACGACGAGACCGGCGAGGCGCTGATCCAGCGTGACGATGACAAGGAAGAGACGGTCAAGAAGCGTCTTGATGTCTATTCGCAGCAGACGCGTCCGCTGGTGGATTACTACTCGGACTGGGCTGCCAAGGGGGATGCTTCCGCCAAGGTGGCGCCGCCGAAGTACCGCAAGATCCTGGGCGTGGGCAATGTCGATGACATTACTGCGCGGGTGTTTGAGGCGTTGAAGTAATTCTTTCGCCTGCTCTGCCTGGTGTTGTGAAAGCGGCCTTTGGGCCGCTTTTGTTTTATGGGCGAATAGGTGGGGTGTGGCCCCCTTGCACATCCCCCACCACCCCGTAAAATACCGCCAATGAATTGACGTTTACGTAAACGGCAACAAAAAACCCCAATCCCAAGGAGACAACCCCAAATGCAAATCCACGGCAACGTATTCATCGTCACCGGCGGCGCCTCAGGCCTGGGTGCAGGCACCGCCCGCATGCTGTCCGAAGCCGGCGCCAAGGTCGTGATCGCCGACCTGAACGAGGCCACCGGCCAGGCCCTGGCAACAGAACTGGGCGGCCAGTTTATCCGCTGCGACGTCACCTCCGAAGCCGACGGCCAGGCGGTGGTGGCCGCCGCCCAGGCACTGGGCCGGCTCTCGGGTATCGTCAACTGCGCCGGCATCGCCACCGCCAACAAGACCGTCGGCAAGAACGGCCCCCATCCGCTCGACGCCTTCGACAAGACCATCCGCATCAACCTGGTCGGCACCTTCAACATGATCCGCCTGGCCGCCGCGGCCATGGTGCAAAACACCCCCGACAGCGAAGGCGAGCGCGGCGTGATCATCAATACTGCGTCGGTGGCGGCCTTTGACGGCCAGATCGGGCAGGCCGCCTATGCCGCGTCCAAAGGCGGCGTGGTGGCAATGACGCTGGCGATCGCGCGCGACCTGTCGCGCGACGGCGTGCGCTGCATGACCATCGCCCCGGGCATCTTCGAAACCCCGATGCTGCTGGGCATGCCGCAGGAGGTGCAGGACGCGCTCGGCAAGATGGTGCCGTTCCCGCCGCGCCTTGGCCGCCCGGCGGAGTACGCCAAGCTGGCGCGCTCGATCATCGAGAACACCATGCTCAACGGCGAAGTGATCCGCCTGGACGGCGCGATCCGGATGCAGCCCAAGTAATGCCCAGGCACTGCCCGCTCAGCCGGGCAGCAGCATCACAAGCATCAAACCCGGCGCCGCCGCCGGCACCAGCGTCAGCTGCTCGAACTGCAGCGCGCCCAGCATCGGGTGGCGAAAGCCGCGGCGGCCGCCCTCGCGGTCTTCCACGTCCTGCGACAGCCAGGCATCGCGGAAGGCCGCGCTCTCTGCCATCAGCCCCTCGATCAACGCACGCGTCGGCACCTCGTCCGCATGGCGGATGCTGTGCGCACGGAATTCCGCCACCAGCCGTGCCGCGCGGTGCGGCCAGTCTTCCACCAGCGCCATCAGCCCCGGCGACAGGAACATCGCGCGCAGCAGGTTGCGCTCGGCGCTGGCGGCATCGAGCCAGCCGATAAACAGGTCCGCGGCGGCATCGTTCCAGGCCAGCGCGGTCCATTGCCGGTCGAGCAGGTAGGCCGGCCCGCCGATGGCATGCACGCTGGCCAGCACCACCGGCGGCACGGTTTCGTCCGGGGCCTGCTGCGGGTCGCGGCGGCCCGCCAGTTCGAACAGGTAGGCGCGCTCGGCGCGCGACAGCCGCAGCGCGGCAGCCAGGCTGGCGAGCGCACGTGCCGACAGCGATACCGGCCGCCCCTGCTCCAGCCACGTCACCCAGGTCGCGCTTAAGCCCGCCAGTTGCGCAACTTCCTCGCGGCGCAGCCCTGGGGTGCGGCGGCGCCGGCCCGGTGCGAGCCCGACATCGGCCGGCGCCAGCCGTTCGCGGTGCGCGCGCAGGAAAGCGCCCAGCACGGATTCACGCGACGATGGCGATGCAGACTGGGCAACAGGGGGATCGGCAGATAAAGGCATGACAGGCTGGTGTCGCTTATACCAGGATAAATTGGTAACTTGTACCGGGAAAACTGCCCGCCTACAGTATGCCGAACCCGCCTCGCGGGCAAGTCCCCTCCCCCACAAGAAGGCCGCCCACGACCTGGGCGTGGCCCAAGGAGCCCAGCACCATGCAACAGCAGGAACTCGTCGCCGCCCAGTTCGGCGCCACCGCCAGCGCCTACCTCACCAGCACCGTCCACGCCAGCGGCGCGGACCTGCAGCAACTGAAAGACGAACTGGCCGCGCTGATCCCCGCGGCCAACCGCCCGCGCAGCCGCGTGCTGGACCTGGGCTGCGGCGCCGGCCATGCCAGCTTTGCCGCGGCAGCGGTTGCGGGCGAAGTGACGGCTTACGACCTGTCGGCGGACATGCTGGCCGTGGTCGAGGCCGCAGCGCGCGAGCGCGGGCTGGCCAATATCCGCACGCGCCAGGGCGCGGCCGAGCAGCTGCCGTTCGACGATGCAAGCTTCTGCGCGGTGGTCTCGCGCATGAGTGCGCACCACTGGCGCGACGTGCCGGCGGCGCTGGCGGAGATCCGCCGGGTGCTCAGGCCCGGCGGCAAAGTGGTGCTGATCGATATTGCCGGTGCGCCGGACCCGCTGCGCGATACCTGGCTGCAATCGGTGGAACTGCTGCGCGATCCCTCGCATGTGCGCGATTACACGCCGGCGGGCTGGCGGGCGATGTTCGAGGCGGCGGGCTTTGGCGCCGATGGCATCGCCGTATCGGACATCTGGCGCATCGGCATCGAGTTCGACAGCTGGGTCAGGCGCATGCGCACGGCACCGGTGGCCGTGGAGGCCATCCGCCACCTGTGGCAGATGGCGCCCGCGGAAGTTCGCGAGCACTATCGCGTGCAGGCCGACGGCAGCTTTGAACTGGAAGCGGTGATGGTCACCGCGCGTTGACCCGGTGCGCGGCAAGCCCCGTCTCTTCAGGGTACTCTTCAGGGCGGGGAAGAATAGCGCGGACGCCGCAGGCGTCCTTTCCGTTGGGTTTTCAGTGTGGCGTCTGTTGCTGCTCGATGTACTGGCGGATGATCGGCATGGGTGCGTCGCTGCGGCTGCCGGCATCAGAAGGACGCAATGCCTACCGTGCCGAATATCGTTTTCGCTGCTCATAGACCAAGGGTAAGATGGGCTCATGCAGCGACTTCAAGCCTTCAAATACGCATTGATGCCGACCGGCGAACAGCAGCGCAACATGCGCCGCTTCGCCGGGTCGTGCCGGTTCGTGTTCAACAAGGCGCTGGCGTTGCAGAAGGAGCGCTACGAGCAAGGCGAGAGGAAGCTCGGCTATGCCGGTCTGTGCAAGCTGCTCACCGTTTGGCGCAACGGTCCAGAGACGCCGTGGCTGAAGGAAGCGCCGACGCACCCGCTGCAACAGGCACTCAAGGACCTGGAGCGCGCCTAGGCCGCGGCGCTCATCGCGGGCGCCTCGGCGCGCACGGTCAGGCGGCGCACCAGGTCCCATACCGCCGCCGCGGCCGGCGACAGTGAACGGTCCTCGCGCCGGACCATGACGATGCTGCGCTCCTCGCGTGGCACCAGCGGCCGCCACACCAGCGGCGACGCCGCCGGCAGCGGCAGCGAGAACGACGGCAGCACCGAGGCGCCGATGCCGGCCTCGACCATGCCGAACACGCTGGCCGAGTGGCCCAGTTCCTGCACCACCAGGGGCACCACGCCATGCCGGCCGAACACGCGGTCGATCAGCGGCCGGCTGCCGGAGGCAAAGTCCAGCAGCACCAACTGCATCCCATGCAGCGCCGACCACGGCACCGAGGCCGACTGCGCCAGCGGATGGTCGCGCCGGCAGACAAAGCAGAACGGGTCGGTCGCCACCGGCTCTACTACCAGCCCGTCGCGCACCAGCGGATCGATCAGCACGCCAAAGTCCACGGCGCCGGCGCGCACCTGCTCCAGGCCGTCGGCCTGCACGTTGTCACGCACGATCAGGCGGATCTCAGGGTATTGGGCGGCGCAGGCGGCCACGTACAGCGGCATCAGTCGGGCCGAGATCGTCGGCGCACCGGCTATCACTACACGTCCGCGATAGCGTTCGCCGAGCTGGCGCGTCTCTTCCAGGGTGTCGTCGAGCTGCCCGAGCAGCCGCTCCAACGCCGGCGCCAGCGCGTGGCCGGCCTCGGTCAGCACCACCTCGCGCGTGGTGCGGTCGAGCAGGCGCACGCCAAGTGCCTCTTCCAGCTCAGCCACGCCGCGGCTGACCGCAGGCTGGGTCAGGCCGACCACATCGGCGGCCCGGCTGAAGCCGCCGGTATTGGCCACGGCCAGGAAGACGCGCAACTGGCGCAGTGTGTAATTCATGCAACGGCCGGATAAATAGATTCTATAAATGAATTTGCATTCTAGACTTGGCTGGCGTCCAATACTAGGCAAAACCCTAACATTGCAGGATCCACCCGCAGTCATGTCTCGTATTGTCCGCAAGCTCAAGAAACTTTATGACCTGATCGACGGCTTCGTTCTCGTCATGTTGACGGCCATCGCCATTGCGCTGGTCGCCCCTGAAATCGGCGCCGGCAACGGCCCGCTGCACCTGGGCGTGGTGACCAGCCTGGGCGTGGCGCTGGTGTTCTTTCTGCACGGCGCGGCGCTCTCGCGCGACAAGCTGGTGTCGGGCGCCAAGCACTGGCGCCTGCATGTCTTCGTGCAGACCTTCACCTACGTGGTGTTCCCGCTGGTGGGCGCGCTGCTGATGCTGTCGCTGCGCAATACGCTGCCGCCGGACCTGCTGCTGGGCGTGTTCTTCCTGTGCGCGCTGCCGTCGACGGTATCGTCGTCGGTGGCCATGACCTCGATGGCGCGCGGCAATGTGTCCGGCGCGATCTTCAACGCCACCGTCTCGGGCCTGATCGGCATGCTGGTCACGCCGCTGCTGATGGGGCTGGTGATCAGCGCCAGCGGCGCCTCGATGCCGCTGGGCAAGGCGCTCACCGGCGTGGCGCTGCAACTGCTGCTGCCGTTCGCGCTGGGCCAGTTGCTGCGCCCGCTGATCGGCAACTGGCTGACAAAGAAGAAGAACATCACCAACAAGATCGACCGTGGCGTGATCGTGCTGATCGTCTATTCGTCATTCTGCGACGCCACCGCAAAGGGCCTGTGGCACCAGTACCAGTGGCAGACCATCGGCGCCGTGATGCTGATCGCCGCGGTGCTGCTGTTCGTGGTGCTGGGCTTTACCACGCTGACCGCGCGCCGCCTTGGCTTCTCTGTCGAGGACGAGATCACGGCGGTGTTCTGCGGCTCCAAGAAGAGCCTGGCCAACGGCATCCCGATGGCCAAGATCCTGTTTGCCGGCCATCCGGCGCTGGGCCTGCTGGTGCTGCCGCTGATGGTCTATCACCAGCTGCAGCTGATTGTGTGCTCGGTGATTGCATCGCGCTATGCCGACCGCGATGCCTTGCTGGAGGACCAGGCCGCGGCGCGCGCCTGAGGCATGCAGCCATGAAAAAAACCGGGGCATGCCCCGGTTTCTTTGTGCCCGCCAGATTCACACGGACGGATTTTTCGACAGCGGCGGATTGCGCGCGAAGTAGGACCGGATCCCCTTCAGGATCGCATTGGCCAGCTGCTCCTGGTGTGCGTTGTCGTTGAGCTTGCGCTCTTCTTCCGGATTGCTGATGAAGGCCGTCTCGATCAGGATCGACGGAATATCCGGGGCCTTCAGCACCGCAAACCCGGCCTGCTCCACGCTGCCCTTGTGCAGCTTGTTGATGCCACCGATCTCGCCCAGCACGGCCTTGCCGACCTGCAGGCTGTCGTTGATCTGCGCGGTGGTGGACAGGTCCAGCAGCACGCGCGCGACCTGCGCATCCTTGTTGCCCATATTGGCGCCGCCGATCAGGTCGGCTGCGTTTTCCTTGTTGGCCAGCCAGCGTGCCGCGGTACTGGAAGCACCGCGCTCGGACAGCGCGAACACTGACGCGCCGCGCGCCTCTGGCGACAGGAAGGCATCGGCGTGGATCGACACGAACAGGTCGGCCTGCACCCGGCGCGCCTTCTGCACGCGCACGTTCAGCGGCACGAAGAAGTCGGCGTCGCGCGTCATCATCGCGCGCATATTGGGCTGGGCATCGATCTTGGCGCGCAGGCGGTGCGCGATCTGCAGCACCACGTCTTTCTCACGCGAGCCGGCGGCGCCGATCGCGCCCGGGTCTTCGCCGCCGTGGCCGGGATCGATCGCCACGGTCAGCAGGCGGCGCATCTTGAAGGGCCGTTCGGCAGTGGGATTGTCGCGTGCGACCGGCGGCACCACCGGGGCATTGGGGCTCGGCACCGGCGGTGCGGACGGCCTGGGCCGGGCCGAGGCCACCGGCGGCGGCAGCGGCGCGGTGGTGGGCGGCACCTCGCCCTTCTCGTCGAAGCGGCGCACCAGCGCGCCGATCGCGTCTTCCTCGGCACCAGCCGGCGCGCCGGCGATGCCATCGTTGCCCGGCGCCGGATCCGAGGTGGCGAAGCGGCGCTGCTTTTCCTCGGTGTCGCGCACCAGCTTCCACAGCGGATCGGGCGGATTGACCGGGTACAGGTCAAACACCAGCCGGTTGCGGTAGGTGCCGATCGGCGCCAGCGTGAACACCTGCGGCGCCACGTTTTCCTTCAGGTCGAACACCATGCGGACCACGCGCGGGCGGTTCTGGCCGACGCGCACGGTCTGGATATAGGGGTCGTTCGGGGTGATCTTGGCCACCAGCTCGCGCAGCGTGGGCGACAGGTCGAGGCCGTCGATGTCGACCACCAGCCGGTCGGGGTCGCGGATCATCTGGTGCACGGCGGCCAGCGGGGCATCGGATTCGATGGTGACGCGGGTGTAGTCCTCGGCCGGCCACACGCGCACCGCGACGATGCCGGCGCCAAACGCGATCTGCGGGCCGACCAGGGTCAGCACGGCCGTGCCCGCGCCCAGCTTCAGTGCCTGCGCCATCCATTTGCGGCGCGCCTGCAGCAGGCCGTCGGGTCCATCGGGGCGGTCAGTGGCAAGTCGCTTGATCAGCATGCGTTCAGCAGGGTAAGTCCAGTGTGAGTATAGGCGCGCATCGTCGCGATCCGCCGCTCGCCGGCGTCATCCGCCCCGGCCATGTCCGATTGGAGCAACATATGGAGATCCGGTTCCCCGAGCAGGCGGCCGGCCTTCTCCGGCCACTCGACCAGGTTGAAAGCCGGTTCGCCGAAGCAGTCGCGAAAACCCGCGTCGATCCACTCTTCGGGGTCGGCAAAGCGGTACAGGTCGAAGTGGTAGACGGTCAGCGGCGAGCCGTCGGCGCGGGCCACCTCGTAGGGCTCGCACAGCGTGTAGGTGGGGCTGCGGACCTTGCCCGCATGGCCGAGTGCGCGCAGGATCGCGCGCGTCAGCGTGGTCTTGCCGGCGCCCAGGTCGCCGGACAGCTGCACATGCACCGTGTGCGGCGGCATGGCCTGCACGGTGGCGGCCAGCGCGGCGCCCAGGCGCGCGGTGGCGGCTTCGTCGGGCAGCGTCAGGGTGCGTTCTTCGAGCAAGGGCATTGCGTACAATTCAGGGATGATCGACCGAGTCGCCCCAGGGCAGGCAGATGCGCCACCTACCCCCGTTTCCGGCACCCCCGGCCACCTGGCCGCGGGACCCGGGGAACTTGCGGCACTGGCCGCGTCGATCCGCACATGGGGCGCGGAACTGGGCTTTGCCTCCGTGCGCATCGCCGATGTCGACCTCAGTCATGCCGAGCCGGGGCTGATGGCGTGGCTGGCGCAGGGCTACCACGGCGACATGGATTATATGGCGAACCACGGCCTGCGGCGCGCCCGGCCGGCCGAACTGGTGCCCGGCACCGTGCGCGCGATCGTGGCGCGGATGCCTTACATTCCGGCCGCCGGCGCCCAGGCCGGCGCCACAGACTGGCGCCGCCACGAGCTGGCGCGGCTGGACGATCCGGCCACCGCGGTGGTGTCGCTGTATGCGCGCGGACGCGATTATCACAAGGTGCTGCGCAGCCGCCTGCAGCAACTGGCCAGCCGGATCGAAGCCGAAATCGGAAAATTCGGCTACCGCGTCTTTACCGATTCCGCACCCGTCATGGAAGTGGCGCTGGCCAGCCAGGGCGGGCTCGGCTGGCGCGGCAAGCATACGCTGCTGCTGGACCGCGACGGCGGCTCGATGTTCTTCCTGGGCGAGATCCTGGTCGACATCCCGCTGCCGGCCGACGCGCCCGAGTCCGGCCACTGCGGCAACTGCCACCGCTGCCTGGACATTTGCCCCACGCGTGCCATCCTGGCGCCGTACCGGCTGGATGCGCGCCGCTGCATCTCCTACCTGACCATCGAGCACAAGGGCCCGATCCCGGTGGAGTTCCGCGCGCCCATGGGCAACCGCGTCTATGGCTGCGACGACTGCCAGCTCGCCTGCCCGTGGAACAAGTTCGCGCATGTGGCCATGGTGCCGGACTTCGACGTGCGCAACGGGCTGGACGCGCCAGACATGGTGGCGCTGTTCCAGTGGACCGAAGCGGAATTCAACCAGCGGCTCGAAGGCAGCCCGATCCGCCGCATCGGCCATGAGCGCTGGCTGCGCAACCTGGCGGTGGGGCTGGGCAACAGCCTGCGCGCGGCGCGGTCGGGCACGCGCGCCGAAGATGCTGCCCTGGCCGCGCGCATCCGCGCAGCGCTGCTGGAGCGGCGCGAGAGCGCCACGCCGCTGGTGCGCGAGCATATCGACTGGGCCCTTGCCCAGGACGGCCCGCCGCCAGGCGCTAGCTGACCAGCGCCAGCCACAGCGGCGTGGTCACGATCGCCGCCACCGTCATCAGCGAAATCGTCGCTGCAACCATCGGCCCGTTACCGCCCATGCGCACCGCCAGGATATAGGCGCTGGAGGCCGTGGGCAGCGAGGCATACAGCACCACGATCTGGTACTGCAACGCGGTCAGCGGCAGGTGACGCCCCACCAGCCAGGCCACGCACGGCATCGCCAGCAGCTTGACCCCGGTCCACCAGGCCACCGGCCCCGCAGTGCCGGTGGCGCCGCTCATCTGCAGCCCGGCGCCCACCGTCATCAGCCCCAGCGCGGTCGAGGCCGAGCCCAGCCGGTTCAGTGTCATGCCCAGCACCTCGGGCGCATGCAGCCCCATCAGGTTGGTGAGCAGGCCGCCGGCAGTGGCCAGGATCAGCGGGTTGCGCGCCAGCTCCTTCCACAGCGCGGTCTGGCCGTGCCGCGCCAGCGCCCACACCGCCGCCACGTTGCACAGCGGCACCGTGCAGCCGACGATCACCGCCATCAGCGCCAGCCCCTCGGAGCCGCCCAGGCGCGATGCCAGCGCCAGCCCGATATAGGAATTGAAGCGGAACGCGGTCTGCAGGCCCGAGGCAAAGCTCAGCGCGTCCGGGCGCAACACCCATTTAACGGCGTAGCCGCCGGCCATGCCGGTGGCCATCACCAGCAGCGCCAGCCCCAGCATGGCCGAGGTCGAGGAGAAATCCAGCACCGCGGTATTGGTCGACTGCAGCAGCAGCGCCGGGAACAGCACGAAGTAGACCAGGCGCTCCACGCCGCCCCAGAAGGCACGGTCGAACGGGGTATAGCGCACCAGCAGCCAGCCGATGAGGATCAGGCTGAAGTCCGGGACCAGCAGGAGAGCAGAAGACATTTATCGTTGTTGTAGTGGCGGTGGCATGACGCGGCAGCTGCCCTGCGGGCCGTCGCGCGGGATTGCAGCGGCGGCGGCGGGGGTGGATAACGGCAAAAAACCGGAATGTGCAGACTAGGGCAGATACGGATAGGTATTTTTCCAGATTTAGGCCAGCATGGCATGCCAAGTTGTACGCCTGCCGCCATGTTGTCCCGCACCCGGTCCGCGCCGCCGCGCCCGGACACCCACCTCCGAGCCCCCTTCCGCCCTGGTCTGCACCCGGGCCGCTGCCTGCGCCTGGCCGCCGTGCTGGTGGCGCTGTGCGCCGCCACGGCCGCGGGCGCCGTGCCCATGCCGGCGCGCTCGGTGGAGATCGAAGGGATACGTTTTGACGATGCGGCACGCGTGGGCGGCAAGGAACTGCAGCTCAACGGCACCGCCCTGCGCGCGGGCTTCCTGGCCAAGGGCTACGTGGCCGCCCTGTACCTGCAGGAGAGGGCCCGCAACGCGGCCCTGGTGCTGGGCACGCCCGGCACCAAGCGGCTGCAGTTGCGCATGCTGCGCGAGGCCGAACCGCCGGCCCTCATGCGCGCCATCCGCCAGGGCATCCGCAACAACCACAGCGAGCAGCAGATGCAGGAACTGGCCACGCGGCTGGTACAGTTCGAGCGCACCCTGGGCGAGGTCGGCACCGCGCACAAGGGCGACGTGATCAACCTGGATTTTTCCCCGCAGACGGGGACCGTCGTCGCCATCAACGGCACACCTCGCGGCCGGCCGATCCCTGGCGAAGACTTCTACCAGGCCGTGCTGCGGGTCTTCCTGGGCGAGCGCCCGGTCGACGCCGAGGTCAAGCGCGGGCTGCTGGGCGGCTGACACAATTACGCTGCCGGCGCACGGCCCCACCTGTGGCACTGCGACGGTTTTTTTGCTTCCGGGCGGCATCCTGCCCGGATTTCCTGACGGGAGACATGATCTCATGCAAGCTGGCAAACTCGCACTGACCCTGGCCCTGGCCGCCGCCGCCACCGCGGCGCAGGCGCAGAGCTACCCCACCAAGCCGATCCGACTGATCATTCCGTTCGCACCCGGCGGCACTACCGACATCGTCGGCCGCGGCGCCGCGGACCAGATGAGCCGCATCCTGGGCCAGCCCGTAGTGGTGGAGAACCGCGCCGGCGGGGGTGGTTCGATCGGTGCCGACGCGATCGCCAAGGCCGCGCCGGACGGCTACACCATCGGCATCTCCACGGTCTCGACCATGGCCGTGAACCCGGCCTGCAACCCCAAGCTGTCGTACGACCCGATCAAGGACTTCAAGCCCATCACCAACCTGGCCAACGTGGCCAACGTGATCGCCGTGAACCCGAACTTCCCGGCCAAGGACTACAAGGAGTTCCTGGCCGTGCTGAAGGCCAACCCGGGCAAGTATTCGTACGCCTCGTCGGGCACCTGCGGCTTCGGCCACATGCTGGGCGAGCAGTTCAAGGTCTCGACCAAGACCTTCATGGTCCATATCCCGTACCGCGGCGCGGGCCCGGCGCTGAACGACGTGCTGGCCGGCCAGGTGCCGATCATGGTCGACAACCTGCCCTCTTCGATCCCCTACATCAAGGCCGGCAAGCTGCGCCCGATCGTGGTGGCCTGGAACAAGCGCCTGGAATCCATGCCCAACGTGCCGACCTTCGGCGAAATGGGCCTGAAGGAGCCGAACGACCCGGCCTGGTACGGCCTGGTGGCACCGGCCGGCACGCCTGACGACGTCATCAAGAAGCTCAACGAAGCCGCCGTCAAGGCCCTGCAGGACAAAGACTTCCAGCAGCGCCTGCGCACTGCCGGCGCCGAGCCGTCGGGCAACACGCCGGCGCAGCATGCGGCCGAGATCAAGAAGGAATTCGACAAGATGAAGAATCTTGTGAAGGTGCAGAACATCAAGCTGGAGCAATGATCCGGCTGGTGTGACGCCACCCGCAAAGGGCCGCCGCGAGGCGGCCCTTTATTCTTGCCCGCGCCAAAAAGCACTAAAATCCAGCATTCGCCCCAGCCTGACCGCCATGCCCGCCACCTATGACGCCATCCTCACCGCCCCCTTCGGCAAGATCGGGGTGCGCACGGACGGCGCGCGCATCCGGGCCATCGTGTACCTTCCCGAGCACGTCGAGACGCGCGCCCCGGCGGACGCGCTGACGCAACAGCTCGCGCAGCAGCTGGAGGCCTACTACGCCAATCCCGACGCCGCCTTCGACCTGCCGCTAGCCCCGGCCGGCAGCGACTTCCAGCAGCGCGTGTGGCAGGCCATCAGCGCAGTGCCGCGCGGCGCGGTGACCACCTATGGCACCATCGCCGAGGCCATCGGCGCGATGCCGCGCGCCGTGGGCCAGGCCTGCGGGCAGAACCCTTTCCCGATCGTGATCCCCTGCCATCGCGTGGTCTCGGCGCGCGGCATCGGCGGCTTCTCGCACCATGCCGAAGACGGCTTCTACCTCGACGTCAAACGCTGGCTGCTGCGCCATGAGGGCGCCATGCTGATATGAGCGGCGCCGCCCAGCCACCTGACATCGCCACCGCGCCCAGCGACGCCGACGTGGCACTGGTCAGCCGCTTCTGCGACGCGCTATGGCTGGAAGACGGCCTCTCGCGCAACACCATCGATGCCTACCGGCGCGACCTGACACTGCTGGCGCGCTGGCTGCAGCATGAGCACCGCGGCGAGTTGCTGGGCGCGGACGACGGCGCGCTGTCGGCCTACTTCAACGCGCGCCACACGCAGACCCGCGCCTCGTCGGCCAACCGGCGCCTGGCGGTGTTCCGCCGCTTCTACCAGTGGGCGCTGCGCGAACACCTGATCGAAGCCGACCCCTGCCTGCTGCTGCGCCCCGCCAAGCAGCCGCCGCGCTACCCCAAGACCCTGACCGAGTCCCAGGTCGACGCGCTGCTCGAAGCGCCCGACACCAACACGCCGCTGGGGCTGCGCGACCGCACCATGCTGGAGCTGATGTACGCCAGCGGGCTGCGCGTGTCGGAGCTCACGCAGATGAAGACCATCGAGATCGGCCTGAACGAAGGCGTGGCGCGCGTGGTCGGCGGCAAGGGCGACAAGGAGCGGCTGGTGCCGTTCGGCCAGCAGGCCGGCGACTGGCTGCGCTGTTACCTGGCCAGTGCGCGCCCCGAGCTGCTGGCCGGGCGCGCCTGCGACGCGCTCTTTGTCACGCAGCGCGGCGAAGGCATGACGCGGCAGGCGTTCTGGCACCTGATCAAGCGCCATGCGCGCGATGCCGGCGTGCACGCGCCGCTGTCGCCGCACACGCTGCGCCACGCCTTTGCCACGCACCTGCTCAACCACGGCGCCGACCTGCGCGTGGTGCAGCTGCTGCTGGGCCACGCCGATATTTCCACCACCCAGATCTATACGCACGTCGCCCGCGAACGCTTGCGCGAGCTGCACCAGCAGCACCATCCGCGCGGCTGAGCAAGCGGGCAGCGACCACTGTCATGAGCAAGACCAGGCACGTATCAGAAACCCCCGCCACGCAGTACCTGCGCAAGCATGGCGTCGCCTTCGGCGAGCATCCGTATGACTATGTCGAGCACGGCGGCACCGGCGAATCGGCGCGCCAGCTGGGCGTTCCCGAGCACGATGTGATCAAGACCCTGATCATGGAAGACGAGCGCGCGCAGCCGCTGGTGGTGCTGATGCACGGCGACTGCTCGGTCTCGACCAAGAACCTGGCGCGCCAGGCCGGCCGCAAGAGCGTGCAGCCGTGCAAGCCCGAGGTGGCGCAGCGCCACAGCGGCTACATGGTGGGCGGCACCTCGCCCTTCGGGACGCGCAAGCGCATGCCGGTCTACGTGGAAGCGACCGTGCTGGAGCTGGCGCGCATCTATATCAACGGCGGGCGCCGCGGCTACCTGGTCAGCCTGGACCCGACGCTGCTGGCCACGCTGGTGGACGCCCAGCCGGTGCAATGCGCACTGCCTGACTGAGCACATGACCGGGCGCCCCCGCGCAAACCGAGGGACGCTTCGATGCCAATCCGGGAAGTCACGGACGTAGCGAGGCCCCTGCCGCGCTACAATCGCGCCAGCCTGAAAACACCCCACTACACATGGCCAATCTGCTTTTCGCCCTTGCCGCCTACCTGATCGGCTCCGTTTCCTTCGCTGTAGTCGTCAGCAAGCTGATGGGATTGCCGGACCCGCACTCCTATGGCTCCGGCAATCCCGGCGCCACCAACGTGCTGCGCACCGGCAACAAGAAGGCCGCCATCCTGACGCTGATCGGCGATGCCCTGAAGGGCTGGCTGGCGGTATGGCTGGCCGCGCGCTTCGGGCCGGCCTACGGGCTGAACGAAACCGGACTGGCCATGGTGGCGCTGGCAGTCTTCCTGGGACACCTGTTCCCGGTGTACCACCGCTTTGCCGGCGGCAAGGGCGTGGCCACTGCGGCCGGGATCCTGCTGGCCATCGACCCGATCCTGGGCCTGGGCACGCTGGCCACGTGGCTGGTCATCGCGTTCTTCTTCCGCTACTCGTCGCTGGCGGCGCTGGTGGCGGCGATCTTCGCGCCGTTCTTCCATGTGCTGATGAACGGCGTGGATGTGATGACGGGGGCGATCTTCGTGATCAGCGTGCTGCTGATTGCGCGGCACCGGCAGAATATTGCGAAGCTGCTGGCCGGCAAGGAAAGCCGGATCGGCGAGAAGAAGAAGGTCTGAAAACAGCCTGGGCAGCCCTGACGCCGGCTCAGGCCTCGGCTGCCCCAAACAGCATCTCCACCCGGAACCCGCCGCCGTCGGCATTCACCAGGTTCAGCTTCCCGCCCGCCTGCCGCACCAGCCGGTCCACGATCGCCAGCCCCAGCCCGGAATGCGCATTGCCGCCCCGAGCCGGGTCCAGCCGCACAAAGGGCAGCGTAGCGCGATCCTTGTCATCCTCGGGAATGCCGGCGCCCTGGTCCTCCACCACCAGCAGGTAACCCTCCGGCGTGCGCGCGGTCGCAATGCACACCGGCGGCTTGCCATAGGCGTAGGCGTTGTCGACCAGGTTGCCGACGATGCGGTCCAGCTGCGTGGCGATCATGCGGAAGCCCTCGCCCGCGCCCAGCGACAGCACCACCTGGCGCTCCTGCTCGGCCAGCGACGCGGCCAGCTCATTGACGCGCCGGTCCACCGGCACCGGCCGCGCGGTCGACTCGCTGGTCTGCGCGAAGCTCAGGAACTGTTCGACGATGGCCGACATGGACTCCACGTCGCGCGTCACCCCCGCGGCGGCCTTGGGATCGGCCAGCATCTCGGCGCGCAGGCGCAGCCGCGCCAGCGGTGTCTTCAGGTCATGCGCGATGCCGGCCAGCATGGTGTTGCGCTCCTGGTCGATGCGCGCCAGGTCGGCCACCATGCGGTTGAAACGCTCGATCAGCTGGCGCAGCTCATGCGGGCCGCGCTCGCGCAGCGGCGGCACGGCGTGCTGGCGCGACAGCAGCTCTGCCGCATTGGCCATGTCGCGCACCGGCCGCTGAATCTGCCAGGCGATCAGCACGGCAAAGATGATGGCCACGCCCACCACCAGCATCACGCCCGGCACCAGCCGGTTGTCGGGCGGCGGATTGTGGACCCACAGGATCGGCATGGCGATCCAGCGGGCGCGGCTGGGCAGCTTGATCCAGATGCGCGGCGTGGTTTCGTCCTCCAGCCGGATCTCGGTGCCCTGCGGCAGCCTGCCGATGAACTGCTCGACCAGCCGGCGCGAGCGCCCGCCCTTGGGCACGGTGGCATGCTCTTCGGCGTCGGCCGTGTTGGCCGTCTCCACCAGGCTGGGCAGCTTCGCCGGCGGACGCGCGTCGAGCGCGCGCTCGATGCTGTCGAGCTGGAACAGCATCTGCTCGACGGAATAGTCCACCTGCTGCTGGCGGCGGTCCATGCGCAGGATGGCCAGCCATGAGAAATGGCTGATCACAAGCACGGCGGCGATCAGCAGCGCAATGCGGCCGAACAGGGTGTCGATACGTCGCAACTTCATCGCAAAGCAGGATCTGGTGGCAAGCGGCGCCAGGGGGCGGGCGCCGCGGCCATTATTCGGGGAGCCCCGCGGACATCTCTTCCGCTTCGTCGGGCACGAAGGTATAGCCGCGTCCGCGCACCGTCTGGATATAGCGCGGGCGCTGCGCGTCTTCATCGAGCAGCCGGCGCAGGCGCCAGATCTGCACGTCGATGCCGCGGTCGCTAATGCCGCTGGCGCTGCCGTACATCAGTTCGACGATGCGCTCGCGCGACAGCACTTCGAGCGGATGCATCAGCAGCAGCTTGAGCAGCGCAAACTCGGTATCGCTGATCGACAGCGTCTGGCCGGCACGGGTCAGCGTGCGCTGGCGGAAATTGACGCGGAACGGGCCGAAGGCGACCGATTCGCGGTCTTCGGGCGCCGCCGCCGGGCGCGCCAGCTTGCGCCGCAGTACGGCATTGATGCGCGCCAGCAGTTCGCGCGGCGAAAACGGCTTGCCAAGGTAGTCGTCGGCGCCGATCTCAAGCCCGACGATGCGGTCGATCTCGTCGCTGCGGGCCGTGAGCAGGATCACCGGGATATCGTCGTTCTTGGCGCGCAGGTTGCGCAGCGCGGTCAGGCCGTCGACCTTGGGCATCATCAGGTCCAGCACGATCAGCGCGGGGCGCTCGCGCTCCAGGCGCGCCTGCAGGCCGTCGCCGTCATGCATCACCGAGACGGCAAAACCCTGCTGGGTCAGGTACTCGCGCAGCAGGTCGCGAAGTTCGGGATCGTCGTCGACGACGAGGATCTGGGTAGGCTGGTTCGTTCGCATAGGCACATGATAGTCAGCCCCGGCGCCACACATGCCGGTTTGGCCGGGCGGTTTTGTTTCCGGAGGTTACACCCGGGGCGCTGGTAATCCGCTGTAATAAAAGCGCCGGGCGCCGAAATACGGGCGTCCGGGCCCGCACATTATCCTTGCGGCATGACGTGCCACCGGCGCCGCCGCATTGCGCGCCACACGGCACTTGCCGGCCTGCCGGCCACCCCGCGGCGTGCCCTCCCACGCGGCAGGCCGGCGCCCGTGGCGTTGCGGCATACTGCTGCATCGTCACTTGCCAGACCGAACATTGCCGGCGCGCCGCGCGCGCCGCCCCCAGGATTTGCGTACATGTCCAACCCCGAACAAGGCCAGCCTACCCCCACCCCGACCCCGTCTTCGCGTCCGCCCGAGGGCACTCCGCCGCGGCGCACCGGCCGGCGCCGGCTGACCGCCGGCGTGCTGGTGCTGCTGCTCGTGGGGGGCGCCTGGTACTGGTATGCCCATCGCGGCCAGGCGCCGCAGGAGGCGACCGGGGCGGCAGGCGCGCAGCGGGGTGCCAGCGGCCCGGGCGCGCGGGGTGGCGCCGGTGGCCCCGGCATGCCGCGCTCGCCCGTGGTGGTCGCCACCGTGGCCAAGCGCGATATGGACGTGGTGCTCAATGGCCTGGGCAATGTGACCCCGGTGTCCAACGTCACCGTGCGCGCGCAGGTGTCCGGCCCGCTGCTCAAGGTGCTGTTCAAGGAAGGCCAGATGGTCAGGGCCGGCGACGTGCTGGCCGAGATCGACCCGCGCCCGTTCCAGGCCGCGCTGGACCAGGCCGTGGGCCAGCTGGCGCGCGACCAGGCGCTGCTGCAGAACGCCAGGCTGGACCAGCAGCGCTACCGCACCCTGCTGGGCCAGGATTCGATCTCCAAGCAGCAGGTCGATACCCAGGACGCGCTGGTGCGCCAGTACGAGGGCGTGGTCAAGACCGACCAGGGCAATGTCGCCAACGCGCGCCTGCAGCTGGGCTACACCAGGATCGTGGCGCCGGTGTCGGGCCGCATCGGCCTGCGCCAGGTCGACCCGGGCAATATCGTCAATACCGGCGACACCAACGGCATCGCGCTGATCACGCAGATCCAGCCGATTGCCGTGATGTACACCATCCCCGAGGACAACCTGCCCTCGGTGCTGAAGAAGCTCAACGCCGGCGAAAAGCTGCCGGTGCAGGCCTGGGACCGCCAGGTGCGCAACCAGCTGGGCGAAGGCACGCTGCTGACCACCGACAACCAGATCGACACCACCACCGGCACGGTCAAGCTCAAGGCGGTCTTCCCCAATGAAGACGGCATGCTGTTCCCCAACCAGTTCGTCAACGTGCGCACGCGCGTCGATACCCTCAGGGACGCCACCGTGATCCCGGTGGCCGCAATCCAGCGCGGCCAGCAGGGCACCTTTGTCTACACCGTGGACGAGGCCAGCAAGGTCAAGGTGCAGGTGGTCACGCTCGGCCCGGGCGACGGCAGCCGCAACGCCGTGCTCAAGGGCCTGGAGCCCGGCCAGCGCGTGGTGGTGGACGGCGCCGACCGCCTCAAGGAAGGCATGACGGTGGAGGCCGTCGATCCGGCCGCGCGCGCCGCCGCGGTGGTGCCGGCCAGCCAGCCGCGCGGGCGCGGCCGACGCAACCGGGACGGCGGCGGTGCCAGCGGCGCGCACGCCGACGCCAGCGGGGCCGCAGCCTCCGGCGCGGCCGGCGAACATCGCCGCCACCGCGACGCCGGCGCCAGCGCCCCGCCCGCCAGCGGCGCGCAGCAGTAAGGACACCGCATGAACCCCTCACGCCTCTTCATCGAGCGCCCGGTCGCCACGGCGCTGCTGATGCTGGCCATCCTGCTGTCCGGGCTGGTGGCGTACCGGCTGCTGCCGCTGTCGGCGCTGCCCGAGGTCGACTACCCGACCATCCAGGTCACCACGCTTTACCCCGGTGCCAGCCCCGACGTGATGACCTCGTCGGTAACAGCGCCACTGGAGCGCCAGTTCGGCCAGATGCCGGGCCTGAAGCAGATGTCGTCGTCCTCGTCGGGCGGCGCCTCGGTGATCACGCTGCAGTTCGAGCTGACGCTGCCGCTGGACGTGGCCGAGCAGGAGGTGCAGGCCGCCATCAACGCCGGCAGCAACCTGCTGCCATCCGACCTGCCGATGCCGCCGGTCTACAGCAAGGTCAACCCGGCCGACGCGCCGATCATGACCATCGCCATGACCTCGGACACCATGCCGCTGCCCAAGCTGCAGGACATGGTCGACACGCGCGTGGCGCAGAAAATCTCGCAGATCCAGGGCGTGGGCCTGGTCACCATCAGCGGCGGTCAGCGCCCCGCGGTGCGCATCCAGGCCAACCCGACCGCGCTGGCCTCGCTGGGCATGTCGATCGACGACCTGCGCACCGCCATCGGCGCCTCCAACGTGAACGGCGCCAAGGGCAGCTTCGATGGCCCGGCACGCGCCTCCACCATCGATGCCAACGACCAGCTGCGCTCGGCCGACGAATATCGCCAGATCATCCTGGGCTACAAGAACGGCGCGCCGATCCGCATCACCGACGTGGCCGAGATCGTCGACGGCCCCGAGAACAGCCGCCTGGCGGCCTGGGCCAATGACAAGCCCGCGATCGTGCTGAACATCCAGCGCCAGCCGGGCGCCAACGTGATCGAAGTGGTGGACCGCATCAAGGCGCTGCTGCCGCAGCTGCAGAACGCGCTGCCGGCCTCGGTCCACGTGCAGCTACTGACCGACCGCACCACCACCATCCGCGCCTCGGTCGAGGATGTGCAGTTCGAGCTGCTGCTGGCGATCGCGCTGGTGGTGCTGGTGATCTTCCTGTTCCTGCGCAATATACCGGCGACCATCATCCCGGGCGTGGCGGTGCCGCTGTCGCTGGTGGGCACCTTCGGCGTGATGTACCTGGCCGGGTTCTCGATCAACAACCTGACGCTGATGGCACTGACCATCGCCACCGGCTTCGTGGTCGACGATGCGATCGTGATGATCGAGAACATCATGCGCTACATCGAGAAAGGCGATTCGCCGATGGCGGCGGCGCTCAAGGGTTCCAAGCAGATTGGCTTCACCATCATCTCGCTGACCTTCTCGCTGGTGGCAGTGCTGATCCCGCTGCTGTTCATGGGCGATGTGGTGGGGCGCCTGTTCCGCGAGTTCGCGATCACGCTGGCAGTGTCGATCCTGATCTCGGCGGTGGTATCGCTGACGCTCACGCCGATGATGTGCGCGCGCCTGCTGCACCACGTGCCGGAAGAGAAGCTGTCGCGCTTTCACCGCGCCAGCGGCCGCTTCTTCGACAACGTGATCGACCGCTACGGCCGCGCGCTGGAGTGGGTGCTGGACCGCCAGAAGGCCACGCTGGTGGTGGCCGTGGCCACGCTGGTGCTGACCGTGCTGCTGTACCTGCTGGTACCCAAGGGCTTCTTCCCGGTGCAGGACACCGGCGTTATCCAGGGTATTACGGAAGCCGCCCAGACCACCTCGTTCGACGCCATGGCGCGCCGGCAGCAGGCCGTGGCCAAGGTGGTGATGCAGGACCCGGCCGTGGCAAGCCTGTCGTCGTTTATCGGCGTGGACGGCACCAACACCACGCTCAACGCCGGGCGCATGCTGATCAACCTCAAGCCCAAGGGTGAACGCGATCCGATCGAGGTGGTCACACAGCGGCTGCAGCAGGCGGTGCATGACCTCGGCGGCGTGTCGCTGTTCACGCAGCCGGTGCAGGACCTGACCATCGAGGACAAGGTCTCGCGCACGCAGTACCAGTTCACCGTGGAGGATCCGGATCCCGAGACGCTGGCAACATGGGTGCCAAAACTGGTGGAACGCCTGCGCCAGGAACCCGAGCTGCGCGATGTCACCAGCGACCAGCAGAACAACGGCCTGCGCGCCTATGTCGATATCGACCGCGACGCCGCGGCGCGCTTCGGCATCACCACCGCGGTGATCGACAGCGCGCTGTACAGCGCCTTCGGCCAGCGGCTGGTGTCGACCATCTTCACGCAGGCGAGCCAGTACCGCGTGGTGCTGGAGACCATGCCGGAATTCCGCAAGAACCCGCAGTCGCTGGCCGACCTGCGCCTGCCCTCCTCTTCCGGCGGGCAAGTGCCGCTCGGCTCGTTTGCGCGCATCACGGAGCGCACCGGCCCGCTGGTGGTCAACCACCAGGGCCAGTTCCCGGCGGCGACGATCTCGTTCAACCTCGCGCACGGCGAATCGCTGGGCGCCGCGGTCGACAAGATCACCAAGGTGGAACACGAACTGGGCCTGCCGATCTCGATGCAGACCAGCTTCCAGGGCGCCGCGCTGGCCTTCCGCGCGTCGCTGTCGAACACGCTGTGGCTGATCCTGGCCGCGGTGGTGACGATGTATATTGTGCTGGGCGTGCTGTATGAAAGCACCATCCACCCGGTCACCATCCTGTCGACACTGCCGTCTGCCGGCGTGGGCGCGCTGCTGGCGCTGCTGGTGGCGGGCCAGGACCTGGGCATCATCGCGATCATCGGCATCATCCTGCTGATCGGCATCGTCAAGAAGAACGCGATCATGATGATCGACTTCGCGCTCGAGGCTGAGCGCGAGGGCGGCATGAAACCGCGCGACGCGATCTTCCAGGCCTGCCTGCTGCGCTTCCGCCCGATCCTGATGACCACCATGGCGGCCCTGCTGGCGGCGCTACCGCTGATGCTGGGCTCGGGCATCGGCAGCGAGCTGCGCCGGCCGCTGGGCGTGACCATGGTGGGCGGCCTGCTGGTCAGCCAGGTGCTGACGCTGTTCACCACGCCGGTGATCTACCTGGCCTTCGACCGCATCGCCACGCGCGTGAAGGGTTGGCGCAAGCGGCGCTTCGGCGATCCGGAGGAAGGCGGTACCGGCGAGGAGCCGGTGTAACGATGAATCTCTCGGCTGCCTTCATCCACCGCCCCGTCGCGACCGCGCTGCTGACGCTCGGCATCCTGCTGGCGGGACTGGCCGCGCTGCGGCTGCTGCCGGTGTCGCCGCTGCCGCAGGTGGATTTCCCGACCATCTCGGTATCGGCGTCGCTGCCGGGTGCGAGCCCGGAAACGATGGCCGCCACCGTGGCCACGCCGCTCGAGCGCGCGCTCGGCACCATCGCCGGCGTGACCGAGATCACGTCGAGCAGCTCGCTCGGCTCTACCCGGGTGACGCTGCAGTTCGACCTGTCGCGCAATATCGACGGCGCCGCGCGCGACGTGCAGGCGGCGATCAACGCCTCGCGCGCGACGCTGCCGACCAGCCTGCCCAACAACCCGACCTACCGCAAGGTCAACCCGGCCGACGCGCCGATCATGATCATCGCGCTGACCTCGCCGACCATGACGCGCGGGCAGCTGTACGACGCGGCCTCGACCATCCTGGCGCAGAAGCTGTCGCAGGTCGATGGCGTGGGCCAGGTCACCATCGGCGGGGCCTCGCTGCCGGCGGTGCGGGTGGAGCTGAACCCGACTGCGCTGAACCACTACGGCATCTCGCTGGAGGACGTGCGCAACACCATCAGCGCTACCAATGCCAACCGGCCGCTGGGCACGCTGGAGAACGCCGCCAACAACTGGCAGGTCTATGCCAACGACCAGGCGATGAAGGCGGAAGACTACATGCCGCTGATCATCCGCTATGCCACGCCAGGAACCTTCTCGTCGACGTCGGCGGGCGCGCTGATTGCCAGCACGGCCAACGCCGCCGCCAGCGGCGGCGTCAGCACCAAGGTGGTCAACGGCGTCACCGTGACCACGCTGACCACCAGCAGCGGCACCACCACCATCACCAGCGGCGCCACCGGCGGCACCAGTGCCACCAGCGGCCCCAACTCGTTCGCGGTGCCGGTGCGGCTGCACGACGTGGCCAATGTGGTCGACTCGGTGCAGGACATCCGCAATGCCGGCTCGGCCAACGGCAAGCCGTCGGTGCTGCTGGTGCTGAACCGCTCGCCCGGCGCCAACATCATCGAGACCGTCGACCGCGTCAACGAGATGCTGCCGAACCTGCAGAAGATGATCCCGGCGGCAATCTCGATGGACGTGATGATGGACCGCACGCCCACCATCCGCGCCTCGCTGCGCGAGGTCGAGCACACGCTGATGATCTCGGTGGCGCTGGTGATCATGGTGGTGTTCGTGTTCCTGCGCAATGTGCGCGCCACCTTGATCCCCAGCGTGGCGGTGCCGGTGTCGCTGATCGGCACGTTCTCGGTGATGTACCTGGCCGGGTTCTCGCTGAACAACCTGTCGCTGATGGCGCTGACGATTGCCACCGGCTTTGTGGTCGACGATGCCATCGTGGTGCTGGAAAACATCTCGCGCCATATCGAGGAAGGCATGAAGCCGCTCGCCGCCGCGCTGCGCGGTGCGCGCGAAGTGGGCTTCACGGTGCTGTCGATGAGCCTGTCGCTGATCGCGGTATTCATCCCGCTGCTGATGATGGGCGGCATTGTCGGCCGCCTGTTCCAGGAGTTCGCGATCACGCTGTCAGTGGCGATCCTGGTATCGCTGGTGGTGTCGCTGACCACCACGCCGATGATGTGCGCGCGCCTGCTGCGCCCGCCCGAGCCGGAGAAGCAGAGCCGCTTCTTCCGCGCCACCGAGCGCATGTTCCAGTGGCTGCACGACGGCTATGCGCGCTCGCTGTCCACGGCGCTGCGCTTCAGCCCGCTGGTGTGGCTGGTGCTGATCGCCACCATCGCGCTGAACGTGTACCTGTACGTGATCGTGCCCAAGGGCTTCTTCCCGCAGCAGGACACCGGCCGGCTGATCGGCTTTATCCGCGCCGACCAGGCCACCTCGTTCCAGGCCATGCGCGGCAAGCTCGACAACTTCATCACCATCGTGCGGTCGGATCCGGCGGTGGAGAACGTGACCGGCTTTACCGGCGGCTCGCAGCGCAATACCGGGCAGATGTTCGTCACGCTCAAGCCGCTGTCGGAGCGCAAGGAATCGGCCGACGCGATTATCGCGAGGCTGCGCGGCAAGCTGGCCAAGGAGCCAGGCGCGAGCCTGTTCCTGCAGTCGGTGCAGGACATCCGCATCGGCGGGCGGCAGAGCAGTTCGCAATACCAGTTCACGCTGCAGTCAGACGACCTGGAGGTGCTGCGCGCGTGGGAGCCCAAGGTGCGCGCCGCGTTGTCGAACTTGAAGGGGCTGGAGGATATCGACACCGATACCAACGACAAGGGCCTGCAGACCTCGGTGATCATCGACCGCGACGCGGCCTCGCGCCTGGGCGTGACCGCGCAGCAGGTGGATGCGGTGCTCAACGATGCCTTCGGCCAGCGGCTGGTGTCCACCATCTACCATCCGCTGAACCAGTACCGCGTGGTGATGGAGCTGAGCCAGGAGTACCTGCAGGGGCCGGATGCGCTCAAGGACATCTACGTGGTCACCGGCAACGGCAACCGCGTGCCGCTGGCGGCCTTCGCGCGCGTGACCCCGACCAGCACGCCGCTGGGCGTGAACCACCAGGGCCAGTTCGCGGCCTCGACGATCTCGTTCAACCTGGCCGAGGCCATGTCGCTGTCGCAGGCGACCGACGCGATCACGCGCGAGATGGCGCGCATCGGCGTGCCGGAGACGCTGCGCGCCAACTTCCAGGGCGGCGCCAAGGCGTTCCAGGACTCGCTCAAGAGCCAGCCGATCCTGATCCTGGCGGCGCTGATCACGATCTATATCGTGCTGGGCGTGCTGTATGAAAGCTACGTGCACCCGCTGACGATCCTGTCGACGCTGCCCTCGGCGGGCGTGGGCGCGCTGCTGGCGTTGCTGGCATCGAAGACCGACTTCAGCATCATCGCGCTGATCGGCGTGATCCTGCTGATCGGTATCGTCAAGAAGAACGCGATCATGATGATCGACTTTGCCATCGATGCCGAACGACGCGAGGGGCTGTCGCCGCGCGACGCGATCTACCGCGCCTGCCTGCTGCGTTTCCGCCCGATCCTGATGACCACCATGGCCGCGCTGCTGGGCGCGGTGCCGCTGGCGATCGGCCGCGGCGACGGCGCCGAGCTGCGCGCGCCGCTGGGCATCTCTATTGTCGGCGGGCTGGTGGTAAGCCAGCTGCTGACGCTGTACACCACGCCGGTGGTCTACCTGACGCTGGACCGCTGGCGCCTGAAGGTCAAGGCCTGGCGCCAGCGCCGCCGTGGTACTGGCACGCCGGACCAGCCGGCCACCGTCTAGATTTGCGAAGACTCGACATGACAGTTCTTTCCCGCTTCCTGACCCATGCCCTGCCGGTGCCGCTGGCCTGCGCCCTGCTGCTGGCCGGCTGCGCCGTCGGCCCCGACTACCAGCGCCCCGATGCGCCGGTCTCCGCATCCTTCAAGGAAGCCGATGCCGCCACCCCTGCCTGGAGCGGCGACTGGAAGCCCGCCGAGCCGCAGGATGCGCTGGCACGCGCCGACTGGTGGACCGTGTTCGGCGATGCGCAGCTCGACGCGCTGATGTCCGAGGTGCAGATCTCGAACCAGAACATCAAGGCCGCCGAGGCGCAGTACCGTCAGGCCGTGGCCGCGCTGCAGGCGGCGCGCGCCGGCTTCTTCCCGATCGTCGACGCGCAGGCCGGGGCGTCGCGCGCGCGCGGCGCCAGCGGCAATACGCTCAGCGGGCAGAGCGTGACGCTGGGCGCGACCTGGGAAATCGACGTGTGGGGCCGCGTGCGGCGCCAGGTAGAGAGCAGCGAGGCCAGCGCACAAGCCAGCCAGGCCGATCTGGCATCGACGCTGCTGTCGACGCAGGCGACGCTGGCGCAGAGCTATTTCCTGCTGCGCGTGGCCGATGCGCAGAAGGCGCTGCTGGACCGCACCGTGGCGGACTACGCGAAGTCCCTGCAGCTGGTGCAAAACCAGTACGCCGCCGGCACCGCGCAGCGCTCGGACGTGCTGCAGTCAGAGACCCAGCTCAAGAGCGCGCAGGCGCAGCAGATCGACATCCAGATCACGCGCGCGCAGCTGGAGCACGCCATTGCCGTGCTGGTGGGCAAGGCCCCCGCGGCGCTGACGCTGGGCGCCGACGACTTCCGCACCGCGCCGCCGCGCGTGCCGGCCGCGGTGCCGTCGCAACTGCTGGAGCGCCGCCCCGACATCGGCGCGGCCGAGCGCCGCATGGCCTCGGCTAATGCGCAGATCGGCGTGGCGCAGGCGGCCTACTACCCGACCCTGTCGCTGTCGGCCAGCGGCGGCCTGACCGCCAGCACGCTGGCGCGCTGGATGTCGCTGCCGGACCGGATCTGGTCGATCGGCGGCGGGCTGGCCGGCACGCTGTTCGACGGCGGCCTGCGCAGCGCGGCCAAGGCGCAGGCGGTGGCGGCCTACGACCAGACCGTGGCCAACTACCGCCAGACCGTGCTGGGCGCGTTCCAGGAAGTCGAGGACAACCTCGCCGCGCAGCGGCTGTTGGAACAGGAAGCGGTGGTGCAGAACGACGCGCTGCGCTCGGCGCGCGAGGCGCTGGCGCTGGTGAACAACCGCTACCGCGCCGGCACCGCTGGCCTGCTCGACGTGCTGACGGCGCAGACCAGCGCCTACACCGCCGAGCGCACCGCACTGTCGATCGCCGGCCGCCAGTACACGGCGGCGGTGGTGCTGATCAAGGCGCTGGGCGGCGGCTGGCATGCGCCCGGCGCGGAGGCTACGCCGGCACAGGCCGGTACGAACCAGGCCGTCAGCCAGCGCTAGCCGCCGGGGCGCGCGGCAGCGGCTGTTGGCAGATGCGCTCGCGCAGCCAGGTGGCGGCCTTGCCCAGCGGCCGCTGCTTGTGCCAGACCAGTTCCATCGCCACCGGCCAGTCCTGTTGCTGGAATGCCAGCGGCGGCGTCACCAGCCGCGCCGCGGCCGGTGAATTGGCCACCACGTGCCACGGCACGAAGGCCCAGCCCAGCCCGCGCTTGACCAGCTCCACGATCACCCACTGGCTTTCCACCCACCACACGTCCGCGGCCACGCGCAGGCGCATCTTCTCTTCGCTGTCTGAGCGGGTTGCGACCATCAGCTGGCGGTAGCGCTTCAGTTCCTCCCAGTCCACGCGCTGGCCGGCCAGCGGATGCTCGGGCGCGCACAGGATCTGCATCGGCACCCAGCCCAGCGCATGGAAGCCCAGCGCCGGCGGCAGCACCTCCTGCCGCCACATGATGCCGAGGTCGGCGCCGCCTTCCAGCACCAGTCGGCTGACGTCCTCCATCAACGGAAACAGCAGCTCAAGCTCCACCGCCGGGAAGCGGCTGGAAAATTCTTCCAGCAGCATGCCCAGCGTCTCTTCCGGATAAAGCTCGTCCACCGCCAGCACCAGCCGCGTCTCCACGCCCTCGCCCAGGCTCTTGGCCACGCCGCGGAAGTGTTCGCAGCGCTCCAGGATCACGCGCGCCTCGGCCAGCAGCCGCTCGCCCGCGGGAGTCAGTACCGGGTAACGGCCGGCGCGGTCGAACAGCGCGTTGCCGGCGTCGATTTCCAGGTTGGACACCGCCGCGCTGACCACCGACTGCGCCTTGCCCAGCCGGCGCGCGGCGGCCGAGAACGAACCGGTGTCAGCCGCCGCGACGAATGCCTGCAATTGCTCGATGGAGAGGCTCATAAATAACTTTCAATGTTTATCCATCTGTTTTGCAGATAGTATCCAACTTGGCAATCCCTACCCAGCAGATAGACTAGCTCCCATCGCGTTTGACACGCAAGGAGAGCAACGATGCGCAAGACCTGGGACCGGATTCGCCACGCCATCGGCTTCGAGGTGGTCGGCCTGCTGATTTTCGCGCCGGTGGCCAGCTGGGCTTTCGGCTATGAACTGCATGAGATGGGCGTGATCGGCGCGGTCGCCTCGCTGATCGCCACCGGCTGGAACTACCTGTACAACGTGCTGTTCGACAAGGGCATGCTGCGGTTCACCGGCCAGCTGCGCAAGTCGCTGCCGGTGCGCGTGCTGCACGCCGTGCTGTTCGAACTGGGCCTGCTGGTGGTGTTCCTGCCGTCGGTGGCCTGGTACCTGGGCATCAGCCTGTTCGACGCGCTCATCATGGACCTCGCCGTGGCCGGCTTCTACATGGTCTACGCGCTCGTGTACAACTGGCTGTACGACCTTGTCTTCCCGGTGCCTTCGCTGCAGGCACAAGCCAAGCCGGAAGGCGCCGCGCTCGGCTGAGCGCGGGTTTTTCCTGACCCCGGAGGCGTCACTCCGGGGACTTCCCCGTCTTGCCGCGACCGGTCGAATTGTTATACTCCATAACAAATCCAATTCGACCGGAGGCAGCGCGCCCGCGCTTGCGTACCGGCGCATCCTGCACGCGGGGGAGACAACATGAAGATCGCAATCGCCGGTGGCGGCATCGGCGGACTGACGCTGGCGCTGCTGTGCCAACGCCACGGCATCGAGGCCGAGGTCTGGGAGGCCAGCGAAACGCTGCGCCCGCTGGGCGTGGGCATCAACCTGCTGCCGCACGCCGTGCGCATCCTGTCCGAGCTGGGACTGCGCGACGCGCTGGCGGATATCGCCATCGAGACCTCGTCGCTCTCCTACTACAACAAGCGCGGCCAGCGCATCTGGCATGAGCCACGCGGGCTGGCGGCCGGTTATGACTGGCCGCAGTTCTCGATCCATCGCGGCGAATTCCAGATGCTGCTGCACCGTACCGTGGTGGAGCGCCTGGGCGCCAGCGCCGTGCATACCGGCCATAGCTTCGAGACCGTGCTGGACACCGGCACGGGCGGACAGGCGCGCTTTGGCCTGCGCCGCCGCAGCGACAATGCCGAGGTCGAAGCCAGCGCCGATGTGCTGGTCGGCGCCGATGGCATCCACTCGGCTGTGCGCCGCCACTTCTACCCCACCGGCGACCTGCCGCGTTTTTCGCGCCGCCTGCTGTGGCGCGCGGTCACCGAGGCGCCGCCCTACCTGGACGGGCGCTCGATGTTCATGGCCGGGCACCAGGACCAGAAGTTCGTGGCCTATCCGATCTCGGAACCGCTGCGCCGCCAGGGCCGCTCGCTGGTCAACTGGATCGCCGAGCTGCGCGTGCCCGACAGCGTTCCCGACACCCCGCCGCGCAGCGACTGGAACAAGCAGGTCGACAAATCCGTGTTCTGCGCCGCGTTTGCCGACTGGAAGTGGGACTGGATCGACATCCCCGCGCTGATCGACGGTGCCCAGGCGATCTACGAATTCCCGATGGTCGACAAGGACCCGCTGCCGCGCTGGACCTTCGACTGCGTCACGCTGCTGGGCGACGCCGCGCACCCGATGTACCCGATCGGCTCGAACGGCAGCGCCCAGGCCATCCTGGACGCGCGCTACCTGGTCGACAGCCTGCTCGGCACGCCCGACACCGGCTACGCGCTGCGCGAATACGAGGCCGAGCGCCTGCCGCGCACCGCCGGCATCGTGCTGCGCAACCGCATGAACGGACCCGAGCAAGTGATGCAGCTGGCCGAGGAACGTGCGCCGCAGGGCTTTGCCGACATCGACCAGGTGATCCCGCGCGCCGAACTGGAGGCGATTTCGCTGCGGTACAAGCAGCTGGCGGGATTCGACCGGCAGTCGATGCAAGGCAACCGGTAGGATCCGGCAGGTTTGACATGCAGAACAAGACCATCGAGAGAGGAGACACCATGGCGCCCCTGACCACCACCAAGCTGGCCCGCCTCGCGCTGGCCGCGGCCCTCGCCTTCAGCGCCGGCAGCGCGCTGGCCGACATCACCGTCGGCGTCAGCCTGTCCACCACCGGCCCATCGGCGTCGCTGGGCATCCCGCAGAAGAACTCGCTGGCCTACCTGCCGCAGAAGATCGGCGGCGAGGCGGTGCGCTACATCGTGCTGGACGATGCGTCGGACCCCACGCAGGGCGCCAAGGTGGCGCGCCGCTTTGTCTCCGAGGACAAGGTCGACATCATCCTGGGCTCGTCCGCGGTGGCGCCGTCGATCGCCATTGCCGAGGTGGCCGATGAAGCCCAGACTGTGCAGCTGGCGTTCTCGCCGATTGAGCTCAAGCCCGGGCGCGGCGCCTGGACCTTCCGGCTGGCGCAGCCGGTGCGGCTGATGGCCAATGCCGTGGCCGCCACCGCCAAGACCAACGGCGTCAAGACCATCGGCTTTATCGGCTTCGCCGATGCCTACGGCGAGACCTGGCTGAAGGACTTCACCGCCGCCGCCAGTGCCAACGGCATCCGCCTGATCGCCACCGAGCGCTATGGCCGCGCCGATACCAGCGTGACCGCGCAGGCCATCAAGCTGATTGCCGCCAAACCCGACGCCATCCTGATCGCCGGCGCCGGCACCGGCGCCGCGCTGCCGCACACCACGCTGCGCGAGCGCGGCTACGGCGGCACCATCTACCACACCCACGGCGCGGCCACCAAGGACCTGATCCGCATCGGCGGGCGCATGGTCAATGGCGCAATCCTGCCGGCCGGGCCGGTGATCGTGCCGGAGCAATTGCCCGCGGGCGACCCGGTGCGCAAGCCGGGGCTGGACTACGTCACCCGATATGAGAAGCAGTACGGCGCCGACAGCCGCACCCAGTTCGGCGCCCATGCCTACGACGCCGGGCTGGTGCTGGAGCGCATCGTGCCGGTGGCGCTCAAGCATGCCAAGCCGGGGACGCCGGCGTTCCGCCAGGCGCTGCGGCAGGCGCTGGAGACCGAGCGCGACATCGTGGTCTCGCACGGCGTGCTGAATTACAGTGGGCAAGACCACTATGGCTTCGACCAGCGCGGGCGGGTTATGCTGACCATCGACAACGGCAACTGGAAACTGCTGAAATGAATCCCGACGCATCCGGCACACCGCCCGCCGCGCCCCCGCGCCCGCGCAGCACCACCGCCGCGTCCGCGCGGCGCAAGGCGCCGGACCTGCTCGCGCCGGATCCGGCCGCAAGCGCCGGTGCCGATGCCGGTTTCGACCCGCATGTGCCGAATATCGACTATGGCGTGCTCGACAACCTGATCGGCTACGCCATCCGCCGCGCGCAGATCCGCATCTATGAAGACTTCGTGCTGTCACTGGCGCAGTGGCAGATCACGCCACCGCGCTTTTCGGCGCTGATCATCATCTCGCGCAACCCGCACCTGAAGCTGACCGAGCTGGCGCAGATCCTCGGCATCGCCCGCTCCGGGGCAGTGCTTCTGGTCGACGCGCTGGAAGAGATGAACCTGGTGGCGCGCCGCCCGGCAGCCGGGGATCGCCGCGCCTACAGCCTGGTGCTGACGGCCGCCGGCCGCCGCACGCTGGAAGCCGCCACGCAGGCGGTGGTGGCGCACGACGCGCACGTCGGCTCGGCGCTGACCGGAGCCGAGCAGGCCACGTTGAAGTCGCTGCTGGCACGGCTGGCGCCGCCGCGCGCCGGCTGAGAGCGACCGGCAAGACTGTCACCCGCCTGCCAGCGGCCATGCGTTAACATGGCCGCCATGCCAAGACCAATCGCCGCGCCTACTGCATCGCGACCCGGCGCCCTGCTGCGCCGCCTGTCGCCACTGCTCTCGCCCATCCTTGCCGCCGTGTTGCTGGCCGGCGGTCCCGCACTCACCCCGGCGCAAGCCAAAGCGCCCGCCAAGGCGGCCACCGCCGCGAAAACCGCTGCCGATCCCGCACTGGTGAGCGCCGGCGTGCCGGCCCCGGTGGCCGCGGCGCTGCGCCGCGCCGGCGTGCCGGCCTCGGCCGCCAGCTTCTACGTGGTCAGGCTGGGCGCGGGCACCGCCCGCGCCAGCTGGAATGCGCAGCAGCCGATGAATCCGGCCTCGACCATGAAGCTGGTCACCACCTTTGCCGGGCTGCAGCTGCTGGGGCCCGACTACCGCTGGCAGACCTCGCTCTACGCCGATGCCCAGCCCGGCTTCGACGGCACCGTCAACGGCAATGTCTACCTGCGCGGCCACGGCGACCCCAAGCTGGTGCCCGAGGAAATGGCTAAGCTGGTGGCGAAGGCACGCGCCGCGGGCGCCACAGGCATCAACGGCGACCTGGTGCTGGACCGCAGCTACTTTGCCGATGGCCTGGACGGCAACGGCACCATCGACGGCGAGGTGCAGCGCGCCTACAACGTCGGCCCGGATGCACTGCTCTATGCGTTCAAGACGCTGTCATTCACGCTGACGCCGGACCCGGCCAGCCAGACCGTGGCAGTCAGCGTCACGCCCGAGCTGGCCCAGCTCAAGCTGGACAACCGGCTGACGCTGACCAACGGCCGCTGCGGCGACTGGCAGTCCAGCGCCAGCCCGAGCGTGCTGCCGCAGGCGGACGGCACCGTGCTGGCGTCGTTCTCGGGCAACTATGCCAGCGACTGCGGCGAGCACGTGCTCAATATCGCCACGCTGTCGCACGCGGAATTCACCTGGGGCGGCTTCGTCGCCGAGTGGCAGCGCGCCGGCGGGCGCTTTGCCCATCTGCCCGGGCTGCGCAGCGGCAAGGTGCCGCGCGGCGCGGTGCTGCTGGCGCGCCACTACGGCCTGCCGCTGGCGGACATCGTGCGCGACATCAACAAGTTCTCGAACAACGTGATGGCACGCCAGCTGTTCCTGACCATCGGCGCCGAAATGGACCGCGGCGGCCCGGCCAGCACGGCCCGCTCGACCCGCGTGGTGCAGCGCTGGCTGGCGCGCCAGGGGCTGGACATGCCCGGCCTGGTGCTGGACAACGGCTCGGGCCTGTCGCGCGAGGAACGCATCAGCGCCTATGACATGGCGCGCCTGCTGCAGCAGGCCGCGGCCAGCAACGTGGGGCCGGTGCTGATCGATTCGCTGCCGGTGCTGGGCGTCGACGGCACGCTGCGCAACCGCCTGACGCGCGCCAACGCGGCCGGCAACGGCTACCTGAAGACCGGCACGCTGGCCGACGTGCGCGCGCTGGCCGGCTATGTGGATGCTGCCGACGGCGGCCGCTACGTGGTGGTCAGCATGATCAACGATCCCAACGCCGCGCAGGCGCTGGAAGCACACGACGCCCTGCTGCAATGGGTGTACCGCGGCGCACCCTGAGTCCGCGCCGGGCGGGCTGCGGCGCGGCGCCGTGGCCTGGCGCCAACGCCGCGGCCGCATTTTGTTAAGCGGACACTTACCAGCGCCCGATCCGCCCCTATAATGCCAGGGTGCCGGCCGCGTCCTGCGGCGGCAGCCTTCCGGGCCGGCCCTCGGCCCCGGGCCTGCATTGCCCCCTCGCCCTCTGACATGACTTCCCGACAACCCCCGGTGTGGTTGCGCCTCTGGCATCGCTTCGCACCCGCCGAACGCGCCGGCTTTATCGACGGCGCGCGCTACTTTGCCCCGTCCCTGCCCGCGGTCTTCTCCTGGGGCCTGGTGACCGGCGTGGCGATGAGCAAATCCGTGATGACCGTGCCCGAAGCCATCGGCATGTCGCTGCTGGTCTACGCCGGCTCGGCGCAGTTGGCGGTGCTGCCGCTGTTCGCCGCGGGCCTGCCGCTGTGGACCATCTGGCTGACCGCGGCCGTGGTCAACCTGCGCTTCGTGATCTTCAGCGCCGGCATGCAGCCGCACTTCAGCTACATGCCGCTATGGCGGCGCACCATCCTGGGCTCGTTCAACGGCGACCTGCACTTCGTCTACTTCCTGCAGAAATACAGCACGCCCGGCTACGAACCCGGCAAGGAAGGCTACTTCTGGGGCATGGCGCTGACCAACTTCTGCATGTGGCAGCTGTCGTCGATCATCGGCATCGTGCTGGCCAGCCTGTTCCCCGACAGCTGGGGGCTGGGGCTGGCGGGCACCATGGCGCTGATCCCGGTGATGATCGCCACCATCAACTCGCGCTCGACGCTGCTGGCAGTGGTGGTGTCGGCGGTACTGGCACTGCTGTGCTTTGACTTGCCGTACCGCCTCAGCCTGGTGGTGGCAGTGGTGGGCGCGATCGCCGCCGGCATGGCCAGTGACGACCTGGCCGCGCGCGCGGCGCTGCGCGGCATCCGCCGGCGCAAACCCAAGGTACCCGAGGTCACCAACGCCGCCGCGCCGGAAACGCCACCGGGAGACCGCGCATGAGCCATCTTGAAATCTGGATTGCCATCCTTGGCATGGCGGTCGTCACCATCGTCACGCGCGCGCTGTTCCTGATGGCCGGCGAGCATGTCACCGTGCCGGACCGCATCGCGCGGGCGCTGCGCTATGCGCCGGCCGCGGCGCTGGCGGCGATCATCCTGCCGGACCTGATGACCTGGCAGGGGCATTTCACGGTGGCGTTTTCCAACGACAAGCTGATGGCCGGGATTGCGGCCACGTTGTTCTACCTGCTGACCCGGAAGATGGTGGGGATGATTATGGTGGGGATGGCCGTGTATACGGCGTTGCGCTTGCTGGGGGGGTAAGGGACCCTCACCCCTCGAACGCCGCCGCCGCCCGCTCCAGCCGATCCCGCACCCCGGCCCAATCCTGCCCTACAGGCAGCACCTCGAACATCAGCTGCGTATAGCCCTGCTTGTCGAGCTTGCGCAGCAAGCGGTAAAGCTCACGCGCGTAAGCCGCCGCATCCGCAGGCGCCTGCACCCAGGTGCACCGCTGGTCCACCAGCGGCGCCCGGCCGACCCACACCACGCGTGCATCGTCCGGCAGCGAGGCCAGCTGCGCCGAAGCCGCTTGCGCATCGGCCAGTAACAGCGGTGTGTGCGGCGCGTAGTGGGCCTTGAGCGTGCCTGAGGCCCGCGGCGCAGCCGCATCAGGCGGCAGCGGGGCCGCGCCCAGTACCTGCGCCATCATCGCCGCGGTAATCGCGCCCGGCCGCAACAGCACCGGGCCGATGCCCTGGTCCAGCCGCGACAGGTCGACGATGGTCGATTCGATACCGACCTCCACGCCATCGCCTTCCAGTACATAGACCGCATCGCCGAATTCATCGCGCACATGCTGCGCGGTGGTCGGGCTGACCTGGCCGAACTTGTTGGCCGACGGCGCGGCAATGCCGCCGCGGCCGCGCTTGAAGCGCGCCAGCAGCGCCTGCGCCACGGGGTGAGACGGGCAACGCACGCCGATGCTGTCCTGGCCGCCGGCGACGGCCGAATGGATATGCGCGGCGCGCTTCAGGATCAGCGTCAGCGGGCCGGGCCAGAAGGCGTCGATCAACTGCTGCGCGGCCTCGGGGACCTCGTCGGTCCAGTAGCCGATATCGGCACCGTCCACCACGTGGACAATCACCGGATGGTTCGACGGCCGGCCCTTCAGCGCGAAGATGCGGGCGACCGCCTCGGGGTTCTCGGCGTCCGCACCGAGCCCGTAGACGGTTTCGGTGGGAAAGGCGACCAGTTGCCCGGCCTCGAGCAGGCGGACGGCTTCGTCCAGTTCAGCGGCCGTGGGCATTCGCGGCGACATCGTGTTCCTTGGAGCTATGGCTTCAGAGCGGGATATGCAGCGCCCGCGCGGCGGCGGCAAAGGCGGCGGCAGCCGCTTCGGCATGCTCGCCCACGCAGTTGACGTGGCCCATCTTGCGCGACGGGCGCGCATCGCCCTTGCCGTAAAGGTGCAGCTTGGCACCAGGTTGCGCCACCACCTCGTCCCACGACGGCGTGCGCTCCAGGCCGAACTCGAACCACACGTCGCCCAGCAGGTTCAGCATCTTGCCGGCCGAGTGCTGGCGCGTGCTGCCCAGCGGCAGCCGCGCCATGGCGCGCACCTGCTGTTCGAACTGGCTGGTCTCGCACGCATCCATGGTGATATGGCCGGAGTTGTGCGGGCGCGGCGCCATCTCGTTGGCGACCAGCGAGCCGTCGGTCAGCACGAAGAACTCGATGCACAGCACGCCGACGTAGCCCATCTCGGTGGCGATGGCAGCGGCTGCGGCACGCGCGCGGTCGGCGATCTCAGGCGACACGCTGGTCGACGGCATTTCCGTCGAGAACAGGATGCCGTCGCGGTGCACGTTCTCGGCCAGCGGCCAGGTGGCAGTGGAGCCGTTCGCGGCACGCGCGGCCAGCACCGAGACCTCATAGGCCAGCGGCAGCATCTGCTCCAGCACGCACGGCACGTGCTGCATGGCGTTCCAGGCGGCGCGCACGTCGTCGCGCGTCTTCACGCGCGCCTGGCCCTTGCCGTCATAGCCCATGCGCGCGGTCTTGAGGATGCCGGGCAGCACGTGGTCGGGCAGCTGGTCGACATCGGCATCGTGCTGGATTACCCAGTGAGGGGCCGGCGACACGCCGGTGCGCTCGGCGCACGCGGCAAAGAACTTCTTCTCGCCGATGCGGTTCTGCGCAATCGACACACAGTAGCCGCGCGGCGCGACAAAGGCGCCGAGTTGCTCGAGCCGGTCCAGCGACAGCGACGGCACGTTCTCGAACTCGGTGCTTACCGCCTGGCACAGCTTGCCCATCTCGGCGAGCGCGGCCTCGTCGGTGTATTGCGCACAGATATGCTTGTCCGCCACCGAGCCGGCCGGGCTGTCCTGGTCCGGATCGAGCACGCATACGCGATAGCCCATCGCCTGCGCCGCATGCGTGAACATGCGGCCGAGCTGGCCGCCGCCCAGCATGCCGAGCCACGCGCCGGGCAGGATGGGCGCGTCGGGACGGTCGACGCCGAACTCGGCGCGCGATTCCGGCGTGTGGGCTTCGGAGAGGTAGGGATGGATATCGGTAGGCATTGCTAGGTTCCGTGGGATGTCCGGATGATTACAGCGGCAGCGTCATCGCGCGCGCGGCTTCGGTCTGCTTCGCGCGGAACGCTTCCAGCGCGCCGGCCAGCGCCTCGTCGGTGGTGGCCAGCGTGGCGATCGCGTGCAGCGCGGCATTGGCGGCACCGGCCTCGCCGATGGCAAAGGTGGCTACGGGCACGCCCTTGGGCATCTGCACGATCGACAGCAGGGAATCCTCGCCGCGCAGGTACTTGGACGGCACCGGCACGCCGAACACCGGCACGATGGTCTTGGCGGCGATCATGCCGGGCAGGTGCGCGGCGCCGCCGGCCCCGGCGATGATGGCGCGGATGCCGCGGCTGCGCGCGCTCTCGGCATAGCGGAACATGTCATCCGCCATGCGGTGCGCGGACACCACCTGGGCTTCGAACGGCACGCCGAAATCCTTCAGCATGGCCACTGCGTGCTGCATCACGTCCCAGTCGGAACTGCTGCCCATCACCACGCCGACCAGCGGCTTGTCTTGCTTGCTCACTTTGTCTGTTCCTTCGTTGGCCGTTCCCGCACGCGCGGGAACGGCGCCCTGCATTACTGCAGTTCTTCGCCCGTCAGGCGCGTCAGCGCATCACGGTACTTGGCGGCGGTCTTTTCGATCACGTCGTCCGGCAGTTGTGGCGCCGGCGCGGTCTTGGGCCAGGGCTTGCCGTCGATGCGCACGGCTTCCAGCCAGTCACGCACGAACTGCTTGTCGAACGACGGCGGGTTGGTGCCCACCTGGTACGAATCGGCCGGCCAGAAGCGCGACGAATCGGCGGTCAGCACTTCGTCCATCAGCGTCAGCACGCCATTGTCGTCCAGGCCGAACTCGAACTTGGTATCGGCGATGATGATGCCGCGCGTGGCGGCAAACTCGGCCGCTTCCTTGTACAGGCGGATCGAGATCTCGCGCATCTGGCGCGCCAGCGCGATGCCGATGCGGGCCTCGACTTCGCCGAACGAGATGTTCTCGTCGTGCTCGCCCATCTCGGCCTTGGCGGCCGGGGTGAAGATCGGCTCGGGCAGCTTCTGCGCGTTCTGCAGGCCGGCGGGCAGTTCGATCCCGCACACCTTGCCGGTGGCCTGGTAGTCCTTCCAGCCGCTGCCGGCGAGGTAGCCGCGCACCACGGCTTCGACCAGGATCGGCTTCAGGCGCTTGACCACCACGGCGCGGCCCTTGACCTGCTCCACTTCCTCCGGCGCGACCACGGTCTCGGGCGCGATGCCGGTCTCGTGGTTCGGCACGATGTGCGCGAGCTTGCGGAACCAGAAGTTCGCCATCTGGTTCAGAACGCGGCCCTTGTCAGGGATCGGCTCGCCCATGATGACGTCGAACGCCGACAGGCGGTCGGTGGTGACGATCAGCAGCTTGTCATTGCCGACGGCATAGTTGTCGCGCACTTTGCCGTGGCCCAGCAGCGGCAGCGAGTTGATGGAGGACTGGTAGAGAGCGTTGGACATGTTGGTTCCGATAAAACGGCGAAGCCGCCGGGCGCTGGATGCGTGCCGCGGCGGCCGGAACTGCAATCCGCCTTCCCCTTGCGCGGAAGGCGGACTAGGGACATTTACTGCACGACCTGCGACAGCTTGCCCGCCTTGTACTGCTGCGCGATGTCGGTCAGGCCGATCGGCTTGATCTTGCTGGCCTGGCCTTCGCAGCCGAAGGCGATGTAGCGCGCCTTGCACACCTGCTTGGCGGCTTCGCGGGCCGGCTTCAGGTATTCGCGCGGGTCAAACTTGCTCGGGTTCTCGGCGAAGAAGCGGCGGATCGCGCCGGTCATGGCCAGGCGGATGTCGGTGTCGATGTTGATCTTGCGCACGCCGTACTTGATCGCTTCCTGGATTTCCTCGACCGGCACGCCGTAGGTTTCCTTCATGTCGCCGCCGAACTTGCGGATCTCTTCCAGCAGCTCTTGCGGAACGGACGACGAGCCGTGCATCACCAGGTGGGTGTTGGGGATGCGAGCGTGGATTTCCTTGATGCGGCTGATCGCCAGAATGTCGCCGGTGGGCTTGCGCGTGAACTTGTAGGCGCCGTGCGAGGTGCCGATGGCGATGGCCAGGGCGTCCAGCTGGGTGGCCTTGACGAAATCGGCGGCCTGCTCCGGATCGGTCAGCAGCATGGAGTGATCCAGCACGCCGACGGCGCCGATGCCGTCTTCTTCGCCGGCTTCACCGGTTTCCAGCGAACCCAGGCAGCCCAGTTCGCCTTCCACGGTCACGCCGACGGCGTGGGCCAGCTGCACCACCTTGCGGGTGACGTCGATGTTGTAGTCGTACTCGGCCGGGGTCTTGCCGTCTTCGCGCAGCGAGCCGTCCATCATCACCGACGAGAAGCCCAGGTCGATCGCGCCCTGGCAGATCGCCGGCGACTGGCCGTGGTCCTGGTGCATCACGACCGGAATATGGGGATAAGCCTCAACGGCGGCTTCGATCAGGTGGCGCAGGAAATGCTCACCGGCGTATTTGCGCGCGCCGGCCGAGGCTTGCATGATCACCGGTGCGTTGACCTCGTCAGCGGCCTGCATGATGGCCTGCACTTGCTCGAGATTGTTGACGTTGAAGGCCGGCAGGCCGTAGCTGTTCTCGGCCGCGTGGTCCAGCAGCTGGCGCATCGATACGAGTGGCATGTCTAACTCCTAATAAAAAATGGGGTGTCTTCCGCGTATTCTTCTAATCGGCGCTTACGCAGTGAATCGACTTACGTAGCGCATCGCCCGTGCCTGCCGGCGCCGTCAGCCCTGCGCATTCCGCGCTGGCGCTCCGTCCGGCATGGCACGCATTGCCTCATCTCACTTTCAGCTGCCCACCCTGACGATTTTCAGGGTATTGGTGCCGCCCGGCTGGCCCATCGGCTCGCCAATGGTCAGCACGATGAAATCGCCGCGCTGCACCACGCCCTGGGCCAGCAGCAGTTCTTCTGCCTGCTCCAGCGCGGTGTCGCGGTCGGCGCTGGACTGCAGCGGCAGCGGCACCACGTTGCGGTACAGCTGCATCTTGCGCTGCGAGGCCAGGTTGGGCGTCATCGCATAGATCGGCACATGGATACGGTGACGGCTCATCCACAATGCGGTGGCGCCGGAATCGGTCAGCGCGGCAATCGCCTTCACCTGCAAATGATAGGCCGTGAACAGCGCACCCATCGCCACCGACTGGTCGATGCGCGAAAAGGTCTGGTTCAGGAAATCGGTGTCGAGCTGCACCACCTCGGACTTCTCGGCTTCGATGCAGACCGCGGCCATGGCCTCGACCGTCTCCACGGGGTAGCGGCCCGCCGCAGTTTCGGCCGACAGCATCACCGCGTCGGTGCCGTCCAGCACGGCGTTGGCCACGTCCGAGACCTCGGCACGCGTGGGCACAGGGTTGATGATCATGCTCTCCATCATCTGGGTGGCGGTGATGGTCAGCTTGTTGGCCTCGCGCGCCAGCTTGATCATGCGCTTCTGCAGCGCCGGCACGGCGGCATTGCCCACCTCCACGGCCAGGTCGCCACGCGCCACCATGATGCCGTCGGACGCCTGCAGGATCTCTTCCAGCACGCCCGGGCGGATTGCCTCGGCGCGTTCGATCTTGGCGATCATGCGGGCCTTGTGGCCGTGCGGCTGGCCGGCCACGGCGGCCAGCTGGCGCGCCATTTCCATGTCAGTGGCGTTCTTGGGAAAGCTGACGGCGACGTAGTCGGCGCCCAGGGCCATGGCGGTCTTGATATCGTCCATGTCCTTGGCTGTCAGCGCCGGCGCCGACAGCCCGCCACCCTGGCGGTTGATGCCCTTGTTGTTGGACAGCTCGCCGCCCACGCGCACGGTGGTGAAGATCTCGCTGCCGAGCACGCGGTCCACCACCAGCACGATCAGGCCGTCGTTGAGCAGCAGCAGGTCGCCCGGGCCGACGTCGCGCGGCAGGTCCTGGTAGTCCAGGCCGGCGCGCTGCTCGTTGCCGAGCTGGCAGCTCGAATCCAGGATGAACGGGTCGCCCGCCTTGAGCGTAATCTTGCCGTGCTCGAACTTGCCGACGCGGATCTTGGGACCCTGCAGGTCGGCCATGATGGCGACCTCGCGCCCGCATGCCTGCGCGGCTTCACGCACCAGGCGGGCGCGGTCGAGATGGTCCTGGGCGGTGCCGTGCGAAAAATTCAGCCGCACCACGTCGACCCCCGCCGCGATCATGCGGGTCAGGATTTCCAGCGAGCTGGAGGCGGGGCCGATGGTGGCGACGATCTTGGTGGAACGAGTCATGCGCGGATTTCCTGGTTCAGGGCCCCGGCAACACCGCCGGGCCCGGCGGATGCGTCAGCCTGCGGCGCGCTGCTCCAGCACTTCGAATGCGGGCAGCTTCTTGCCTTCCAGGAACTCCAGGAACGCGCCGCCGCCCGTGGAGATATAGCCCACGCGGTCGGCGATGCCGTACTTGGCAATGGCCGCCAGCGTGTCGCCACCGCCGGCGATCGAGAACGCCTTCGATTCAGCGATGGCCTGGGCCAGCACCTTGGTGCCGTTGCCGAACTGGTCGAATTCGAACACGCCCACCGGGCCGTTCCAGACGATGGTGCCGGCGGCCTTGAGCTGCTCGGCCAGCATCGCGGCGGTCTTGGGGCCGATGTCCAGGATCATGTCGTCGTCGGCCACGTCCTTGACGTCCTTGACGGTGGCCGCGGCGGTGGCGCTGAATTCCTTGGCGCACACCACGTCGACCGGGATCGGCACCGAGGCGCCGCGGGCGGCCATGATGTCGATGATGGTCTTGGCGTCGCCGACCAGGTCGGCTTCAGCCAGCGACTTGCCGATCTTCAGGCCGGCTGCCAGCATGAAGGTATTGGCAATGCCGCCGCCGACGACCAGGTTGTCGACCTTGTCGGCCAGCGACTTCAGGATGGTCAGCTTGGTCGAGACCTTGGAGCCGGCCACGATTGCCACCAGCGGACGCGCCGGCTGGCCCAGCGCCTTGCCCAGCGCGTCGATCTCGGCGGCCAGCAGCGGGCCGGCGCAGGCGATCGGGGCGTACTTGGCGATGCCATGCGTGGTGGCTTCGGCGCGGTGGGCGGTGCCGAAGGCATCGTTCACGTAGACGTCACACAGCTTGGCCATCTTCTGGGCCAGTTCGTCGCTGTTCTTCTTTTCGCCCTTGTTCACGCGGCAGTTTTCCAGCAGCACCACCTGGCCCGGCGCCACCTCGATGCCGTCGACCCAGTTCTGCACCAGCTTGACCGGCTTGCCCAGCAGCTCGGACAGGCGCGTGGCGATCGGCGCCAGCGAGTCTTCGGGCTTGAACTCGCCCTCGGTCGGGCGGCCCAGGTGGGAGGTGACCATCACCGCGGCGCCGCCAGCCAGGCAGGCCTCGATGGCCGGCACCGAGGCGCGGATGCGGGTGTCCTCGGTGATGTTGCCGGCGTCGTCCTGCGGCACGTTCAGGTCGGCGCGGATAAACACCCGCTTGCCGGAGATTTTGCCTTGGGAAATCAGCTCGGAAAGACGCAGGACAGAGGTCATGGCGATGGATGGCGCGAGATTTCGCTGGAATTCGGGGAAACGGGCATTTTACCTGATCGTGGTCAACGCTTTGCCGATTCCGGACCGTTACGCACTTGTGATATGTACCTTGCATCACATTCAGTGCAACCCCACAGGGAGCTGGTGACATACTTCCCCACGAAAGAAGGGTCAGCTCCATGCCCCTGTTGACCCCCGAGTGCGGTAATGTATGCAACGTCTGCTACAACAGACACGCAAAAAGCGCCAGAGCCGGTCTTGAAACGGCCATGACAACAGGCGGCCAAAATAACAAGCAGCCAAAAAGAATGCAGCCGGTGTGCGATCAGACGCACCGCCGGCGCCGCGCATTTCCTTGTCGCGAATGCAGGGGGTGAGTCAGATGAAAGAAGCCGACATGCACGGAGCGATCCGTGGCTTGTACGAGGGCATTCTCGATCCCGGTGCCTGGCAGCAGAGCCTGCGCACCCTGACGGAACTGGCGGGCACGGCACACGCCTCGATGATGGTCTGGGACACCGTCCGCGACCAGGTCACCGTCAATGAGATCGTCAATCCGGTGGTGGAACTGTTTTCCGAGTATGAATCGGACTACCAGGCCATCGATCCGGCCAAGCAGTTCGCGCCGCGCCTGCGGCCGGGCGACTGGTATATCGACGCGCGCGAACTGGGCGAAGGCACCATGGCCCGCCATCCGTTCTACCGCGACTTCTTCCACCGCTATGACCTGCGCTCCTACGTGGCCTGCCTGGTCGAGCGCCAGCCCCACTACGAAGTCTATTTCTCGATGCAGCGCGCGCGCACGCAGCCGCTGTTCTCGCCCGACGACACCCGCAGCATGGACTGGATCATCCCGCATATGCGCAGCGCCATGGCCATGCGCGACCGCACGCTGGGGCTGACAGTGCTGGCGCGGCTGTCGACGCAGCTGGTGGAACGGCTCAATTTTGCGCTGCTGGTGTTCTCGCCGCAGCGCCACGTGCTGCTCAGCAACCGCGCCGGCGAGCGCTGGGCGCGGCGCCTGGACCCGGCCGGCAAGGTGTCGGACTGGACCCTGTCGCGCCCGTTCGCCGACATGGTGCAGGCCGCCTGCGACCCGCAACGCGCGGTCGCGGCGCAGGCCGCCCGCGCCACCGACGGCAGCGGCGCCGGCGCGCAGGTGATCGTGCTGCCGCTGCCGCCCTCGCACGCCTTTGCCGCGCAATGGCAGGAACCGGCGGCGCTGGTGATCGTGCATGAGCAGGACAGCGCGCCGCTGTTGCTGGCGCCGGTGCTGCGCGACCTGTACGGACTCACCCCGGCGGAGACCCGGCTGACCAACCAGCTGGCCACCGGCCAGGGCCTGCCAGAAGCCAGCCAGCAGCTGAACATCCGCCACGAAACCGCGCGCACCCAGCTCAAGGCCGTGTTCCACAAGACCGGCTGCAACAGCCAGGCCCAGCTGACGCATCTGCTCTCGCGCCTCGGCGCAGCGCTGGACGAGGCCTGAACACCACCGCGCCCGGCATCGGGCCAGCGCCGCGCCTGCGGCCCGCCCGTTGCCCCGCGAAGAAAGTGCTAAAAATACAAGAAGTAAAAAGAAGGGAAGCCATGAGCGATACACAGATGCACGACACCATTCGCGCGCTGTACGAGGGGATCTTCGATGCCGACGCCTGGCAGCGCAGCCTGGGCGCGCTGTGCCAGGCCAGCGGCAGCACGCATGCCCATCTGCTGGTGCTCGACACGGTCAACGAGCGCGTGCTGGTGAACCAGGAGGTCAACCCAATGCCGGAGGCGGTGGCCGCCTACAGCGAACAGTACGTGGCCATCGACCCGGCCCTGCCGTTCGCCAGGCGCATGTCGGTGGGCAACTGGTATATCGATTCACGCGAGCTGGGCGTGCCGGCGATGCGCAGGTCGCCCTTCTATGGCGAGTTCCTGCGGGAATTCGAGCAGTCGTCGGTGATGGCCTGCCTGATCGAGCGCCAGCCGCACTACGACGTGTTCCTGTCGCTGCAGCGCCCGCATGGCCACGACCACTATTCGCCCGAAGACGCGCGCGCGCTCGACTGGGCCATCCCGCACGTGCGCCAAGCGATGGCGCTGCGCGACCGCACCCACCAGGTGTCGGCACTGGCGCATGCGTCGGCGCAGCTGATGGAGCGGCTGCCGTTCGGCGTGATCGTGTTCCGCGATGACGGCAAGCCGCTGCTGGCCAACAGCATCGGCGAGGCCTGGGTGCGCCGGCTGCTGCCGGCGGCGTCGATCGAAACCAGCGCCGTGGCGCCGCCTGCCGCGGCCGTGCGCGAGGAAGCCGACTGGCAGCTGTCGCGCCCGTTTGCCGAAGCGCTGCGGGCGGCATGCAACCCCGCCAACCCGCAGCCGGCACAGGCGCTGCGCGCCGCCGACAGCGCCGGCCGCCAGGCCCAGGTCGTCCTGCTGCCGCTGCCACCCGCGCACCATCTGGCGATGGACTGGCAGCGCCCCAGCGTGCTGGTGGCGATCCACGAGCCCGGCACCGCGCCGATGACACTGCCGGCGGTTCTGCGCGACCTCTACGGCCTCACGCCGGCCGAGACCCGGCTGGCCTTGCAGCTGTCATCGGGCATCGGCCTGCCCGAGGCGTGCGAGCTGATCGGCATCCGGCGCGAGACTGGGCGCACGCAGTTGAAGGCTATTTTTACCAAGACGGCTACGGGGACGCAGGCGCAGTTGGCGCATTTGTTGACTCGGTTGGGGGTAAGAGCTTAGGGGCGGGGCTTGGGGGGGCGCTTGCCGCTTCTCGTGGATGCAGGCTCTGCGATAGCCAACCACCCCCCAACCACCCTCAATCCACCGACGCCCCCACAGTCTTAACCACCCCCGCCCACTTCTGCCGATCCCCCTTCACCGTCGCCTTGAACTGATCCACAGTCTCGACCCGCGGCGTGTTGCCCGCATCGATCAGCTTCTGCCGGATCGCCGGCGTTTCCAGCGCCACCTTCACCGCATCGTTGACCTTGCGCGCGATCTTCGGATCCAGCCCCTTCGGCCCGAAGAAGCCGAACCAGATGGTGCTGTTGAAGCCGGGCAGGCCGCTCTCGGCAATGGTCGGCACGTCGGGAATCACTTGCACCCGCTGCCTGGTGGTCACGCCCAGCAGGCGCACCTTACCGGCGCGGTACTGCGGCAGCACGCTCTGCACTTGGTTGAAGATGCAGCAGACCTCTCCCTTCACCACCGCCTGTAGCGCGTCCGGGCCGCCCTTGTAGGGCACGTGGACCATGTCCAGGCCGGCGCGCGCATTGAACTCGGCAAAGGCCAGGTGCGTGCCGGTGCCGTTGCCGGTGGACGCGAAGTTGTACTTGCCCGGGTTGGCCTTGACCTTCTCGATAAACTCCTTGACCGACTTCACGTCGATCACCGCCGGGTTGACGGTCAGCACGTTGGAGACCTCGACCAGCGGCGCGATCGGAGTGAAATCGGCCTCGGCGTCGAACGGCAGGCTCTTGTACAGCGCCGGGTTGATGCCGTGCGTGGCGGCGGTGCCCAGCAGCAGCGTGTAGCCATCCGGCCTGGCATGCGCCACTGCTTCGGAGGCGACGTTGCCGCCGGCGCCCGGCCGGTAGTCGTAGATGATGGTGGTCTTCAGCGACTTCTGCAGCGATTCCTGCAGCGTGCGGCCGACGATGTCGACGCCGGAGCCGGCGGTGAAGCCCATCAGGATCGTCACCGGCTGCGTCGGCCACTCCCCTTGCGCGCGGGCGGGCATGCTGACCGTGCTGATGGCAGCGGCGGCGCACAGCACGGCCAGGCCGGTCGCGGGACGGAAGGACAAGCGCGGAAGCAGGCGGGACGAAGTAGGCATGGGGGCACCGTCGGTAAGTTTAATGACCGGGATCTGAGCCCCGGGCCAGCGCCACACGATAGCAAGGTTCCTGCCAAAACCAAACGACCGAGTTGGTTTGAAGGTATGCCGTGCGGGCATATGGTGCTGCCCGGTGCCGCTCAGCGCCGCAGCAGGCCCACCAGTTCATCCACGTCCGGCAGCGGCGCGCCGGTTCCCGCGGTGCTGTCGTCGTCGGCCTCCAGCAGCCCGTCGGCCAGCGCGCGCTTGTCGCGGTGCAGGTCGACGATGCGCTCTTCGATGGTGCCCGCATTGATCAGCCGGTACACCGTCACGGGGCGCTGTTGGCCGATGCGGTGCGCGCGGCCCATGGCCTGGTCTTCGGCGGCGGGGTTCCACCAGGGGTCGGCAATGATCACGTAGTCGGCCGCGGTCAGGTTCAGGCCGAAGCCGCCGGCCTTCAGGCTGATCAGGAAGACATCGCCCTCGCCCGCCTGGAAGGCGGCCACGCGGCGAGTGCGCTCGGCCGCGGGGGTGGCGCCGTCCAAGTACTGCAGCGCCAGCCCGGCCCGCTCCAGCCCCTGGCGCAGCAGCTGCAGGAAATCGACAAACTGGCTGAACACCAGGGTCTTGTGGCCGCTCGCGGCAAGCTCGCTGGCCAGCTCGACAAAGGCGCGCACCTTGGCGCCTTCGGACAGCTGGCCGCTGAGTTCCGGCGTGACCAGGCGCGGATCGCACGCGGCGCGCCGCAGCCGCATCAGCTGCGCCAGCACGTGGATGCGCGCCTGCGCCTGGTGCTGGGCCTGCGCCAGGGCGCGCGCACGGGCCCCGGCAGGCGCGCCTTTGGTGGCCTTGCGTGCCGCTTCCACGCGCGCCAGCGCGGCCTCGGCCTCGGTCTGGGCCTGGCGGCGCAGGGCCTCGTAGTGCGCGGCTTCGACCGGCTCGGGCTCGACCCGGATCACCAGCTCCGTGCGCGGCGGCAGTTCGTCCAGCACCTGCGCCTTGGTCCGGCGCAGCACGAACGGCGCGATCATGCGGCGCAGCCGCTGGCGCGCCTCACGCACGCCGCCGCGCTCGATCGGGTTGGCAAAGTGTTCGTTGAAGCGGGCCAGCGAGCCCAGCAAGCCCGGATTGCAGAACCGCATCACCGACCAGAGTTCCGCCAGCCGGTTCTCCACCGGCGTGCCGGTCAGCGCCATGCGGAAGCCCGACGGCAGCGCGAACATCGCCTGCGCCCGCCGCGTGACCGCGTTCTTGAAGGCCTGCGCCTCGTCCGCGACCACGGTATGCCATTCGCGCGCGCAGAACGCCTTGCTGGCCTGCTGCAGCAGCGTGTACGAGACGATCACCAGGTCATGCGGCCCGGCCTGCGCCAGCAGCGTCTCACGATCGCCCTCGGCATAGACATGGACGTTGAGCGTGGGCGCAAAGCGCCGCGCCTCGGCCGCCCAGTTGCCGCACACCGAGGTCGGCGCGATCACCAGCGCGGCGCCGCCGCCGGCGCGCGCCACCAGCACCGCCAGCGCCTGCAGGGTCTTGCCCAAGCCCATGTCGTCGGCCAGGCAGGCGCCCAGGCCCGAGGCCGCCAGCGTCATGGCCCAGCGGTAGCCGGCCTCCTGGTAGGGCCGCAGCTCAGCCGCCAGCGTGGCAGGCAGCGCGATGTCAGCTTCGCGCGCGGCGCGCAGCCGGGCGATGCGCTGGCGGAAATGCGCGTCGGGATCGACGCCCGCGCCGGCCAGCACGTCGTCCAGCCACGGCGTGGCCATCTGCGGGACGCGAATGCCGTCGGGCACATGCTCACCGACGCCGGCCAGGTCGCGCAGCCGGCCGCGCAGCGCGCGCGTCAGCGCCACGTAGACGCCCTGCCCCATCGGCACGAAGCGCCCGGCGTGGCTGCCGGTCCAGTCGATCAGCTTGCCCAGCTCCAGCACCAGCCCCTCGGCCACGCGCAGTTCGCCGGCCAGCCGGTACCACGCGCCGCGGCTCTCGATCTGCACCCCCAGCTGCGGCAGGTCGGCCGGCAGCACGCGGATCTCCTTGCCGCGCGGCCATTCCACGGCCTGCACGGCGGGCAGGCCGGGCAGTGCCTCGACCACGGCGAGCGCGTCCTCCGGATCGTCCAGTGTCCAGGTGTACTCGCCGCCGGGCGGCGACTGGGTCACCAGCACAGGCAGCGCGGCGAAGACCTCGGCCACGCTCGCCAGCTCGGCCTCGAGGTCGCGCTGCGTGGCCAGGGTCTCGCCGCGCACCGCGGCCATCAGGCGCTCGCGCCCGACGCCGGGCGCGAGCCGCGGCCCGAGCGGCCCCAGCGGCGTCACCACCAGCCGCAGCGAGATGCCGCGGGCCACCGGCGCCACCTCGGCGCGCAGCCGTGTCTCGGCCTCCACCGCGCGTGTGCCGACGGCCTGGTCGGCATGGACCTGGAAGTGGCCGGCCAGCGCGCGCAGGGTCTGGTCGAGCTGCGCCTGGCCGTCCTCCGGGATCGCCAGACCGTCGCCGACCAGCCGCGCGGCATCGAACTGCGCCGGGGTGTAGCGGATCACCCGCAGCCGGTGCGGGCCGTCGCGCACCACTGTGACCTGGCGCAGCGCCTCGGCTTCCTGGCGCGCGGCGGCGGGCAGCAAGGCTTCCATCGTCGGCGCCTCGCGCACCGGCGGGAAGATGCGCAGCACATAACGGCCGGCGCTGTGGACCGCTTCCAGCGCGGGGGCGTCCTCGACCACCTCCAGCGTCTGCGATGGCGCATGTGTCAGCACCACGCCCGGGTGGCCCACCAACGCCATCACCGCGGCGGCGCGGTCCAGCACGTAGCGCCGGTTATGCGACTGGTCGCGGCGGATGGTGCGCGCCACGCGGGCATCCCACGGCTCGAGCCGGTCGTCCTCGGCGACCCGGGCCAGCGGCACCGGCTTCGGCTTGCCCCAGCCGCGCGCGCCGCGCACCTGCTCGAGCGGCTCGATCGTGCCCGGCACGCCGTCGGCGTCCAGCGTCAGCGCCCACAGCAGGCGCCGGGCCTCGGCGCCGGCGGCGGGTTCGGCGCCGGCCAGTGCACGCAGTGCTGCCAGCACCTGCTGCCAGTCCGGGCCCGGCGCGGGGCTGGCGCCGTCCTCGCCGGGTTCAGGCAGGTCGTCATGGCCGGGATGTGTGGTCAAAGGCACGGCGGCTCTGGGATAGGGAAACGTGCAACAAGGGGGGAACAGCAGGAAATGGCGTCCGAAATTCGGCAAACGCCCGGAAAAGAGGATTCTAGACCGCCGCAACGCCTGCATCGCGTTGTGACCCATGCCCCCGCGGCTTACAATGGCGTTTTTGCTAATTTGACGGCGCTGGGAGAAAAGACATGTCGATGGCTGATCGCGACGGCAAGATTTGGATGGACGGCAAGCTGATCGAATGGCGCGACGCCAAGATCCATGTGCTGACGCATACGCTGCACTACGGCATGGGCGTGTTCGAAGGCGTGCGCGCCTACAAGACGCCCGAAGGCACCGCCATCTTCCGCCTGCACGAGCACACCCGGCGCCTGTTCAACTCGGCCAAGATCTTCCAGATGGTCATGCCTTTCGACGAGGCCACGCTGGAAGCGGCGCAGCGCGAAGTGGTGCGCGCCAACAAGCTGGAATCCTGCTACATCCGCCCGATCGTGTGGGTCGGCGACGAGAAACTGGGCGTCTCGGCCAAGGGCAACACCATCCACGTGGCGATCGCGGCCTGGCCGTGGGGCGCCTACCTGGGCGAGGAAGGCATGGAGCGCGGCATCCGCGTGAAGACCTCGTCGTTCACGCGCCACCACGTCAACGTGTCGCTGGTGCGCGCCAAGGCCAGCGGCTACTACATCAACTCGATCCTGGCCAACCAGGAAGCCACCGGCCTGGGCTACGACGAAGCGCTGCTGCTGGATACCGAAGGCTATGTCAGCGAAGGCTCGGGCGAGAACGTCTTCATCGTGCGCAACGGCGTGATCTACACGCCGGACCTGGCCTCGTGCCTGGACGGCATCACCCGCGACGCCACCCTGGCCATCGCCCGCGACCTGGGCATCGAGGTGCGTGAAAAGCGCATCACCCGCGACGAGATGTACTGCGCCGACGAAGCCTTCTTCACCGGCACCGCCGCCGAAGTCACGCCGATCCGCGAACTGGACGACCGCGTCATCGGCGAAGGCCGCCGCGGCCCGGTGACCAAGCAGATCCAGGACACGTTCTTTGCCGCCGTGGGCGGCACCAACGAAAAGTACAAGAAGTGGCTGACGCTGGTCTGAGCACCGGCTGCCAGCCCCTTCTGCGCGCGCCCGGTACTGCCGGGCGCGGCACACCCGCTGTTTTCATCGAACAATAAGCATCACTCCCTGCAACACCATGACGCAAACCGCCACCATCATCGAAATCGGCGCTGAAGACATTCCGCTGCACTGCCCGACCGCCAGCACCCCGGCATGGAACTACCATCCGCGCGTGTTCCTCGACGTGGCAGACACCGGCGAAGCCAAGTGCCCCTACTGCGGCACCGTCTACAAGCTCAAGCCGGGCACCGTGCTGAAGGGCCACCACTGACCCGAGCCGCCCGCATTCGCACGATCCTGACGCTCCGGGCCGCTTGCAGGCGCCCCGGAGCGTCGGCGTTCCCGGCGTCCGCGCCGGCGTGCCGGCTCCAAGCGCCCCGCCCATGAAGAAAGCCCTCGTCATCGCCCCCAACTGGATCGGCGACGCCCTGATGGCGCAGCCGCTCTTTGCGCTGCTCAAGGCGCGCCATCCGCGCCTGGTCATCGACGCACTCGCGCCCAAGTGGGTCGCGCCCGTGCTCGCGCGCATGCCGGAGATCGGCCGCGTGTTCCCGTCCGACCTCGCGCACGGCAAGCTGCAGCTGTCGGCACGGCTGATGTTCGCGCAGCAGCTCAAGAACGAAGGCTACGACCTCGCCTACGTGCTGCCGAACTCGCTCAAGTCGGCACTGGTCCCCTGGCTGGCTGGCATCCCGCTGCGCATCGGCTACCGCGGCGAAGCCCGCTTCGGCCTGCTCAACGTGCGCCACGCCAACCCGCCGCGCGACAAGCGCCCGCCGATGGTGGAGCACTACGCCCGCCTGGCGCTCAGGCCCGGCGCGCGCCTGCCCGAAGACCTGCCAGAGCCGCGTCTGCGCGTCGACCCGACGCGCATGGCGGCCACCGCCGAGCGCTTTGGCATCGCCCCGCACACGCGCGTGATCGCGTTCTGCCCGGGTGCCGAGTTCGGCCCGGCCAAGCGCTGGCCGGCCGGACATTTCGCCAGGCTCGCGCAGATGCTGCGGCGTTCCTACCCGTATGCGCAGATGATCACGCTGGGCTCGGCCAAGGACGCCGAGATCGCCGCCGAGATAGTCAGCGAGGCCCCGTTCGTGCGCAACCTGTGCGGCCAGACCTCGCTGGATGACGCCGTGGACCTGCTGGCGCTGTCCGAAGCCGCGGTCTGCAACGACTCCGGCCTGATGCACGTCACCGCGGCGCTGAACCGGCCCCAGGTGGCGGTGTTTGGCTCGAGCGACCCGCGCCACACGCCGCCGTTGTCACAGGCAGCGAGTATCATGTGGCTGCAGCTGGAGTGCAGTCCCTGCTTCAAGCGCGAATGCCCGCTGGGCCACCTGCGCTGCCTGAAAGAGATCGAACCTGAAATGGTGTTCGTCGAGCTGCGCAAGCTGCTGCACCGGCCCTGATTTCACCGCCCTCGCCACTTCTACTGCCACCATGCCTCGCTTTGCCCGCCTGTTCGATTCCGCCGAAGACATCGTCGAAGCCTTTCGCGAAGCACTGAAGCTGCGCGACGCCGACGGCGCGCTGCGCCTGTGGCTAGACGAAGACTCGATCACCTGCGTGCTGCCCGACGGCCAGCGCCTGATCGGCCACGAACAGCTGCGCCAGGCCTTCCTGCAGTTGCTGGAAGAACAACCGGTGCTGGTCGATGCGATCGAGACCAGCAGTCATGCGTCGATGGCCGTGGCGATCTTCGACGTGACCGAGGCACTGCGCTTCGGCGGCGACCGCGTCGAGGCCGACCTGTACGTGCACACCACCTATGTGCTGATGCAGAACCACGAAGGCTGGCGCCTGGCACATATCCACTGCAGCCCGGCCAACGCGGTGCAGGTTGCCGCCGTGGCCGCCGCGCCGGGGCAGGCGCTGCACTGAACCCCGCATGGCCGCGCCGCGGCCTGCTGCAACACCACGCCGGCATGACGCAGCTTCCGCACCACCGCCTTCCCCAGGTCGTCAACGCCGCCCAGGCTGATCCCGCCACGGCACCCGGCCATGGCTACGGCGAAGGCGTGCCGATGCCCTGGTGGCTGCGCGGCGGCCATGCCCAGACCATCATCCCCGCGCGCTTCACGCGCCGCCCGCCGCGCGTGAGCTTCCGCCGCGAACGCTGGGACACCCCCGACCAGGACTTCATCGACCTCGACTGGACCACCCACCCGGTGCGCCCGGACACGCCGCTGGTGGTGATGTTCCACGGCCTGGAGGGCGATTCCGGCAGCCATTACGCGCAGGCGCTGATGCATGCGCTGTCCCTGCGCGGCTGGCAGGGCGTGGTCCCGCATTTCCGCGGCTGCTCGGGCGAGCTCAACCTGGCCCCGCGCTTCTACCATTCGGGCGATTCGGCCGAGATCCGCTGGGTGCTGGAGCGCATGCGCCAGCGCCATTGCGCCAACGGGCGCAAGCTGCTGGTGGTGGGGATCTCGCTGGGCGGCAACGCGCTGCTGCGCTTCCTGGGCGAAGACGGCGCCGGCGCCGGCCACGTGCATGCGGCCGCGGCGATCTCCGCGCCGCTGGACCTGGCTGCCGGCGGCGCGGCGCTGTCGGCCGGCTTCAACCTGGTCTACACGCGCATGTTCCTGCAGACGCTCAAGCGCAAGTCGCTGGCCAAGCTGGGGCAGTTCCCGGGGCTGTTCGACCGCGACACGATGCTGGCCAGCCGCGACCTGTACGCCTTCGACAACGTCGTCACCGCGCCGCTGCATGGCTTTATCGATACCGACGACTACTGGCGCCGCGCCGCCAGCAAACCTGTGCTGCGCGACATCGCCGTGCCCACGCTGGTGCTCAATGCGCGCAACGATCCCTTCCTGCCGGCCCGGCACCTGCCCGGCCCGGCCGACGCCAGCCCCCAGGTATGGCTGGAACAGCCCGAGCACGGCGGCCATGTCGGCTTCATGACCCCGCCCGAGGGCTGGCGCCGGCACCTGCCGCTGCTGCCCGACGGGCGCTTCAGCGGAGATATCGAATGGCTGCCGGCACGGATCCTGGGTTTTTTTGACCGCATGATGTAGGGCGGGTGCAGCGGCACGATAAGCCACCGGCCCCCCGAGGAGACAGACATGGACGAGATCGTCAGGCAAGCCATGGCACGCTGGCCCAACGTGCCCAATGCCTACGGCTGGCTGGCACTGGACCGCCGCGGGCAGTGGCGCCTGCGCAATGAATACGCCCAGCAGCACGGGCTGTCGGGCGACCCCATCCGCCATGAAGCGCTGATCGGCTTTATCGAACGCAACTACCTGTGCGACGAGCGCGGCGCCTGGTACTTCCAGAACGGTCCGCAACGGGTGTTCGTATCGCTGGGCTATGCGCCGTGGGTCGTGCGGCTGCATGAAGGCGCGTTGCGCACCACCACGCAGCAGCCCTTCACGCTGCAGGCCTGCTTCGCCGACGAGCACGGCAATGTGGTGCTGGCCGGCACGGTCGAAGGCATGGCGCAAGGCAGCCTGCCGGCACAGCAGGGCGCCCTGCTGCACGACCACGACCTGGAACTGTTCAGCGGCGCCAGCACCTGGCATGGCGAAGCCTGCGGCACGGACCTGGGCGTATTCCATCACGATGGCCGCGACATCCCGATCGAGCCGATTGCCGAGAGCGAGGTGCCCAAGCGCTTTGGCTTCGTGCGCCAGCCGGCGGCCTGACGCAACCGCCCCCTTGACATCCTTATATGAACACCGCCCGGATGCCAAGGTAAATTGAAGGGCTTTGGCTTGTAGGTATGGGTTGCTGTCTTATATCCGACCTTGCTGCAGGAACGTGCCTGCGGGCCTTGATGGAATCAGCCGGGAACGTCCCCATCTCCCACGACGGGCTGTAAGCCGCTTGGATGTCATCGGGTTTGCGTTCCCGCGGTCCGACCTAGTTTGCCATCACACCTTATCTCCTTACCCTGTGCAACCCTGAAGGTATTCGTTTGTGCCCTGCTGTGGTCGTGCTTTCGCTACGCAGGCCGTGCGCTGACATAGCCGGGTTCATAGACGCGGCGATGGGCAAGCAATGCCCAGGCGGTGCGCGCCATCTTGTTGGCTAGCGCGACGATGGCAACATTGGTCGGGCGCCTGACCAGCAGGGCCTCAGCCCAGCACGGGCGCCGCTTCGAGCGGGTCAGCACGATGCGTGCGCCATGGATCAGCAGTTTGCGCAAATAGGGATCGCCACGTTTGCTGATATGGCCGAGGTGAACCTTGCCGCCGGTGCCACTCTGGGTTGGTACGCCTCCAGTACGAACTTGCCGGGGGTGCGATTGCTCAGAAAGGAAATCAGTTGGGTCTTGCTGAGGCGCCGGCTGTGCGTCTCGCCCGTCTCTGGGTCGACCCAGTAGAGTTGGAAGATCGACTTTGCAAGATCCAGCCCATATGTCGTAGCATTCATTTGGGCTCTCCTTACCTCAAGTGATGGTTCGGATCTTCACTTTGGCACATCGATGCCGTCGGTCAAGCGAGAGCCCCTCATCGTCGAACCCCCGCTAGCGTTACTGGCGGGCGGTGTCCCTCTCCCCGTCCTCAGCCTTCGGCTGCCGCCTTACGGCGGAAAGGACGAGGATTCCTACGGCGCTACGTGATGCTCTACATAGTCACTTCGGTGGGTTCCTGCTTCGTAGAGCGGCTTGACTACGCCGACTCTCCACAGGCTGCAACGCGGTGCCCCCGCGCCAAAATGTTGATCGCGCCGACCACGTCGGCGTGATTCGCATAGCCGCATGCCACACAGGCGAAGCTCGCCTGCAGATACATGCCCGCAACAAGGGCGAAGGTGCCGGCGCCCAGTTTATCCACTGCACCAGCTCGGTCGTTCGCACCTGGCTGACACCGCAGCGCGTGCGCAGCACCGACGAGCACATCGCCATCTGCCTGCTTGACCGCGGCGAGTACCGGGTGGAGCAGAAGGACGGCATGCGCACCGTCGTGCGTGCCGGCGAACTCTTCATGTTCGATTGCGGCCAGCCGATGTCATCGGACTGGACCGAGTCCTCCACCTGCTACCTGCGCCTGCCGCGCGAGACCGTGCGCCAGGCGCTTGGCCACGATCCCGCGAATCCGGGCCGTATCGCCACGCTGCTGACGGCGTCCTCGCTTGCCCCGTTTGTTTCCATGCAGCTGCGCATGCTTGCCGCTCACGGTCCCCGGCTTGACCGCGCCGCCCTTGGCGTGGTCATGGAGAGTACAGTCGGCATGGCGTTGCAGCTTATCGCTACGCATCCGGACATCGCCAGAGCGGATGCCGGGAATGCCCGGTGGCGCTCCGGCAAGCTGCAACTGCAGGCCGCGTATCGCTTCATGGAGCAGCATGCGCACGAGCACGACCTCACGCCCGACCGGATTGCCGCGTTCCTGCACTGCTCGCGCGCACAGTTGTACCGGCTGTTCGAGGGAGAGCCCCTGCGCGTCATGGCGGCCCTGCGCGAGATTCGCCTGCGCCGCAGCCGCGAATACCTGCAGCGGGCCGGCCAGTCCGCGCACATCGGCGCGATCGCGCATGCCTGCGGCTTTGCCGATCCGTCGGCGTTCGGCAAATTGTTCCGGGAGCGTTTCGGCATGACACCGCGGCAGGCACTGGCCGGAGACATCGGGCCGGCCAAGCTTGCAGAGTGAATGGAAGAGGGAGTCCCCGGCTGCATGCGGGGACGACGCTGGTGCTCTCGATGACTTCGTGACAACAAGTGCAGCGTGCCTCAGTTAGGCATGCCCTTGCTGTCCTGCTTGTCCTCGCGGTACTGGCGCTCCAGCTGGTGCAGGCGCGCATCGACCTCGGACAGCGTGTAGAAGTCGCCGTCGCCGGCCTTGCGCGCGATCTGCAGTTGCTCGATCGCGGCCTGGTAGGCGCCGTCCATCGCATACTTTTCGGCCAGCGCCTGGTGCTGCTGCAAGCGCTTGCCCTGGCCCGCGTAGGCGCGCGCCAGCAGCTCCCACCAATCGCTGCGGCTGGTCTCCTGGCGCGTGCGGTCGCGCAGGAAGCGCACGGCCTCTTCATAGCGGCCTGAGCCGACCAGGGTATCGGCATAGGCAATCGCCACCGCATGCGACAGCGGGAACGCCTTCATCGAGGCAGTGGCCTGGGACAGCGCCTCGGGCACGCGGGCCTGGGCGCGCGCCAGTTCCACTGTCATCACGTCCAGCATGGGGCTGCCCGAGGTGGCGCCGGGGATATTGCCGTAGAGGCGGCGCGCCTCGGCCAGCTCCTGCTCGGCGGCCGGGTAGCGGCCCAGCCGCTGCTCGGTAAAGGCAAGGCCGTAGTGCAGCGCCGGAGCGCGCAGTACCGTTGCTCCCGGCAGTTGCGTGCGCAGGGCCGCGCGCAGGTTCTGCAGGTCGCTGGGCGACGATTCCTGGATCACGCGGGCCCGCATCCGCGCAAACTCGTATTCGGGCGTATTGGCGACCTTGCGCTTGCTGGCATGGCTGACACGATCCTGCATGTCGGCAATCCGCTCGGAGGTCAGCGGGTGGGTCCGCACATAGGACGGCACCGAGTTTTCCGCAGTCCCTGATGCGCGCTGCAGCCGCATGAAGAAATCGGGCATGCCCTGCGGGTCAAACCCCGCCGCGGTCAGTATCTGGAAGCCGACCCGGTCGGCCTCGCGCTCGGCGCCGCGCGAGAACGACAGCTGGTTGGCGATGGCCGCGCCCTGCCCGCCCATCGCCAGCGCCGCCGCCGCATCCGGGCTGCGCGTGGCGGCCAGGCCCGCCAGCACCATCGAGGCCAGCGCGATCCACATCGACTGGTCCTGCGAGGTGATGCCGCGCGCGATATGCCGCTGCATCACGTGGCCGATTTCATGGCCCAGCACCGAAGCCAACTCCGATTCCGTATCGGACTGCACCAGCAGCCCCGTATGCACGCCGATATAGCCGCCCGGCAGCGCAAACGCGTTGATGCTGCGGTCACGCACCGCGAACAGGTCGAAGCCGGTGGCAAAGGTGCCCGCGCCGGTCGAACCGGAGATATTCTGGCGCCGCGCCGCCTGCACCAGCCCGTAGCCCAGCGCGTTCAGGTAATCGGACAGCAGCGGATCCGGCACGTATAGCGGGTCGCGGCGGATATCGCGCATTATGCGGTCGCCCAGGCGCTTTTCCATGTCGGGCGACAGCGACGCCGTGGACGGGTCGCCCAGGTCCGGCAGTTGCACGCCGCCGGCCTCCACCACCGCGTTGTTGGTGCGCAGGCCGAACTCGGACTTCTGGCCCGCCTTCACGCTGCGGTTCAGGTTGTCATAGACCTGGTCGCTGGCCTCGCCCGAGATGGCGGGCACCGGCTGCGGCGGCCTGGCCACGGGTGCAGCCGCCACCGGCGTGGCTGGCGCCGTGGTCGGGCGCGGCGTACCCTGGGGCCAGGCCGGCGCCGCCAACGTCAGCGCCAGCAACGCCGCCAGTGGCCGCCGCCATGGCATCCATGCGCCGCCAGCGCGGCAATGGCTGTCGTCGCCGCGATGTGACGCCGAACCGGCAGGAACAGCGTCCGCCACGGCGCCAGGGCCGCGTGCTGCAGACCTGCGAAGCGATGGGTGTTTTGACATGTTGCTATGATAGCGGCCTCCCGTGGCCGTTCCCATCGGATGCTTCCCAGGGACGCTGGCGGCCACCTGCACGCAGTTCGCACTGAAGCTCACGATCATGACCCAGCTCACCCATTTCGATACCGCCGGACAGGCCCACATGGTCGACGTCGGCGACAAGGCCAGCTCCCACCGCGTCGCCGTGGCCACGGGCACCATCACCATGGAGCCCGCCACCTTCGCGCTGGTGCGCGACGGCAGCGCAAAAAAAGGCGACGTGATCGGCATCGCCCGCGTGGCAGCGATCATGGCCACCAAGCGCACCGCCGACCTGATCCCGCTATGCCACCCGATCGGCCTGACCAAGGTGGCGGTCGAGTTCGCACTGGACGAGGCCACCGCCACCGTCGCCTGCACCGTGCGCACCGAAACCCGCGGCCAGACCGGCGTGGAGATGGAAGCGCTGACCGGCGTGCAGGTGGCGCTGCTGACGATCTACGACATGTGCAAGGCAGTGGACCGCGGCATGGTAATCGGCAATGTGAAGTTGCTGGAAAAGCATGGGGGCAAGTCGGGGGATTGGGTGGCGGCCGGCTGACCTCCACACGTGACGCCTGCAACACGCGCCGCGATGGGCCCTGTCACGACGTCTTACGCCAACGTCGTTCCCCGGTAATAAAGGTAACGCCGCATTTCCAGCCGCGCCGCCGTGGCGCCGGCGCGGGACAATTTGGTATTCAATACGATTGCAGGCCCACGCTGGTTGCAGCCTGCTGACCCTGTCCGTGGCGTGCCATGCGGTGCGCGCGGGGAAGAGGTGGATACCATGAACGGGCGCATGCTCTGCCAGATCGCCCTGGCACTGGCGGCCACGGCCGCAAGCGGCGCCGCCCTCGCCGGGCGGGCCGATCTCCACGATGCCGCTTTGCACGATAGCGACGCACGCGGCGGCTTTATCAAGACGCGCACAAGCGTCGGCGTGGGCCTCTATTTCGGGCCCGGCGTGTTCTACGGCGGCTACCCGTATGGCTACCCCGCCCCGTACTACTACCCGCCCGCCGTGGTCACCGCACCCGCGGCGCCGCCGCAGTACATCGAACAGGGACCGAACGGCCCCGTGCCGGTCCCCGGCCCGGACGGCGTAGCGCCGCAGCAGGGCTGGTGGTACCACTGCGACCAGCCCGAAGGCTACTACCCCTATGTGCAGTCCTGTCCCGGCGGCTGGCAGCGCATACCGGCACAGCCGCCGGCCAACTCCTGATGCGGGGTGACACCATGCATGCCCTGACCCGCGCCACGCTGGCCGTGGCCACCCTGACCCTCGGCGCGTGCGCCGTGATGCCTGCCGGCCCCAGCGTGATGGTGCTGCCGGGCACCGGCAAGAGCTTCGAACAGTTCCGCGCCGACGACTACAACTGCCGCCAGTTCGCCTTCGGGCGGGTGGGCGGTGTCTCATCCTCGCAGGCCGCCAACAATGCGGCCGTCGGCAGCGCCGTAGTCGGCACCGCGCTGGGCGCAGCGGCGGGTGCGGCCTTTAATGGCGGTTCGGGTGCGGCGGTGGGTGCGGGCGTAGGCCTGCTGACTGGCGCGGCGGTCGGCGCGGGCAATGCCCAGTACGCGGGTTACGGCACGCAACAGCAATACGATGCCGCCTACGTACAGTGCATGTACGCCAGCGGCAACCGCGTGCCCGCCCCCGGACGCGTCGCCGCTGCGCCGCGGTATTACTACAATCCGCCGCCTCCGCCACCGGTATATTACAGCCCGTATCCGTACTATTAGGTCAGCCCCGGGGCCATTCGGAGTACCGACGCGAACGGTCGCCAACCCATGCGCAGAATGCCTGCGGGCGTTCATCTGGCGTCAGGTCGCGGCATGCCTTCGCAATCTCAGCGTATTGCGCGACTTCATCGCCAAGGTAGTACCAGCGCAGCCGTTCCATCCACTGGCGACCTTGCGCAGGATCGCCGGTCAGCGCCAGCAGCCATGCGGTGCGCGCGATCATGGTCGGCGTAGGCAGCAGGTGGACGGCGGCGATGTGGGCGGGCAACAACTCTGCCGCATTGGCCGGCGTGATGGTGGCCTGGCCGGCAGCGTCGGCCTGCGCGTGCTGGCGGAACCAGAAGCGCGGCATCGGCAAGGCATTGCGGTGGCCTTCGCTGCTGGCGTATTCGCGGGCTTCGGCGCGGCGGTAGTCTTGCCACATGGTGGCCAGCACGGCCGCGGCCACCACGACAAACGCGATCGCCAGCGCCCGTGCCACTGGCATCGGCACGCGCCAACGCCCGAAGCCTGACGGCTCCAGCCAACCGAGCATGAAGCAGAACGGCAGGAAGAAATAGAGGTAATGCAGCGGGTATTCGAGCATCGAATGCGCGCACAGCATCGCCAGCCAGGTAAGAACCAGCACGGTCTGCTTGCGCTCTTCGCTATCGCCGTGCCACAGGCGAACGCGAACCACGCGCCATAGCCACGCCAGCAGGATCAGGCCTACGCCGGCGGCGCCGACGATGCCCGTCTTCGCCAGCAAGTCGAGGATGGCGTTGTGGGCGTGCAGGGACATCTCCACCTTCACGCCGACTTGCTGCATTTGCTGGAACTGCGCCCAGCCGAACTCGCCCCAGCCGACGCCGAACCAGGGGTGGGAGCGGAACATTGCCAGCGCGTGGGTCCACAGCGCGCCGCGCGCGGACATCTGGTCTTCTGCTTCGAGTTGGGCGATGGTGTCGAACAGGCGCCAGTCGAAGGCTTGCCCTGCCGCGCGGATCGCGGGCTGCAGGATCAGCAGCATCGCCACCATTGCTACTGCTGCGACGAGCAGACCGACCGGTCGCTGCATTGGATCCGAGTCGCGCCGCCCGCCTCGTGCGAGCCACGCTGCGACCAGTGCATAGACCGCAGCCAGGCCAACATGCAGCACGCCGGTGCGCGAACCGGACAGCACGACGCCGCTTTCCAGCAAGGCCACCGCGGCGAGCCACATCGGGAAACGCAAGCGGCCACGCGAGGCCAGCCACACTGACGCCACCAACGCTAGGCCTTCAACGGTGGCCTGGTGGTTGGGTTGGTTCAGGTTGCCCCAGAGGCGGCGGTTGGCGTCGTAGAAGTAGGTGGAGACTAGACCGAAGGCGCGGGGTTCAAGGTGGAACAGTTGTACCCACTGCGTCACGACACCAAGCAGGCCAGCGATGAGGAAAGCCGTAGCGAGGGTGTCAGCAATGTCACGATTGGACGCTGGCAATGCGCGGCAGTACCCCCAGGATGCACGCGTCACCATCGCGCCAAGGAGCAGCGTGAGAACAGTGACGAGGCTGCTGCCGGTGATATCAGAGTTGCCGGTGACGCTGAGTACAAGGCTGACAGCGACCAGCCAGACAAACAGCAGCGATATCCACGGCATCGACACGGAACGCGATGCAGTTGGCTGTCGGACTGCATGGATCGCGATGACGGCGGTGGCGCAGAGTGCGGCTGTCCATTCGCCGTAAAAGGTGGCTAGCGGCAGGGTGTGCCGGGAAACTAGCAGCGGAAAGGCAATCGTTAGGACAACGGCTATCGCCGGAATGACAGTCCTGGACGGCAGCATGAGAACGCCTTGTTGGAGAAAAGGCGCATGATAGCTTGGACGAAGGGGATAGAAAAAGGCGCCCGAAGGCGCCCTTCCCCCCAAAGATTCTCAACCAGATTAGACGCCGGTCTTGGATTTGGTACAAGCCGCTGCACCGCCTGCGCCGGCTGCGTTTGCAACAACAAAAGCAACAGAAGTTGCCGAGGGCGTCGGCGTGACCGTTACAACACAGTTTCCTGCGGCAGCCGTACCCGTGAGGGTGATCACGCCGGCGGCATAAGTCACTGTGGCATTCGTGGGAGTAGGAACGCCCGCCGTGTAGCCGCCACCATTGGCGCTGGGCAGGCCCGTTGCGGTAACGTCATTGCAAGGCGCTGCAATTGCCGTCTGAGCGTTGTTTTGAACGCATTCCGCGATCGCCTGTTTCAGGGGAGCAATAGAAGTGATGTTGTCCGACCAACGCGAGCGCGTCACGTAATCCTGATACTGCGGAATCGCAATCGCCGCCAAAATACCAATGATCGCCACCACGATCATCAGTTCGATCAGCGTAAAGCCCTTCTGGACACGACGGCCCAGTTTCTTCAGTTGTTGTACCCGTTGCATGATTTGACCCCTCGAAGAGATTTTAGTTGAGCGTTGCACGTCTTCGGTTTCGTGACGCGGGGACTATTGAGCAGTAAGCGTGCCAGCGGCATCCCCCATCCGCAGGGGGTAAAAAAACGACAAATTTCGTCACCCGTCAGGGGGATGCTTGCCGGATGCGCCAAAATTTGTCACTTGCGCCCCCCTACCACCGCGCCCAACCGACAAAATGTGCGATCACTCACATGAGTTAGTTGGCCAAGGCACCGACGACCGCCTTGCCGGCGCGCCAACGAAAAAGGGCGGCCAGTTGGCCGCCCTTCTCGCCTGGGCGGAACCTCGTCAGGCGGTCTGTGCCGACCGGCGGCTCAGCAGCTTGCCCATAAGCACCACCAGGATCGCGCCGGCGGCGCCGAATACCAGGTGGGCGTGCGGCACGTGGACTTCGAACCAGGCGGCGTCGACCGGGTCGCTGACCAGCATCTCACCCGCCAGGTAGCCGAGCAGCGCGGCGCCCAGCACGATGATGACCGGGAAGCGCTCCATGACCTTGAGCAGCAGCGTGCTGCCAAACACGATCAGCGGGATCGACAGGCCCAGACCGATGATCAGCAGCATCAGCTGGCTGCCTTCGGGGCCCTTCTGCGCAGCGGCGGCCACGGCCACCACGTTGTCGAGCGACATCACCAGGTCGGCGATCAGGATGGTGCGGATGGCGGCCCAGATATTGTCCTTGCCATCGTGCCCTTCCTCGTCGTCATCGCCGGTCAGCAGCTGCACGCCGATGTAGACCAGCAGCACGGCGCCGACGATCTTCAGGTACGGCAGGCTCAGCAGCTTGACCGCGGCCACGGTCAGCACCACGCGCATGATGATGGCGGCGGCGCTGCCCCAGAAGATGGCCTTCTTCTGCTGGGCGGGCGGCAGGTTGCGCGAGGCGAGCGCGATCACCACCGCGTTGTCGCCGGACAGGACGATATTGGTCAGGATGATCGATCCCAACGCAATCCAGAAAGTGGTGGAAGACAGCAGTTCCACGGGGAGGCTCCTCGAGTTCTATCTATAGGTCCGACCCGTCATATGACGGCAATTCGGATGTCTGAAAACACAGACATGACTGTTTAACGCACGAACCTTACGATTCGGTTTCAATTCCGGCTGGTGCCGCTTGGGAGATACCCTAGTAAGTGTCCCACCAGAATGACATTGCCCCCGCACGCGGCGGGGGCAATGTCTTATCATTTCCGCGCAGGCGGAAACGACGTACTGAACATCGTCAGCAAATTACAGCATCGCCTTCAGCAGGCGGCCCATCTCCGACGGGTTCTTGGTCACCTTGATGCCGCAGGCTTCCATGATTTCCAGCTTGGCCTGGGCGGTATCGGCACCGCCCGAGATCAGCGCGCCGGCGTGGCCCATGCGCTTGCCCGGAGGCGCGGTCACGCCAGCGATGAAGCCAACCACCGGCTTCTTCATGTTTTCCTTGATCCAGTAAGCCGCGTTGGCCTCGTCCGGACCGCCGATCTCACCGATCATGACCACGGCGTCCGTTTCCGGATCGTCGTTGAACATCTTCATCACGTCGATGTGCTTCAGGCCGTTGATGGGGTCGCCACCAATGCCGACAGCCGACGACTGGCCCAGGCCCAGCGCGGTCAGCTGGCCCACGGCTTCGTACGTCAGCGTGCCCGAGCGCGACACCACGCCGATGCGGCCCTTCTTGTGGATGTGGCCCGGCATGATGCCGATCTTGATTTCGTCCGGCGTGATCAGGCCCGGGCAGTTCGGTCCCAGCAGCAGGGTCTTCTTCTTCTCGCGGCGCATGCGGTCCTTGACTTCCATCATGTCGCGCACGGGGATGCCTTCGGTAATGCAGACCACCAGGTCCAGGTCGGCGTCAACAGCTTCCCAGATCGCGGCAGCGGCGCCTGCGGGCGGCACGTAGATGACCGACACGGTGGCGCCGGTCTGGGCCTTGGCGTCCTTGACGCTGGCGTAGATGGGAATGCCTTCGAAGTCTTCACCGGCCTTCTTCGGGTTCACGCCCGCGACGAAGCAGTTCTTGCCGTTGGCGTAGTCGCGGCAGCCACGGGTGTGGAACTGGCCGGTCTTGCCGGTGATGCCCTGGGTGATGACCTTGGTGTCTTTGTTGATCAGAATCGACATGCTGTAATCCTTTGCTTGGCTACGAGCGGCGCGCGCGAGGGCGCATCAAAGCGCCTGCGCACCGCCCGCGTTCGCGTATGGTTGCGTTCGTGCGACGGCTTACTTGCCAGCGGCAGCGGCCACCACCTTCTGGGCGGCTTCTTCCATCGTGTCGGCCGAGATGATGGGCAGGCCCGAGTCGGCCAGCATCTTCTTGCCGAGGTCTTCGTTGGTGCCCTTCATGCGCACGACCAGCGGCACCGTCAGGTGCACGGCCTTGGAAGCGGAGATCACGCCTTCGGCGATCACGTCGCAACGCATGATGCCGCCGAAGATGTTGACCAGGATGGCCTCCACGTTCGGGTTGCTCAGCATCAGCTTGAAGGCTTCGGTCACCTTCTCGGTGGTGGCACCGCCGCCCACGTCGAGGAAGTTGGCCGGCTCGCCGCCGAACAGCTTGATGGTGTCCATGGTGGCCATGGCCAGGCCGGCGCCGTTCACCAGGCAGCCGATGTTGCCGTCCAGCGAGATGTAGGCCAGGTCGAACTTCGAGGCTTCGATTTCGTTGGCGTCTTCTTCATCCAGGTCGCGGTAGGCAACGATTTCCGGGTGACGGAACAGCGCGTTCGAGTCGAAGTTGAACTTGGCGTCCAGCGCGATGACCTTGCCGTCGCCGGTCAGGATCAGCGGGTTGATTTCAGCCAGCGAAGCGTCGGTTTCATAGAACGCCTTGTACAGGCCTTGCAGGGCCTGGCGGGCTTGCGCCACGCTCGCGTCGGGCACGCCGATCTTGCGGGCGATGTCGTCGGCTTCAGCGTCGGTCAGGCCGACCGACGGCTCGATGATCAGGGTGTGGATCTTTTCCGGGCTGTGGGCAGCGACTTCTTCGATGTCCATGCCGCCTTCGCTCGAGGCCATCAGCGCGACCTTCTGCGAAACACGGTCCACCACCAGCGAAACGTACAGTTCCTTCTTGATGTCGGCGCCTTCTTCGATCAACAGGCGGTTGACCTTCTTGCCTTCCGGGCCGGTCTGGTGCGTGACCAGCTGCATGCCCAGGATGTTCGAGGCGTAGGTCTTGACGTCGTCGATGCTCTTGGCAACCTTCACGCCGCCGCCCTTGCCGCGGCCACCCGCATGAATCTGGGCCTTGACGACCCACACCGGGCCGCCGAGCGTTTCTGCGGCCTTCAGGGCCTCGTCAACCGAGAACGCGGGGATGCCGCGCGGAACCGGCACATTGTATTTGCGCAGGATTTCCTTGCCTTGATACTCATGGATATTCATGCGTGTTTCCTTTCGGGTAGGCGTAAAAGGTAGAAGGGAAGAATCTGAAAGAAGACGAACTCTCTCGTCAGGCTGGCCAATCCTGAGAATCAGCCGGAGGTGCCGGTCGGCCGCTCGGCCGGGACAGCGTCGTTGCCATCATTGCCGCGGTCGCCATTGGCCGCGGGCGGCGCCTGAGGCGCAGTCGCGACGGCAGGTGCTGCCTCGGCCCGTACCTTGGGCGTCGGCTGGTGACCATACCAGCGCGGGTAAAACTGACGAACCACCTCGCCATCGAAACGCAGGGCGTGGCAGCCGTTCAACTGATAGGGCGGCTCCGGATTCGGGTCGTCCTCGCCGTTGTCGCGGATATTGATGACTTCACCGGCAAAGGCCTGGATCGCCGTGCTGGGCAGCACGCCCGCGGCCTCGGTCAGGTGCGAGCAGCCGTGCATGCCGCCCAGGCGCTCACGCACGGCCTTGCGAAAGCCCTTGCGCAGGTTCAGGCCGATCAGCTTGCGGTAAGCCGGGCCGATCGTGTCGCAATGGGACGGGTACGGCACCCAGTCCGAGCAGGCCTCGGCATCCAGCACCGTCATTTCCTCATTGATCGTGACGCGCAGCCACAGGTCGTGCAGGGGCTGGCCTACCGGCCGGACGCGGTCGCCGGCCAGTTCGATGTCGCGAGGTTTGGTGTCGGTCAGGCGCACCTCGATATCCCACAAGCCGTCCTCTCTCTGGTACGCCTCGGCCGTAATGGCGCGACGGTGACGCTGGGAGCGGTTGACGGGCTGGGACAGAGGCATGGCCAGGCTGGAAATACGGGGGACTGGGGAACGGCGGTGCCGGAGCACCGAATAACCCGGGGAGTTTAACATGCCGCGCCACGTTGACCGGGAACATCCTTGCGCAGCAACTGTCGCGGCGCGATTGTCGGCCGACCATGGCACCCGGCATGACACAGCGGCTTGGCGCAACGCACCAGCAAACACGGGCTCAGCGATGGCAACAAAATCGTCTGCAGTCCAATCGGGAGATGACGCAATGCAGCGAATTTACCCTGATGGCAGTGCAGGTACTCCGGGTGAAAAATGGCGCTTGCGCCATACGCCGGTACTTAACCCTCGTCGCCATAGTCTTCGTCCGCACCCTGGATGATCTTGCTGACGACCGAACGCGAGAACCCGCGCGCCACCATGAAGCGGATCTGCTTGGCCCGCGCCTCGGGTGTGTCGGGCGGAGTGCCGAAGCGCTTGCGCCAGACCTCACGGGCGCGCTCCACTTCCGTGGCGCGCAGCCGCTCTTGTAGATCACCCAGCTGCTCGCTGCCGAGCTTGTGGGTCTTGGCCTCCTGCATCACGCGCGCGGTGCCGTAGCGGGCGCCGCGGCGGTGCACCAGGCTGTCGGCAAAGCGCTGGTTCGACAGCCAGTTCTCGCGCTCCAGCGCGTCCAGCAACTGCTCCAGCTGCTCGGCCGACTCGGCATGCGGCGCCAGCTTGCGCGCCAGTTCGGCACGGCTGTGCTCGCGGCGCGACAGGTAGCCGACGGCGCGGGCCTTCAGCGAGAGCGGGGGACGGGTTGCCATGGGTTACCGAATTCTGTGGATGGGGACCCGCGCCAAGCAAAAAGGCCGGGGCATCGGCGATGCCCCGGCCTTCCGGATGGCGCAATGGCCGCTGGCGCGGTCAGTCTTCGACCGCTACCGGCGTGGCAGCCGCCGTGGGGTTCATGGCCACCACGCCCAGCGCCGCGCGCACCTTGTTTTCGATCTCGTCGGCAATGTCCGGGTTCTCGCGCAGGTATTCGCGCGCGTTGTCCTTCCCCTGGCCGATCTTGTCGCCGTTGTAGCTGTACCAGGCGCCGGACTTCTCGACGATCTTGGCGTCCACGCCCAGGTCGATGATCTCGCCCTGGCGCGAGATGCCCTGGCCATAGAGGATGTCGAAGAAGGCTTCGCGGAACGGCGGCGACACCTTGTTCTTGACCACCTTGACCTTGGTCTCGTTGCCGATCACGTCGTCGCCCTTCTTGATCGAGCCGATGCGGCGGATATCCAGTCGCACCGAGGCGTAGAACTTCAGCGCGTTGCCACCAGTGGTGGTTTCCGGCGAGCCGAACATCACGCCGATCTTCATGCGGATCTGGTTGATGAAGATCACCAGGCAGTTGGTGCGCTTGATGGTGCCGGTCAGCTTGCGCAGCGCCTGGCTCATCAGGCGGGCCTGCAGGCCCGGCAGCGAGTCGCCCATTTCGCCTTCGATTTCGGCCTTGGGCACCAGCGCCGCCACCGAGTCGATCACGATCAGGTCGATCGAGCCCGAGCGCACCAGCGCGTCGGTGATTTCCAGCGCCTGCTCACCGGTGTCCGGCTGCGAGATCAGCAGGTCGCCGACATTGACGCCCAGCTTGTTGGCGTAGCTGACGTCCAGCGCGTGCTCGGCGTCGATAAAGGCGCAGGTGCCGCCCAGCTTCTGCATCTCGGCCACGACCTGCAGCGTCAGCGTGGTCTTGCCCGACGATTCCGGACCATAGATCTCGACCACGCGGCCGCGCGGCAGGCCGCCGACGCCAAGCGCGATGTCCAGGCCGAGCGAACCGGTGGATACCACCTGGATGTCCTTCTCGACCTCGCCGTCGCCCAGGCGCATGATCGAGCCCTTGCCGAACTGCTTCTCGATCTGGGAGAGCGCGGCGGCAAGCGCCTTCTGCTTCTCGGCGCTCACGCCGGCACCTGCCTTCTTGTCGTCCATGGTCGTCCTTGAATCAATGGTGTATAAATAGGCCGCATGTGGCGCGGCACCGGCATTTTCCGGCGCCAGCGCCGGCCCGGCTGTCTGCGCGGCCGCTCTCCAGGGGGTCTCCCCGGGCAGCCCCAGCGGAACGTGCGGGTACTGTATAAAAAAACAGTATGCTTGGCAAGCCCCATCGCGCCCCATTCCGCCGGCGCCGGCTATGCCGGCCAGGGTGGAGACAACCATGCGCATTCTGATCGCCGAAGATGACGACGTGCTGGCCGACGGCCTGACGCGCTCGCTACGCCACTCGGGCTATGCCGTCGACCACGTCACCAATGGCCTGGAAGCCGATTCCGCGCTGTCGACCCAGACCTTCGACCTGCTGATCCTGGACCTGGGCCTGCCGCGCATGTCCGGGCTGGAAGTGCTCAAGCGCCTGCGCGCGCGCGGCGCCATGCTGCCGGTGCTGATCCTGACCGCCGCCGACAGCGTCGACGAGCGCGTCAAGGGCCTGGACCTTGGGGCCGACGACTATATGGCCAAGCCCTTTGCCCTGTCCGAACTGGAAGCGCGCGTACGCGCGCTGGTGCGGCGCGGCGCCGGCGGCGGCGCCACGCTGATGCGGCACGGGCCGCTGGCCTACGACCAGGTCGGGCGCATCGCCTATATCAACGACCAGATGCTCGACCTGTCCGCGCGCGAGATCGGGTTGCTGGAGATCCTGCTGACACGCAGCGGCCGCCTGGTATCGAAAGAGCAGTTGGTGGACCACCTGTGCGAGTGGGGCGAGGAAGTCAGCAACAACGCCATCGAGGTCTACGTGCACCGACTGCGCAAGAAGATCGAAGTCGGCGGCATCCGCATCGCCACTGTACGCGGGCTTGGCTACTGCCTGGAGAAATTCCAGCCGGCGGTGGCCACGCACCACTGATCCCCACCCGACGCAACCGCAGGCCAAGCGACCGACCTGAGCGCAAACCGCCGAGATGAGCCTGCTGCGACTGCCTTGGCGGCGCGCGCCCCGCGCCGCGCCACCCCCTCCTTCCACCGCCCCGGCCCCGGACGCCGCCGACCAGGACCTGGCCGACGCACTGCCGCACCTGGAGGAAAGCACCGCGCATCCGTCGCCGCGCTCATTGTTCGGCGAGATCCTCGACTGGATGCTGGCGCCGCTGCTGCTGCTCTGGCCGATGAGCATCGCGGTGACCTACCTGGTGGCCAAGTCGATCGCCAACGGGCCCTTCGACCGCGCGCTGGAGGCCAGCGCCATCGTGCTGTCGCAGCAGGTGCGCGAGGTCAACGGGCGCATCACGCTGCAGCTGCCGCTGTCGGCGCGCGAGATCCTGCGCGCCGACGAGACCGACAACATCTATTACCAGGTGGTCGGCAAGCGCGGCGAGTATATCGCCGGCGACCACGACCTGCCGCTGCCGTCCGAGGAAGACCAGGGCCATGCGGGCCTGGTGTCCCTGCGCGATGACCACGTGGCCGGCAACGACGTGCGCGTGGCCTACACCTATATCGACCTGAAGCAGGTCAGCGGCACCCAGCCGGTGCTGGTGCAGGTGGCCGAGACCCTGGACAAGCGCGCGCGCCTGGCCAACGAAATCATCAAGGGCGTGATCCTGCCGCAGTTCGTGATCCTGCCGCTGGCGGTGGTGCTGGTGTGGTTCGGGCTGTCGCGCGGGCTGGCGCCGCTGACCGCGATCCAGCAGCGCATCCGCGCGCGCAACCCCGGCGATACCAGCCCGATCGACGAACGCGCCGCACCGCAGGAAATCACGCCGCTGGTGGGTTCGTTCAACGACCTGCTGGCGCGCCTGGACCAGTCGGTGCAGACCCAGAAGCGCTTTATCGCCGATGCCGCGCACCAGATGAAGACACCACTGGCGGGCCTGCGCATGCAGGCCGAGCTGGCGCAGCGCGAGCAGTCGCCGGAAGAGCTGCGGCGCTCGCTGGCGCAGATCGCCGGCAGCTCTGAGCGCACCGCGCACCTGGTCACGCAGCTGCTGTCGCTTGCGCGCATGGAAAACCTGGCGGGCACCGGCGGCATGGCGGCGCTGGACCTGGCGGCGCTCGCGCGCGAGGTGGTCAAGGACTGGCTGCCGCAGGCCTGGGCGCGCGACATCGACCTGGGACTGGATGCGGACGACCATCCGGTGATGGTGCAGGGCAACCGCCTGATGCTGACCGAGATGCTGAACAACCTGCTCGACAACGCCATCCGCTACACGCCGCGCGGCGGGCATGCCACGGTGCGCGTCAGCGCCGACGCCTTCGAGCCGTTCGCCTACCTGGATGTGGAAGACACCGGCCCGGGCATTGCGCCGGCCGAGCGCGAGCGCGTGATGGAGCGCTTCTACCGCGTGCTCGGCACCAATACTGAAGGCAGCGGCCTGGGCCTGGCGATCGTGCGCGAGATCGTGCAGCAGCACGGCGGCGACGTCCAGATTTCCGACCATGTCTACCAGCAATCGCCACGGCTGGCCGGCGCGCATTTCCGCGTGACGCTGCGCCGGCCCGACTACCTCCCGCCCGCATGAACGACAGCCCCGCCCCCGATAGTGCCGAAGCCCGCCAGCGCCAGGCCTGGCGGCGCAACCTGCGCTGGATCTGCGGACTGCTCGCGATCTGGTTCACCGTCACCTTCGTGGTGGCATGGTTTGCGCGCGACCTGCGCTTCGACTTCTTCGGCTGGCCGTTCTCGTTCTGGGTCGGCGCGCAAGGCGCGCTGGTGGTGTACGTGCTGATGGCCGCGCTCTACGCCTGGCGCATGAACCGCGCCGACGGCGAAACCGACACCGACAGCCTGGCCGCGCCCGCCCCGGCGCCTTCGCAGGGCGCGTCGCGCGGCACGGGCGCCGATGCTGCATAGCCGCACCCCTGCAAAGCGCGCCATTGCGCCACACAAGCACATCGCCCTCCGCAGCGCAGCATCCAGCCGCCCGCCGGCGGCTAGCGTATACCCCGACATTCTTTGACGATTCCGTGCCCGGTTCTGTCAGAACGCAGTAAGTTTCGCCACCCACAATCCTCTGCAACTCAGGCATAGCGGCCAGCCGCGCGGTCTTTTCCGCGCCACGCCCACCCGAGATCCATTCCAGACGGAGGAGACGATATGGCAAACGTGCAAAACGTTGCGGTGCCCGGAGGGGGCGCGCAGAACGCACCGATGACAGCCGAAGAGCGCAAGGTGATCTTTGCCTCATCGCTGGGCACGGTGTTCGAGTGGTACGATTTTTATCTCTACGGCTCGCTGGCGGCAATCATTGCCAAGCAGTTCTTCGCCGGACTGGATCCCACCTCGGCCTTCATCTTCGCGCTGCTCGCATTCGCCGCCGGCTTTATCGTGCGGCCGTTCGGCGCGCTGGTGTTCGGCCGCCTGGGGGACATGATCGGGCGCAAGTACACCTTCCTGGTGACGATCCTGATCATGGGCCTGTCGACCTTCATCGTCGGCCTGCTGCCGGGCTATGCCACCATCGGCTGGGCTGCGCCGATCATCCTGATCGCCCTGCGCATGCTGCAGGGCCTGGCGCTCGGCGGCGAGTACGGCGGTGCCGCCACCTACGTGGCCGAGCACGCACCGCACGGCAAGCGCGGCGCCTATACCTCGTGGATCCAGACCACGGCCACGCTGGGCCTGTTCCTGTCGCTGATCGTGATCCTGCTGTGCCGCGAAATGACCGGGCCCAACTTCGAGACCTGGGGCTGGCGCATCCCGTTCCTGGTGTCGATCCTGCTGCTGGGCGTGTCGGTGTATATCCGCCTGTCGATGAGCGAATCCCCGGCGTTCCAGCGCATGAAGGCAGAGGGCAAGACCTCCAAGGCCCCGCTGACCGAATCCTTCGGCCAGTGGCGCAACCTGAAGATCGTGATCCTGGCGCTGGTCGGCCTGACCGCCGGGCAGGCCGTGGTGTGGTACACCGGCCAGTTCTACACGCTGTTCTTCCTCACCCAGGTGCTGAAGGTCGACGCCAAGACCGCCAACCTGCTGATCGCCGGCGCGCTGGTGCTGGGCACCCCCTTCTTCGTGTTCTTCGGTTCGCTGTCCGACAAGATCGGCCGCAAGTGGATCATCATGGCCGGTTGCGCGCTGGCAGTGCTGACCTACTTCCCCATCTTCAAGGGCCTGACCCACTACGCCAACCCCTCGCTCGAGCGCGCCCAGCAAAGCGCACAGATCGTCGTCACCGCCGATCCGAAGCAGTGCTCCTTCCAGGGCAGCCCGATCGCCCGCGAGATCGACTTCCGCAGCTCGTGCGACATCGTCAAGCGCACCCTGGCCCAGGCATCGGCCAGCTATGAAGTCGTCGACGCGCCCGCCGGCACCACCGCCACGGTAAAGATCGGCGACACGGAGATCCCCTCCTTCAACGCCAGCCTGGTCCCCGCCGGCCACAGCTTCGACGACGCCAGCAAGAAGCAGATTGCCAGCTTCAAGAAGCAAGTGGCGGACTCCATGGCCGCCGCCGGCTACCCGACCAAGGCGGACCCGGCACAGATGAACACGATCATGGTGCTGGTGCTGCTGACCATCCTGGTGATCTACGTCACCATGGTCTACGGCCCGATCGCCGCCATGCTGGTGGAACTGTTCCCGACCCGCATCCGCTACACCTCGATGTCGCTGCCCTACCATATCGGCAACGGCTGGTTCGGCGGCCTGCTGCCCACCATCTCCTTTGCGCTGGTGGCCCAGAACGGCAACATCTACTACGGGCTCTGGTATCCGATCATCATCGCAGCCATCACCTTCGTGATCGGCGCGCTGTTCATCCGCGAGACCAAGGACGTGAACATCTACGCCAACGACTGAGCGGTCGTCCGGCACTAACGGAAACGGCAGGCCATCCGGCCTGCCGTTTTTTTATGCATGGGCCCTTCATGCAAAATCTTCGCAGCAAGGTGTTGACAGCCTCGAAAGCCCAGGTATAATCTCAGTCTTCGTTGGCGAATTAGCTCAGTCGGTTAGAGCGACGGAATCATAATCCGCAGGTCCGGGGTTCGAGTCCCTGATTCGCCACCATCTATTTTAAAAGCCGCGATCCCGCATGGGTTCGCGGCTTTTTTCTTTGGGTCGTTACCAGGGCGCAAGCGAGCCGCCCATCATGGGCGGCCACAGACAACGCTTACCAGTAACGCACGCGCCCGGTATCGATGTGCACGAACTGGTCAGACTCATAGAAGCCGACACCCCCGCCCTGCAATGACTTGGCCGCGTCGCGCACGTCCGCCAGCGGCACGCCGGCCAGGCGGATGTCGATGGCCTTGCCGTCCATGTGCAGGCTGTGCCTGGCCACGCCGCCGCCGCGCGTGTTGCGCAGGCGCGAGTTGGTGGCGGGGCTGCGGTAGCCGGAAATGACCTGGAACGGCTGGTCGGTGCCAAGCTCGCGGCGGACCTGGAACAGCAGGTCGAACAGCTGCGGGTCGATCATGCCGACCTTGCCGGAGTAGTGGTCGCGCAGGAAGCCGTTGAGCGTGGTCAGCGCTTCGGGCACGAAGCGGTCGCCAACGGCATAGACCAACGACACGCGCTCGCCGGTGTGGGTGTGGTCGAAGGCCAGCGTGCGGGCGTCCGGCAGGCCTGCCAGGGCCTGGTTTGCAGGCAGGCTGGCCAGCGCCTGGCGCGGCGTCAACGGCATCAGGCCGGCGGCAAGGGCCAGGCCTCCGGTGGTATGAAGAAAGCGGCGGCGTGCCTTGCGCGTCGCATCAGTCATGGTACTTCCTCTGAATGTGCCAGTGGCGCCTCAGTGGGTGGTGCCGGAGGCGCTTGCAATAGCTGGTTGCTGGGGCCGTCCGTTGCGTTGCCGCAGTGCCTTGTCCAGCAATTTGTCGTGACCGTAGATGTCAGGCAAGAAGGATACACGACCATCGGCGCGCGCAATGACCGTGCCGTAGGCCAGCACCACCGGCAAGGGCTGCTGCAGGCGCACCGTATTGGACTTGCCACGCGTCATCGCTTCGCGGATCCGGGTCTCGTTCCAGTCCGGCATATCCTGCAACACGAACTGGGCCAATGCTACTGGGGCTTCCACGCGGATGCAGCCGTGGCTGAAGTCGCGCCGGTCGCGCTTGAACAGCTGTGGCGAGGGCGTGTGGTGCAGGTAGATGTTCTCATTGTTGGGAAACACGAACTTGATATCGCCCAGCGCGTTCAGCGGGCCCGGCCGCTGGCGGATGCGCATGCGGCCGTTCAGCACGGCGTCGAGATTCTCGTCGGACAGCGTGGTCACGGCCTTGCCGTCGCCACTAACGAACTCCAGGCCCTGCCGGTTGAAGTAAGCCGGATCGCTGCGCAGGTGCGGCACGGTCTCGCGGCGCGCGATCGAGGGCGGGATGTTCCAGTACGGGCTGAACTCGATGTAGCGCATATCCTCCTCGAACAGCGGCGTGCGCGTATCCAGTGCCTTGCCGACGATCACCTTCATCTCGAGCTTGATGTCGAGCTTGCCGTCGCGGATCTCATAGGCGCGCAGCATGAACTCCGGCACATTCACCACGATCATGCGCGGACCGTCCAGCGGCGTCCAGCGCAGCCGCTCCATGGTCAGTTCGATTTGCCGCACACGGCTGGCGATGGGCAGGTTGAGTTGTGCCAGCGTGCCCGCGCCGATCACGCCGTCGGCCTCCAGGCCGTGGCGCGACTGGAACGCCTTGACGCCGCCGACCAGGGCGCCTTCGTAGCGGGCCGGCGCCTGGGTGCCGGCGGGCAGGTCGCCCAGCGCGACCAGGCGTGCAGTCAGCGCCGCGGCACCGGCCCAGGGCTGGCCCGGCGTCAGCTTGCTCCCCGGCAACGGTGGCAGCGGCTGCCCCCAGGCCGGCTGCTTCGCGATCTCGCGGTACCGCGCCAGGGCCTCCCGCAGCGTGCCATAGAGCGGGAAGGTGGGCGCTGCCTGGCGGATGGCGTCGGGCAGCCGCTGCTGCGTGACGGCATCGCGCAGCCACGTGGCGGCATCGAAGGGCCGTTCCGCCTGCGGGGCAAAGTTGGCATGGACCGCGCGCGGGTTGACGCGTCCGCCGTGCAGGTCTGCCAGCATCCGCTCCATCGCGGCGCTCAGCGCGGCATCCACGCGTGCGGCCGCGTCCGGCGGCAGGGCTGGCCCGCTGGCGGCCTGGACCACGGCCTGGCGCAAGGCGTCGGCATCGTAGTCGCGCGGATCGAGGCCGTCGGCCGCGGCCGCGGCCAGCGCATCGACGGCCTGGCGCGCAGCCGGCACCGGACGGCCCTGCGCAAACCACATCGGCTCATTGGCGAAGGCAGGCATGGCCAGGCACGCGGCGGCACAGGCAAGCACGACAGCGCCCAGGCGGCGCGCGGCGGCATTCAGGGTCGGAGGCATCGGGCGGAAAGCTCGGATTCGTCACACACGCCCACAGTCTACCCGCGATGGCGGCATGGTGCGGCAAGCCGCCCCAGGGTGCGCGTCACCACACCAGCTGATGCCGGCGCGCGTAGTCCGCCATTTCGACCAGGGAGCCGACATTGAGCTTGGCCATGATGTTGGCCTTGTGGGTGCTGACCGTCTTGCTGCTGATTACCAGTTGCTCCGCGATCGACTTGTTGGAATGGCCGCGCGCCAGATACTGCAGGACGGTGATTTCGCGGTTGCTCAGCCGCGCGAAGCCCGATTCCCGCTGCTCGCCGATCTGGCGCACGGTCTCCAGCGTATGCATGGGAAATACCAGGTAGCCGCACAGCACGCCGCGCACCGCGTGCATCACCTCGGCCAGCCCACGCTGCTTGACCACAAAGCCACGGGCGCCCGCGCGCTGCGCCCGCACCAACGCCAGCGTGGCGTCGGTGTCGGTGTCGGACAGTACCAGCAAGGGCACGGCGGGCAGCGTCGCCGAGACGCGCCGGACAAAGTCGATGCCGGGATTGCCGAAGCGGTCGACATCGACCAGCACCAGCCCCGGCCGGTGCTCGCGGACCAGCCGGAACGCTTCCCGCATGCCGTCCATTTCCAGTACTTCACCGGCGCCCAGCTCAGCGCCGAGTTCAGCGGACAGCGTGGTGTGGAACTGGGAAGGTTCGTCGACGATCAGCGTGAGATGCAATTTGAGGCTCCTTAACGACTGGCATGGCTTGGCCTGCTGCCAAAGTTAAGGAGCCGGAGAGGTCCTGACGCGCCGAATCCTCTCCGCGCAGATGCAGCAGAATCTGCATCAGAGTCAGTCTTTTCTGCGTCGCGCTGTTTTCGTATCGATGCCGCGGTCGGCGTTACCCGTTGGCAGCGTCGAGGACTTCAGTCAGCTTGCGGCTGGCATCCAGCGCCGCGGGGAACCCGCAGTAGACCGCGCTGTGCACCATCAGCTCGCGCAGTTCCTGCGGCGTCACGCCGTTGGCGAGCGCGCCGCGCAGGTGCCCGGCCAGCTCCTGCGGCCGGTTCAGCGCAATCAGCATCGACACCGTGGCCAGGCTGCGCTGCTTGCGGTGCAGGCCGTCGCGGGTCCAGACCGTGCCCCAGGCGAACTCCGTCACCAGTTGCTGCAGGCTGGTGTCGCCCTGCTGCGCGGCGGCGTCCAGCGCGCGCCGGACGTGCTCGGGGCCGAGCACTTCGGTGCGCACGTCAAGACCGGCCTCGAAGGCCGGCGTGGGGGTATAGGCGGGAAGTTGGCTGGGTTCGGCCATGGCATGGGCCTCCGGTTTGGGTCGATGCCGCATGGTAGCCGAACCGATCAGACAGATTCGAGAGGCCGCGGCATCTGTGCCGCGGCCCCAGGTCATTCCGTGCCGGCGCGCAGGAAGCGCGGCGCCGGCGCCGAACGCGGCACCTCGCGCTCGCCCTGCTGGTACAGCCGATACGTGCCGCGTGCCTGGTTGTGTGGATGGCGCGCGGCCTCGTCCAGAGTCAGCACGCGCGCAAAGCACACGTCGGTGCCGCCCAGCACCGCCTCCCAGTGGGTGCTGGGCTTGCCTGCGATGCACGCGGCAATGCGCGCCTTCACCGCGGGCCACTGGGCGCGGTCATACTGCGCGGCGGGGTCGATGTCGGTCAGTTCGAGCCGCTCGAGCAGCTCGCGGTAGAACTGCGGCTCAAGTGCGCCCAGCGTGATGGCGCGACCGTCGGCACAAGGGAAGACGTCATAGAACGGCGAATCGTGGAAGGGGCTGGGTTGCGGGCCGCCCAGCGTGCCGGCTGCGCGCGACACCTGCACCAGCGAGCCCAGCATGGCGACGATATCGGTGATGGCCGCATCCACCACGCAGCCCTCGCCGCTGGCGCGCGCGCTCAGGATGGCGCTAGTGATGCCGAATGCCAGGCCAAGCGCGCCGGTGGCATCGCCCACCACGGTCGGCGGCACCATCGGCAGTGAGCCTTCGCGCGCGGCCATCGACAAGAGGCCGGTCAGTGCGATGTAGTTAAGGTCGTGGCCGGCGCTCTGCGACAGCGGGCCGGTCTGGCCCCAGCCGGTCATGCGGCCGTAGACCAGGCGCGGATTGCGTGCATGGCACACCTTCGGGCCCAGGCCGAGGCGCTCCATCGCGCCCGGGCGCAACCCTTCGATCAGCGCGTCGGCGCCGGCCACCAAGTCCAGCGCGGCGGCCACGTCTTGCGGCGACTTCAGGTTCAGTTGCACCACGCGCTTGCCGTGCTCCAGCTCCATCTCAGGGGGCACGGGCTGGCCGCGCAGGATGCGGCGGGCATCCGGCGCGACCGGGCGGGTCACCAGCGTGACCTCGGCGCCAAGGCCGGCCAGCATCGCGCCGCACAACGGGCCGGGGCCGATGCCTTCGAATTCCACTACCTTGATACCGCGCAGGGGCAGCAGGTTGCCACGCTCACTCATGATCGTCGTCTCCGGAATCGCCGCCCGCCCGCGCCATGGCCGGGGGCAGCTGCATTGAATTAGTCTGGGATGGGCCGTGCCTGCGGCAGCGCGGGCGTGCCAATGCCTGCCACGGGGCTCGGGAGCATGCTACGCGCCACCGCGTTGACGGGGCAATGGCCAAATGCTTCAGCCGGATTGACGGAATCCGTCGGCCGGCCGGCTATCGCACGGTCGGATCGGATAAATCCGATCCGACTTGATCTAAATCGGGTCCTGGCAGGACACTAGGTGCCATGATGGTTCCAGTGGCGGTGCCGCCTCATGGCGCACCGCCTGCCGACAGCCCCCACCCAGGAGATTCCCAACATGACCAATATCGTGCTCGCCACCGACGGCTCGGCCTTCAGCGACGCCGCGGCTCGTTTTATCGCCGAAGGCAAGCTGCTGCAGAGCGGCTTTACCGTGCATGTCGTGCATGTGGCGCCGGAAGTGAGCGGCCAGGTGCGCGCCTTTGTCAGCAAGGAAACCATCGACGACTGGCACAAGGAGGCCAGCGACAAGGCCATGGCGGCGGTCTGCGACATCCTGTCCGCAGCCAAGGTGCCATTCGAGCGGCACCCGCTGCATGGCTTCGCGCCGGAGCGCATCGTCGCCTGTGCGCGCTCGGTCGACGCCGCGGCCATCGTGATGGGCACGCATGGCCGGGGTTCGTTCTTCGATGCGGTGATCGGTTCAGTCGCGGGCCGCGTGCTGGCGCAGGCCGAGTGCCCGGTGCTGCTGGTCAAGGCGCCGGAAAAGAAGGCTTGAGCAAAGTAGTAGAAAACCGGCGCCCTGGCGGCGCCGTCCGGTAGACCTCAGGCGCCCCACAGGGGCGCTTCGTCCATCAGCGCCACCTGTTCGCGCAGCTCCAGGATGCGGTCCTGCCAGTAGCGCGCGGTGCCGAACCACGGGAACGCGGCCGGAAAGGCCGGGTCGGCCCAGCGGCTGGCCAGCCAGGCGCTGTAGTGCAGCAGCCGCAGCGTGCGCAGCGCTTCCACCAGCCACAGTTCGCGCGGCTGGAATTCGGCGAAGTCTTCATAGCCGGCAACGATGTCGGCCAGCTGGTCCTGCATGGCCGCGCGGTCGCCCTCCAGCAGCATCCAGATGTCCTGGATCGCCGGCGCCATGCGGCTGTCGTCGAAATCCACGAAGTGCGGGCCCGGCGCGCCATGGGTGCCGCCGCGCGCGTCGTCCTCGTCGATCCACAGCACATTGCCGCGATGGCAGTCGCCGTGGGTGCGCAGCAGGCGCACCTCGCCGGCGCGCTCATAGCAGCGGCGCACGCCGTCCAGCGCCAGGTCCGTCACCGATTGCCACGCGGGCAGCAGGTCGGCCGGAATGCAGCCGCTGGCGAGCAGCCAGTCGCGCGGGGCAACGCCGAAGGTTTCCAGATCCAGCGCCGGGCGCGCCTGGTAGGGTTGCGTCGCCCCCAGCGCGTGGATGCGGCCGATAAAGCGGCCGAGCCAGGTCAGCGTATCGGAACGGTCCAGCGCGGGCTCGCGGCCGCCGCAGCGGGGGAATACCGCGAAGCGGAAGCCGGCGTGATGCAGCAGCGTGCCAGACTCGCCCGGTGCCAGCACCATGGCCGGCACGGCCGGGATCTCGGCATCGGCCAGCTGCTGCACAAAGGCGTGTTCTTCCAGGATGGCCGCGTCGGTCCAGCGGCCCGGACGGTAGAACTTGGCGATGACGGGCGGGGCATCCTCGATGCCCAGCTGCCAGACGCGGTTCTCATAGCTGTTGAGCGCCAGCAGGCGCCCGTCGGGGCGCAGGCCGGCGCCTTCCAGCGCGTCCAGCATCAGCTCCGGCGTCAGGCCGGCGTAGGGAACGCCGGGGTCGGCCGGGGCGTCGGACGCGTGCATGGTGTCAGCCCTGATCCGCTCAGCGCGCCGGCTTGCGGTTGCCGCCGAGCAGCGCGGCCTGCGGCGCCGGACGGCGATTGCGCGCCGGTGCCGGTGCCGGTGCCGCGTCGTGCGGCTGGCGTGCGGGTTGCGCCGCGGTCCGCTGCTGGCGCGCCGGCTCCTGGCCGTCGCGGCGCGGTGCGGGATTGCGCGCGCCGCCGGCGGGCTGGCCGCCACGGTTGCCGTTGGCCGCGCCGTTGCCGCGCTGGCCGCCTTCGGCAGCGCGCGTGCGCGGCTGGCCGCCCTGGGCCTGGCGCGGCGCAGCCTGCGCTTCGCGCGCCGGGCGCTGGCGCTGGGCGCCCTCGCCTTCGTTGCCGGCCGGACGCGCCTGGGCGCGTCCGCGGCCCTGGCTTTGTCCTTGCCCCTGGCCACCACCGCCACGCTGTTGGCGGCCTTTCTGGATCGGCTCGGGCGCGATGCTCGGGTCGACCTCGAAGCCCGGCAGCACGGTCTGTTCGAGCTTGCGCTTGATCAGGCGTTCGATATCGCGCAGCAGCGCAATCTCGTCCACGCAGACCAGCGAGATCGCTTCGCCCTCGGCGCCGGCGCGGCCGGTACGGCCGATGCGGTGCACATAGTCCTCGGGCACGTTGGGCAGGTCGAAGTTGACCACGTGCGGCAGCTGGTCGATGTCGATGCCGCGCGCGGCGATATCGGTTGCCACCAGCAGCCGCAGCGTGCCCGACTTGAATTCCGACAGCGCGCGCGTGCGCGCCGACTGGCTCTTGTTGCCATGGATCGCCAGTGCCGACAGGCCGTCCTTGGTCAGCTGCTCGGCCAGGCGGTTGGCGCCGTGCTTGGTTCGCGTAAATACCAGCACCTGGTGCCAGTCATGCTGGCGCACCAGGTGAGCCAGCAGCTCACGCTTGCGCTCGCGGTCCACCGGGTAGACGCGCTGGTCCACGGTCTCGGCCGTGGTGTTGCGCCGCGCCACCTCGATCGAGGCCGGGTTGTTCAGCAGGCGGTCGGCCAGCGCGCGGATATCGTCCGAGAATGTCGCCGAGAACAGCAGGTTCTGGCGCTTGGCCGGCAGCACGTTGAGGATCTTGCGGATATCGTGGATGAAGCCCATGTCGAGCATGCGGTCGGCTTCATCGAGCACCAGCAGTTCCACCTGCGACAGGTCGATGGTGCGCTGGGACACGTGGTCCAGCAGGCGGCCGGGCGTGGCCACGACGATCTCGACGCCGCGCTTGAGCTGCTCGATCTGCGGGTTGATGCCGACGCCGCCGAACATCACCATGGAACGCAGGCGCAGGTACTTGCCGTAGTTGCGCACGCTCTCTTCGACCTGGGCGGCCAGCTCGCGCGTGGGCGTCAGCACCAGTGCGCGCACCGGCAGGCGGGCCGGACGCTGCGCGCCATTGGCGCCGCGCGCCGCGGAGTCGGACAACATCTGCAGCATCGGCAGCGTAAAGCCGGCGGTCTTGCCGGTGCCGGTCTGCGCGCCGGCGAGCAGGTCACCGCCCTTGAGAATGGCGGGGATTGCCTGGGCCTGGATGGGAGTCGGCGTGGTGTAGCCCTGTTCGGCCACGGCACGCACAATCTTGTCGGACAAGCCGAGTTCAGAAAAAGACATGTATTGCTGCTTGGGCCATCGCTGCGCACGCGGTGCGCCAAACGCCGGATGGCTCCTGGTAATCGGATCGGAATCGGAACGCGAACGCCGGGAAGCCGGCATGGCAGGGCACCGGCCCGCCCGCGAAGGAAAGAGCGGTAGTGTACCAGTCCGTGACAAGCGGGTTCTGCACCGGGCGCGGCCCCGCATGCGCGCCGGCGCACATCGGGTCTGCGCGGGTGGCGCTGCGCTATCATGACAGCCTCTGCCCGCCCCCTCTCCGGCTCCGCACCCGCGCCACATTTGCCCCGGAAAGCCGCCATGCGCTTGCGTTTCCTCGAAGACCAGGAAGTCACCCTGTTCGCGGCCATCCCGGTCGGGATCGTCGCGGCCATTGCCACCACACTGTTCAAGGAAGCGCTGGAGGGCGCCGGCGTCGTGCTGTTTTCCAGCCATGCCGACGTGGTGGCCGTATTCGCCACGCTGGCGCTGGCGTGGCGCGTGGTGGTGCCGGCCGCGGGCGGCGCGCTGGCGGGCGGCCTGCTGGTGCTGGCCAATCGCCTGGCCGGCAGCCACAGCGGCGCCACCGACTACATGGAAGCGGTGGCCAACGGCAGCGGCCGCCTGCCGGTGCGGATCACCTTGCTGCGCGCGCTCTCATCGTTTTTCTCGATCGTCAGCGGCAGCTCGGTCGGCAAGGAAGGCGCAATGATCCAGCTGGCGGCGCTGTGCGGCTCGCTGTTCCCGTCGACCCGACTGGAACGCGGCGGCGGCTCGAACATGCGCCGCATGCTGACCGCCTGCGGGGCCGCGGCCGGCCTTGCCACCGTCTATCACACCCCCTTCTCCGCCGCCGTCTTCGTTGCCGAAGTGGTGTTCGGGGCGCTCGCGGTGCAGCGCCTGATGCCGCTCTTCCTGGCTTCGGTGGCCGGCGCCATGGTCAGCCAGTGGCACGGCGGCCTGCAGCCGCTCTACCCGGGCCTGGATATCGCCCCCGACCTGCGCCCGCACATCCTGCTGGCCGCGGCGGCGCTGGGCGTGGCCGCCGGCATCGCGGGCGCGCTGTTCATGCGCGCGGCCGGCTTTGCGCGCAGCCGCTTTGCCGCCGTGCCGGGCGGGCCAGCGGCACGGCTGACGCTGGGCGGCGCGCTGGTCGGCGTGCTGGCGATGGCGGTGCCCGAGGTGGTTGGCAACGGCTATTCCACCATCCAGACCATCCTGCAGGAACAGCCGCTGAGCGTGCCGGTGGCCGGCGTGCTGCTGGCCAAGCTGGTGGCAACGGTGATCAGCATGGGCTCGGGGGCGGTCGGCGGCGTGTTCACGCCGTCGCTGTTCGTGGGGGCGGCGCTCGGGCAGTTGCTGGCCATCGGCATGCAGGGCACGGCGGCCGGTGCGGCGCCGCTGCTACCGCTGGTGGGCATGAGTGCGTTCCTGGCGGCCACCAGTCAGGCGCCGCTGATGTCGGTGCTGATGGTGTTCGAGATGACGCTGGCGCCCGCGCTGCTGCTGCCGTCGATGATCGGCGCGGTGGCGGCGTACTACACGGCGTCACGCTGCCAGACGCTGTCGCTGTACAGCGTGATCGCCGAGCGCGCGCAGGCCTCGGCCGCGGCCGAACATGCCCGCACGCTGACGCTGGCGGGCCTGTGCGACCCGACCGATACCGTGCTCGACCCGAACGCTACCCTGGCGGTGGCAGCCGACAAGTTTGCCGAGACCGGCACACGCTACCTCTATCTGGTCGAAGCAGATGGCCGCCTGCTGGGCGCGCTGTCGATCCACGCGCTGCAGCGCGCCCAGCGCGAGGGCGCCGCGGACGACGTGCTGGCGCTGGCCGAGCGCGACTTCCCCGCACTGACCCCGGATTCGCGCCTGCGCGACGCCCTGGCGGTGTTTGCCGGGCACGGCATCAACCGCATTCCGCTGGTGCGCGACAGCGCCAGCCGCGAACTGATGGGCACGGTGTCCAAGCAACGTGTGCTGCAAGAGGCATCCTGCCTGTTCTGAGCTCGCCTGCATCGCCGACCCGGCCAGGCCGCCAGCGGGGTAAAATGACCGGTTGCGCCCGTCTTTGGGCCATTCCCGCCAACGCGTCGTCCCATTTGTCGGAGTTCTCCCCCCATGCCAGCAGGTCGTGATGCGCGCCGCGAGGCGCCGGAGTCTGTCCAACCCAGGCGCGCCCGCAGGCTGCTGCCAACGCTGGCCTGCGCCGCCGCCCTGCTGCTCGGTGCGGCAAGCGCGATGGCCCAGCCGGTGCGGGTGATCCCGGACGATGCGCAGGCGGCCAGGCTCGTTATCGCCACGCCGTCTGCCGGTGCGCCCCAAACGGCCACGCTCGATGGCAAGACCGTCGGCGTGGCACCGGGCCTGCGCCTGTTCGGCACCGACAACCAGCTGCTGGCCAGCGCCGCGGTGGCCGGCCAGAAGCTGCCGGTGCGGTACAAGCTGGACCTGTACGGCCAGCTGCTGACCGCCTGGGTGCTGAGCGAGCCGGAACAGAAGGCGCTGAAGAAGAAATCGTAGTCCCCCGGAAGTGCGACCGGCGTGCCCCACGCGCCGGCCGTGTTGTTGCAACACCCTGATGCCCCCAGGTCAACCACTGAGATCGGCATATGAAGAAAGTTTTCGTCAAGACGTACGGCTGCCAGATGAACGAGTACGACTCGGGCAAGATGGTCGACGTCCTCAACGCCAGCCAGGGGCTGGAACCCACCGACAACGTCGAAGACGCCGACGTGATCCTGTTCAACACCTGCTCGGTGCGCGAGAAGGCGCAGGAGAAGGTGTTCTCGGAACTGGGCCGGATGAAGGCGCTCAAAGCCGTCAAACCCGACCTGGTGATCGGCGTGGGCGGTTGCGTGGCCAGCCAGGAAGGCGCCAGCATCGTCTCGCGCGCGCCGTATGTCGACGTGGTGTTCGGCCCGCAGACGCTGCACCGCCTGCCCGACCTGATCGCGCGCCGCCAGCGCACCGGCCAGTCGCAGGTGGACATCTCCTTCCCCGAGATCGAGAAGTTCGACCACCTGCCGCCGGCGCGCGTGGAAGGCCCGAGTGCCTTCGTCTCGATCATGGAGGGCTGCTCCAAGTACTGCAGCTATTGCGTGGTGCCCTACACCCGTGGCGAAGAAGTGTCGCGCCCGTTCGAGGACGTGCTGGCCGAAGTTGCCGGCCTGGCCGAACAGGGCGTGCGTGAAGTCACGCTGCTGGGCCAGAACGTCAACGCCTACCGCGGCAAGATGGGCGACACCACCGAGATCGCCGACTTTGCGCTGCTGATCGAGTACGTGGCCGAGATCCCCGGCATCGAGCGCATCCGCTACACCACCAGCCACCCGAAGGAATTCACCTCGCGCCTGGTCGAGCTGTACGGCCGCTGCGACAAGCTGGTCAACCACCTGCACCTGCCGGTGCAGCATGCGTCCGACCGCATCCTGATGGCGATGAAGCGCGGCTACAGCGTGCTGGAGTACAAGAGCATCATCCGCAAGCTGCGCGTGCTGCGCCCGGACATGTCGATGTCGTCGGACTTTATCGTGGGCTTTCCCGGTGAGACCGATGCCGACTTCGAGAAGCTGATGGCGATGATCGAAGAGATCGGCTACGACACCTCGTTCTCGTTCATCTTCAGCCCGCGCCCGGGCACGCCCGCTGCCAACCTGCACGACGACACCCCGCACGAGGTCAAGCTGCGCCGGCTGCAGCGCCTGCAGGCCACTATCGAGGAAAACGTGCAGCGCATCAGCCAGAACATGGTCGGCACGGTGCAGCGCATCCTGGTGGAAGGCCCTGCGCGCAAGGATCCGACCGAGCTGCACGGCCGCACCGAGAACAACCGCGTGGTCAACTTCGCGCTGCCGGGCGTGCCCCAGGCAGGCCGCGACCGGCTGGTCGGCCAACTGGTCGACGTGAGCATCACGCAGGCGTTCCCGCACTCGCTGCGCGGCGAGATCGTGGTTCGGCAGTAACCAGGCACTATCCAGCGAGGCCATCGCCAACTGATGAAAGTCCCATCCGCAGAATTCGTCGCCCCCAAGGACGACAACACCCGGCTGCAGAACCTGTGCGGGCCGCTCGACGAAAACCTGCGCCAGATCGAGCAGGCGCTGGACGTGAACATCCAGCGTCGCGGCCACCGCATGACGGTGCGCGGCGGCAACGCGCAGGATGCGGCAACGGCGCTGGAGCGCTTCTACAACCAGGCGCGTACGCCGCTGTCGATCGACGACGTGCAGCTGGGCCTGGTGGAAACGCGCCAGCTGTCCGCGCATGGCAGCTACCTGCCTGGCAACGGCGGCGATGTCGAGGATCGCGAGATCGGCGACGAATCGCCGGTGCTGCACACGCGCCGCACCGGCCTGCAGGGCCGCACCGTGGCGCAGCGCGACTACCTGCGCAATATCCTGTCGCACGACCTGACCATGGGCATCGGCCCGGCCGGCACAGGCAAGACCTACCTGGCGGTGGCGTGCGCGGTCGATGCGCTGGAGCGCGATGCGGTCAAGCGCATCGTGCTGACGCGCCCGGCGGTGGAGGCCGGCGAGCGCCTGGGCTTCCTGCCCGGCGACCTGGCGCAGAAGGTCGACCCTTACCTGCGCCCGCTGTACGACGCCCTGTATGACCTGCTCGGCTTCGACCGCACGCAGAAGATGTTCGATCGGCAGATGATCGAGATCGCGCCGCTCGCCTACATGCGCGGGCGCACGCTGAACCATGCCTTCATCATCCTGGACGAGGCGCAGAACACCACCCCCGAGCAGATGAAGATGTTCCTCACACGCATCGGCTTCGGCTCGAAGGCGGTGATCACCGGCGACATCACCCAGATCGACCTGCCCCGCGGGCAGAAGAGCGGCCTGGTGGAAGCGCAGCTCGTGCTGCGCGACGTGCGCGGCATTGCCTGCACCCGCTTTACCAGCATCGACGTGGTGCGCCATCCGCTGGTGGCCCGCATCGTCGATGCCTATGACGAATACCACGCCCAGCACAAGGACGCTTAATTGAAATCCCAGAAATCCAAGTCTTCCGCCGTGAGCCTGACCCTGTTCGACGGCGACGGCCGCGCGCGCAAGAGCGCCGCGCACGCGCTGCGCGTGCAACTGCCCGACGGCCGCAGCCTGACGCTGGACCTGTCGCAGGCCGCCGACGGCGTGGTGGCGCTGCTGGCCGAGCACACCGACACCAACCAGCAGGCCGGCCTGCTGGTGCGCCCGGACAACCACGACTCGCTGTCGGTGGCCGTGACCGCCACGCCGGTGGTCACCACCACCGGCACGCCGGCCACGCCGCCGGCGCTGGAGCTGGAGGTCCAGCACGGCGACGGCGTCGGCAAGGGCGATGGCCTGCCGGCGCGCCGCAAGATCGAAACCTGGGTCAAGTCGGCACTGTATGCCGATGCCGCACTGACCATCCGCTTTGTCGGCGAGGAAGAGGGGCGCACGCTGAACCGCACCTACCGCGGCAAGGACTACGCCACCAACGTGCTGACCTTTGCCTATGCGGAAAACGAAGCCGATCCGGTCACGGGCGATATCGTGCTGTGCTGCCCGGTGGTGGAAGCCGAGGCGCGCGAGCAGCGCAAGCCGCTGGAAGCGCACTATGCGCATCTGATCGTGCACGGCGTGCTGCACGCGCAAGGCTACGAGCACGAGGAAGACGCCGAGGCCGAGGAAATGGAAGCGATCGAGACCGAGACGCTGCAGGCGCTGGGCTACGCCGATCCCTACCAGGGCGACCGCACCGCGTGATTTCCGCGTGATCCCTCTCTCACACGCGGCGCCGGTCGGGCGCCGCCTGCTGCACATATGGTCTCAGGCGACCGCCCGCCGTCACGGGACGGTCAGGCTTTTAGTGTATCCTTCAGACGATCTCCACCACGCGCTCGCCGCGAAATGAACGACCCTTATCCCAGTTCGAAGCCCGCTTACCTGAAGCAGGCCGATCGGCCCAGATCGCTTCTCGAACGCCTGTCAGACCTGATTTCCCCTGAGCCGGACACCCGCGCGGAATTGCTCGAAGTGCTCCAGGAAGCGCATGAGCGCAACCTGATCGACGCCGACTCGCTGTCGATGATCGAGGGCGTGTTCCAGGTCTCCGAACTGACCGCGAGCGACATCATGGTGCCGCGCGCGCAGATGGATATGGTCAATATCGCGGACGCCCCGGAGGCGTTCATCCCCTTCATGCAGCAGACCGCGCACTCGCGCTTCCCGGTCTACGAAGGCAGCCGTGACAACATCATCGGCATCCTGCTGGCCAAGGACCTGCTGCGCTACTACACCGACCCCGCCTTCGACCTGCGCGAGACCCTGCGCCCGGCGGTGTTCATCCCCGAGTCCAAGCGCCTGAACATCCTGCTGCGCGACTTCCGCATCAACCGCAACCATATCGCCATGGTCGTCGACGAGTACGGCGGCGTGGCCGGCCTGGTGACGATCGAGGACGTGCTGGAGCAGATCGTGGGCGACATCGAGGATGAGTTCGACCTGGACGAAGACCAGGACAATATCCTGCCAATGCCCGACGGCAGCTGGCGCGTGCACGGCCTGACCGAGATCGCCCAGTTCAACGAGGCCTTCGGTACCGCCTTCTCCGACCACGATGTCGATACCGTGGGCGGGCTGCTGTCCAACCACGTGGGCCACGTGCCCCACCGCGGCGAGGTCATCACCCTGCCGCCGATCCGCTTCGAGGTGCTGCGCGCCGACGCGCGGCAGGTGCACCTGCTGCAGGTGCACCGCGAATCCAACGGCGACAACGCGGGCGCGGCCGGCGCATGAAGCGTTCCGCCCCGGTCCTCAACGGCGCCGCCGCTGCCGACGCCGCCCCGACAGGCGTGCCTGGCACGCGCGCGCGTTCGCGCGCAGCGACCATGGTGCGGCTGCTGCTGGCCGGCGTGCTCGGCATCGCCCATACGCAAGCCTTTGCCCCCCATGACTGGTGGTGGCTGCAGATCCTGTCGCTGGCCGGCCTGGCCGCGCTGATGGCCGACGCGCCGCGCGCGCGCCTGGCCGCCGCCACTGGCTATGCCTTCGGGCTGGGCTGGTTCCTGTCCGGCATCTGGTGGCTCTATATCAGCATGCACGTCTACGGCGAGATGCCGGCGTGGATGGCCGCGCTGGCGGTGGTGCTGTTCTCGGGCTTCCTGTCGCTCTACCCGGCGCTGGCCGGCGCGCTGTGGCATCGGCTGACGGCGCGCCTGCCGGGGGCCACGCTGCTGGCGCCGCTGGCCTTCGGCGCTGCCTGGGGTCTCGCCGAATGGCTGCGCGGCGTGGTGTTTACCGGCTTCCCGTGGCTGTCGGGCGGGTATGCCCATGCCGATGGCCCGCTGGCCGGCTTCGCGCCGCTCGTTGGCGTGTACGGCATCGGCGCCCTGGCCGCCGCGGTGGCGGCACTGCTGGCGGCTGCCGTACGCGGACTGGGCCGCGGTGAACGCGGCCGGGCGCTGGGCGCGCTGGCACTGGCACTGGCCCTGCCCGCTGCGGGCGCAGCGCTGGCGCCGCTGGCCTGGACCACGCCCGCCGGCAAGCCGCTGTCGGTGCGGCTGCTGCAAGGCAACGTGGCCCAGGACATCAAGTTCGAGCCCGCCGGCATCCAGCGCTCGATCGAGCTGTACCGCGACATGATCACCGCCGCGCCGGCCGACCTGGTGGTCACGCCGGAAACCGCGTTCCCAGTCATCCTGCAAGAGCTGCCGGTCGACGTGGCCGTGGCGGTGCGCGACTACGCGCTGGCCAGCGGCACTACGGTGCTGTTCGGCGCCGCCGGCGCCGACTCCCCGGTGGACTTCACCAACAGCGTCTTCGGCCTGGGCCCCGAGACCGAACGCCTGTACCGCTACAACAAGCACCACCTGGTGCCGTTCGGCGAATTTATCCCGCTGGGGTTCCGCTGGTTCGTCGACATGATGAAGATGCCGCTGGGCGACTTCCGCCGCGGCGGGCTCGACCAGGCCTCGCTGCCGGTGCGCGGCGTGCGCGTGGCGCCCAATATCTGCTACGAGGATCTGTTCGGCGAGGAAATCGCGCAGACGCTGCGCCAGCAGCCGGCGCCGGCCAATGTCCTGGCCAACCTGACCAACCTGGCGTGGTTCGGCGACACCATCGCGCTGGACCAGCATCTGCAGATCTCGCGCATGCGCGCGCTGGAAACGCGCCGGCCGATGCTGCGCTCGACCAATACCGGCATGACCGCGGTGGTACGCCCGGATGGCTCGGTGCAGCAACGCCTGCCGACCTTCACGGTCGGCACGCTGGCGGCCGAGGTGCAGGGCATGCAGGGGCTGACGCCCTATATCCGCTGGGGGAACGCGCCAGTGCTGGCGCTGTTTGCGCTGGTGCTGGGGATGGCTGCCTGGCGTGCGCGCAAGCTGCGCGGCACAAGCTGAAGGCACAGGCAGAAGCAGGCACCGGACGCGGCGGGATCGCCGCCGCCGTCCGGCGCTTGATTGCGGTGCCGGTTGTGGCGCCTCAGGTGAGCGCCAGCCGGTTCAGCCCAGCAGCCCGGTCGCCACGGACACGGTGGCCGCGGCGATCATGACCGCGATTGCGACCAGGTAAGGTTTGCGAGAAAGAAGTGCCATGATGCCAAGTCCCCATCAATATCAGTTACCGACAAACGGCTACTGCGGTGCCAGCCAGCAGCCGCCGTGCCCGCCATGCCGGTACGGACTGTCAACCGCAACGCTCTGAAACGGGTTGCTTACTCATACTGTATACAAAAACACTATCGGCTAGCAGCGGCCAAACCTGAAATCCGCCTCAGTATTTTCCCGATGCGTTGCGTAGGGCCGACATTGGCAAGCATGTTCAGCCACCGGTGCGTGCCCTAGCCGGCCCTGCCAAAAGGGGCGCCTTGCCAAAAAGCCGATAGAATTCAGGGTTTGGCAAAATCCGCATGCGCCGGCTCCGGCACGCGCTGCGGGGCCTGCATGCCGGGCGGCGCTACCGCGCCCGGGTGCCTCTACCTAGTCTTCATATGCTGACCTTCCAACAAATGATTCTGACCCTGCAGGCCTATTGGGACCGGCAGGGCTGCGCGCTGTTGCAACCCATCGATCTGGAGGTCGGCGCCGGCACATCCCACGTACACACCTTCCTGCGCGCGCTCGGCCCCGAGCCGTGGCGCGCCGCCTACGTGCAGCCGTCGCGCCGCCCCAAGGACGGCCGCTATGGCGAGAACCCCAACCGCCTGCAGCACTACTACCAGTACCAGGTGGTGCTCAAGCCCGCGCCCGAGAACATTCTGGAGCTGTACCTGGGCTCGCTCGAGGCGCTCGGCCTGGACCTCAAGCAGAACGACATCCGCTTCGTCGAGGACGACTGGGAGAACCCCACGCTGGGCGCCTGGGGCCTGGGCTGGGAAGTCTGGCTCAACGGCATGGAAGTGACGCAGTTCACCTACTTCCAGCAGGTGGGCGGGATCGACTGCAAGCCCATCACCGGCGAGATCACCTACGGCATCGAACGCCTGGCGATGTACCTGCAGAAGGTCGAGAACGTCTTTGACCTGATCTGGACCGAGTGGGTCGAGAACGGCGAGACGCGCCGCCTGACCTATGGCGACGTGTACCACCAGAATGAAGTCGAGCAGTCGACCTACAACTTCGAGCACAGCAACACCGAGATCCTGTTCCGCCATTTCGCCGAGCACGAAGGCGAGGCCAAGCGGCTGATGGGCAATGGCGACGGCGCCGAGGAAGGCCAGGCCGCCGGCACGCGCCTGGCGCTGCCCGCCTACGAGCAGGTGCTCAAGGCCGCCCACACTTTCAACCTGCTGGACGCGCGCGGCGCGATCTCGGTGACCGAGCGCGCGGCGTATATCGGCCGCATCCGCAACCTGTCGCGCCAGGTGGCACAGGCTTACTACGACTCGCGCGAGGCCCTCGGCTTCCCAATGTGCAGCAACGGCGGAGCCCGGGCATGACGCAACTGGCGCGCAGCGCGTTGTGCTGCGCCATGGCGACCGCCGCGCTCGCCGCCGCCGGCAATGCCATCGGCGCGCGCGCGCAGGCGGCACCCAGCGCGCAGGCGCTGATGCTGCCGGCGGAGCTGAGCAATGTGTGCGAGGCCGACCCGCAGGCGCTGCAGCTGGCCATGGCGCGCCAATGGCGCCCGTCGCTGAACGCGCTCGACCAGTGGACGCAGCTGGTGCGCTCGTTCTCGTGCGACCTGTCCGGCCAGCGCGACCTGGGATGGCACCGCGTGCCGCTGCGCGCCTATGAAAGCGCGATCCGCTATCCGCTGACGTGGGTGGAGATGGAGACCCACAACGGCCGCACCCGCCGCACGGTCAAGACCTACCACTCGGCGGCGCAGCTGCCGCCGAAGATCGATTTCTGGGTGGGCGGGCGCATCGACGAGATCCGCTACGACAAGCGCCTGCGCCGCATCGACGCGCGCTTCCCGGCTGCAGGCAGCCGCGGTGGCAGCAACGGCGCGGCCAGCGCCGCAGCGGCCGCGCAATGCGCCTACACCACGCTGCAATTCCGACAACAGAACGGCCTGTGGCTGCTGTCCGGAGTAGAACCTAATCTTTCGCCGCGCTGCTGATAAGCGGCGCGCGCTACAACTTGCTGGATACGATTCATGTCGCAACCCATGACCGACTCGCTGCTGATCGAACTGTTCACCGAAGAACTGCCACCCAAGGCGCTGGGGCGCCTGGGCGACGCCTTCGCGCAGGGCCTGTTCGCCGGCCTGGGCGAGCGCGACCTGCTTGAACCGGGCGCCACCGTGACGCCGTTCGCCACCCCGCGCCGCCTGGCCGCGCTGGTGTCGGGCGTGCGCCGCAGCGCGCCGGACCGCGAGCAGCGCGAGAAGGTCCTGCCGCTGTCGGTGGCGCTGGACGCCAACGGCGAGCCCACCGCGCCGCTGGCCAAGAAGCTGGCCGCGCTGGCCAAGTCGGTCGGCGTCGCCGAGATCGACTGGCAGTCGCTGGAGCGCGCCTCCGACGGCAAGGCCGAGGCCTTCTTCTACCGCTATACCGCACGCGGCGCCGAACTGGCTGCCGCGGTGCAGGCAGCGCTGGAAGACACCATTGCGAAGCTGCCGATCCCCAAGGTCATGAGCTACCAGCGTCCGGACGGCAGCACGGTGCATTTCGTGCGCCCGGCGCACAGCCTGATCGCACTGTTCGGCGCCGAGATCCTGCCGGTGACGCTGCTGGGGCTGCAGGCCAGCAACCTGACCCAGGGCCACCGCTTCCTGTCGCACGGCAGGATCGAGATCGCACATGCCAACGACTATGCGCAGCAGCTGGAGTCCGCCGGCCACGTGGTGGCCAGCTATGCCGAGCGCCGCGAGCGCATGCGCGCCGCGCTGCTCAAGGAAGCCGGCGCCGACCAGGTGATCATGCCCGATTCGCTGCTCGATGAAGTCAACTCGCTGGTGGAATGGCCGGTGGTCTATGCCTGCCATTTCGAGGAAGCCTTCCTGGCGGTGCCGCAGGAATGCCTGATCCTGACCATGCAGACCAACCAGAAGTACTTTGCGCTGACCGATGCCGACGGCCACCTGCGCAACCGCTTCCTGATCGTGTCGAACCTGGCCACCGAGACGCCGCAGTCGATCATCACCGGCAACGAGCGCGTGGTGCGCCCGCGCCTGGCCGATGCCAAGTTCTTCTTCGACCAGGACCGCAAGAAGACGCTGGCGTCGCGCGTGCCGCAGCTGGCCAGCGTGGTCTACCACAACAAGATCGGCACCCAGCTGGACCGCGTGCAGCGCCTGCAGCAGATCGCCGGCCATATCGCCGACGCGCTCAACGACAGCGGCGTGCCCACCGACAAGGCCGCCGCGATGCGCGGCGCCGAACTGGCCAAGGCCGACCTGCTGACCGACATGGTCGGCGAGTTCCCCGAGCTGCAGGGCACCATGGGCACGTACTACGCCCGTCACGATGACGAGGCCGAAGACGTGGCACTGGCCTGCTCCGAACACTACCGTCCGCGCTTTGCCGGCGATGCGCTGCCCGCAGGCGCGGTCAGCACCGCCGTGGCGCTGGCCGACAAGCTCGAGACCCTGGTCGGGATCTGGGGCATCGGCCTGCAGCCCACCGGCGAGAAGGACCCGTTCGCGCTGCGCCGCCATGCGCTTGGCATCCTGCGCATGCTGATCGAAAAGCCGCTGGCGCTGTCGCTGTCGTCGCTGCTGGCGCTGACGCAGCACGCCTTTGCCGGCATCGCTGCAGTCAAGCCGGCACCCGAGGCAATCGCCGACTTCCTGTACGACCGCGTGCGCGGCTACCTGAAGGACAAGGGCTACACCACCAACGAAGTCGAGGCCGTGGTCAGCCTGCGCCCGGACCAGCTGCATGACATCCTGGGCCGCATGGAGGCAGTGCGCACCTTTGCCGCGCTGCCCGAGGCCGAGGCCCTGGCCGCCGCCAACAAGCGCATCACCAACATCCTGCGCAAGAACACCGAGCCGGTCGGCGCGGTCGATCCGGCGCTGTTCCAGGAAGAGGCAGAAGGCGCGCTGCACGCCGCCATCGAGCGCGTGCGCCCGGCCGTGGAAGCAGCCTTCGCCAGCGGCGATTTCACCGCCGCGCTGCGCGACCTGGCCCAGCTGCGCGATGCCGTCGACCGCTTCTTCAATGATGTGATGGTGATGGCCGAGGACGCGCAGCTGCGCGCCAACCGCCTGGCGCTGCTGGCTTCGCTGCATGCGATGGCCAACCGCGTGGCCGACATCTCCAAGCTGGCCGCCTGATCTCAGCCACCGGAGCCGCACATGCCGCAGACGCCGCCCAAGTTTGTCATCCTGGACCGCGACGGGGTGGTCAACCTCGACAGCGACCAGTTCATCAAGACGCCCGATGAATGGGTGCCGATCGACGGGAGCCTGGAGGCCATCGCCGCGCTGAACCAGGCCGGCTACCGCGTGATCCTCGCCAGCAACCAGTCCGGCATCGGCCGCGGGCTGTTCGAGATGAGCGCGCTCAACGCCATGCACGAGAAGATGCACACGTTGCTCGCGCGCCTGGGCGGGCGCGTCGACGCGGTGTTCTTCTGCCCGCATACCGCCGCGGACGGTTGCGACTGCCGCAAGCCCAAGCCGGGCATGCTGGAGCAGATCAGCGAGCGCTTCGGCATCGAGCTCCGCGGCGTGCCCATCGTTGGCGATTCGTTGCGCGACCTGGAAGCCGGCGTGGCGGTTGGCTGCGCGCCGCACCTGGTGCGCAGCGGCAAAGGCCAGAAGACCTTCGACCAGGGTGGCCTGCCGCCGGGCACTCAGGTACACGACGACCTGCGCGCGTTTGCACGCTGGCTGACCGGCAACGGCGGCGCACAGCGCCCGCCCGCTCATAGCGCCGGCTGACCGCCCGCATCCATTCCCTATTCGCGCCCCCCGCATGACGTTTCTTCGTTCCCTGTTGTTTGCGCTGTACCTGCTGGTGCTGACGCCACCCTACGCCTGCGCCTGCTTCCTGGTGTTCCCGTTCATGAATGCCGACCAGCGCTTCCGCTTCGTGCGCGGCTGGCCCCTGCTGGTGATCTGGGCCGCGCGCGGCATCTGCGGCATCCAGTACCGCATCGAAGGCCATGAGCATATGGACGTGATGCTCGACAAGCCGGTGGTGCTGCTGTCCAAGCACCAGTCGGCCTGGGAAACCGTGGCCTACGTGGCGCTGATGCCCAAGCCGCTGTGCTTCGTGTTCAAGCGCGAGCTGCTGCTGGTGCCGTTCTTCGGCTGGGCGCTGGGCATGCTGAAGATGGTCCATATCAACCGCAAGGAAGGCACCCGCGCTTTCGCCTCGGCCGCGCGCCAGGGCCGCGAGCGGCTGGCCGAAGGCGCCTGGATCATCATGTTCCCGGAAGGCACGCGCACGCCTTCGGGCCTGGAGAAGGCGCGCTACAAGAGCGGCGGCGCGCGCCTGGCGGTGGAAACCGGCGCCTGGGTGCTGCCGATGGCGGTCAACTCGGGCCGGGTGTGGCCGCGCAATTCGTTCCTGAAGCACCCGGGCATGGTGACGATCTCGGTCGGCCCGGCAATCGCCTCGGCCAACAAGACCGCGGACCAGCTCAACCAGGAGGTGGCGGAATGGATCGAGCGCGACATGCGCCGCATCGATCCGCAGAGCTACCGGAGCGCGGCTCCGGGCGGGCCCGCCGCATGAAGCTGCTGCGACCTGACGCCGACGGCGCGCAGCTGGAGCTGCCGCTGGCGGAGTCCGCCCAGGCGCCGCAGCCAGCCCCGCTTGCGCAGGAGCCCCCGCAGCAGCCCGCATGGCCGGTGCCGCAACCCAATGCTCGCCTGCTGCGCATCGGCGAACGGCCGCTGCATTACACGCTCAAGCGCTCGGCGCGCCGCACCATCGGCTTCACCATCGACGACCGCGGCCTGTCGATCACGGCGCCGCGCTGGGTCACGCTGGCGGACATCGAGTTGGCCATCCTGGAAAAACAGCGCTGGATCTTCAACAAGCTGGGCGAGTGGCGCCACCGCGAGTCGCGCCGCATCCTGCCCACGGTGCAATGGCGCGACGGCGCCAGCCTGCCCTTCCTGGGGCAGCCGCTGACGCTGTCGCTGGAGTCGCCGCTCGGCGCGCTGCTGTTCGATGCCGACCGCCGCGTGCTGCACCTGGCGCTGCCGGGCCATGCCGACGAGCAGCAGATCAAGGACCGAGTGCAAGGCTGGCTGCAGCAGCAGGCGCGCCGGCTGCTGGCCGAGCGGCTCGATATCTACGCCGACAAGCTGGGCGTGCGCCACACCGGCTTTGCGCTGACCTCGGCCGCCACGCGCTGGGGCAGCTGCACCGCCGACGGCAAGATCCGGCTGAACTGGCGCCTGATGCATTTCCCGCTGTCGATGATCGACTATGTCGCCGCGCACGAGCTGGCGCACCTGAAGGAAATGAACCACGGCCCGCGCTTCTGGCAGACCGTGGAATCGATCTTCCCCGAGTTCCGCGATGCGCGCGCGCAACTGCGGGCACACCCGCCCGAGCTGTTGCCGACCTTCTGAGCGGGCGGAAGCGGGCCGGTAGGTTTCGGCCAAACGCACTAAAATGGCGCCTTCCTATACCTAAAACAGTTGAAGGCCCTCAAATGCGACTCCTCCACACCATGCTGCGCGTCGGCGACATGCAGCGCTCCATCGATTTCTACACGCGCGTGCTCGGCATGCAGCTGCTGCGCCAGAGCGACAACCCTGAATACAAGTACCGCCTCGCCTTTGTCGGCTACGGCCCCGAGAGCGAGACCGCGGTGCTGGAGCTGACCTACAACTACGGCGTCGACCAATATGACCTGGGCACGGCCTACGGCCATATCGCGCTGGAAACCGACGATGCCGCGGCCGCGTGCGAGCGCATCCGCACCGCCGGGGGCAAGGTTGTGCGCGAAGCCGGCCCGGTCAAGGGCGGCACCACCGTGATCGCCTTTGTCGAAGACCCGGACGGCTACAAGATCGAGCTGATCGAGCGCCATTCCACCCGCGACGCCAGCCGTCCCTGACGCACGCTCGCCATGAGCACGCAAAGCCTGGCCCGGCAGCCGCTCGACGGCTTCGCCGTGGGCCTGATGGTGGTGCTGTGCGCCGCCTGGGGCCTGCAGCAGGTGGTGATCAAGGTCACCGCGCCGCTGATGGGCGCGGTGCTGCAGGCGGGCGTGCGCTCGGCAGTGGCGGCGTTGCTGGTGTTCGGCTTTGCCGCCTGGCGCGGCACGCCGCTGTGGCGGCGCGACGGCACGCTGAACGCCGGCTTGCTGGCCGGGCTGCTGTTCGGCGCGGAGTTCTTCTGCATCTTCGTCGGGCTGGGCCACACCACCGCCTCGCGCATGGCGGTGTTCCTGTACACCGCGCCGATCTTCACCGCGCTGGGACTGCATTTCGTGGTGCTGGGCGAGCGGTTGCAAACCGGGCAATGGCTGGGCGTGGCACTCGCGTTCGCGGGCATGGCGCTGGCCTTTGCCGATGGCATTGCCGCGCCGTCGGCGCAGGGCAGCACGCTGCTGGGCGATGCGCTTGGCATCCTCGCCGGCGCACTGTGGGCCGCCACCACCGTGGTGGTGCGCGCCAGCCCGCTGGCCAGCGCCCCGGCCAGCAAGACCCTGCTGTACCAGTTGGGGGTATCCGCGGTGATGCTGCTGGCGATGGCGGTGGCCGCCGGCCAGACCGCAACCGTGCAGATCGACGGGGTGGTGCTGGCGAGCCTGTTCTACCAATCAGTGCTGATCGCGTTTGCCAGCTACCTGACCTGGTTCTGGCTGCTGCGGCGCTACCTGGCGTCGCGGCTGTCGGTGTTTTCCTTCCTGACGCCGCTGTTCGGGGTCGCCTTCGGCGTGGTGCTGATGCACGACGCGGTGGGCCCGCGCTTTGCCGTGGCGGCACTCCTGGTGCTGGCCGGCATCGTGCTGGTCAATCGCCGCGCCTGAGCGGCGCGGCTAGCGTAATACGGCGGCGACCGGAGCCGCCGCTGCCTGACGCTCAGCGGCGTGCCTCGAACGAGAACATGCCGAGCGCGTCGCGCACTTCGTCCAGCGTCTGCTGGGTCAGTGCGCGCGCCTTCGCGGTGCCCTGGCGCAGGATGTCGAACACATAGTCCGGATCCTTGGCCAGTTCTTCACGGCGCGCGCGGATCGGGGCCAGCATGTCCTGCAGGACGCCCTCGACGCGGCGCTTGAGCACCATGTCGCCCAGGCCGCCCTTCTGGTAGTGCTCCTTCAGCGCCTTGACTTCCTCGGTGTTGGGGTCGAACGCATCCAGGTAGGTGAACACCACGTTGCCCTCGACCTGGCCCGGGTCCGACACGCGCAGGTGATTGGGGTCGGTGTACATGCTGTGCACGGCGGCCTTGATCTGCTCGGGCGAGGCCCCCAGCGCGATCGCGTTGCCCAGCGACTTGCTCATCTTGGCCTTGCCGTCCACGCCAGGCAGGCGGCCGAACTCGGGGATCAGGGCCTTGCATTCGGGCAGCACTTCGCGGCCGACCTGGTGGTTGATGCGGCGCACGATCTCGTTGGTCTGCTCGATCAGCGGCGCCTGGTCTTCGCCCACCGGCACCACATGGGCCTTGAAGGCGGTGATGTCCGCGGCCTGCGATGCCGGGTAGCACAGGAAGCCCGCCGGGATGTCGCGGCCAAAGCCACGCGCCTGGATCTCTTCCTTGATGGTCGGGTTGCGCTCAAGCCGCGCCACCGTGACAAAGTTCAGGTACATCAGCGTCAGCTCGGCCAGCGCCGGCAGGTGCGACTGCACGGTGATGGTGGTCTTGGCCGGGTCGATGCCCACTGCCAGATAGTCCAGCGCCACTTCCAGCACGTTGCGGCGCACCTTGTCGGGATCGTGCGCGTTGTCGGTCATGGCCTGGGTGTCGGCCAGCAGCACGTATTGCTCATGCGAGTCCTGCAGCACCACGCGGCTCTTCAGCGAGCCGACATAGTGGCCAAGGTGCAGCGGGCCGGTGGGACGGTCGCCGGTCAGGATCACGGGACGCCGGTTGGTTTGGGTCTGGGCTGTCATGGGACGGTCTTGCACGAAATAGTCGCGGGAAATTCGGGATTCGGGAATCGGGTTGCGCGGACCTCAGGCGGCCTGTCCGGCCTGGCCGGATGGCGTACCACCCAGGCGCCGGGCCAGTTCGACATACTCGCCAACGGGCACTTCCTCGGCGCGGCGGCCAAGGTCGAAGCCCATCGCATCGAAGTCGACCTGGTCGCGCAGGAACGAGAGCGTGTTGCGCAGCACCTTGCGCCGCTGCGAGAACGCCGCGGTGACCACGTCGCCCAGCACGGTGATGTCGCAATCGGCATGCGGCGAACGCAGCCGGCCATCGAGGTGGCGCGGCCAGGGGATCATACGCACCACGGCGGAATCGACCTTGGGCGGCGGGTTGAAGCTGCCCGGCGGCACGTCGAGCACATGCTCCATGTAGTAGCGGACCTGCAGCATGATCGACAGCCGGCCGAAGGCCTTGCTGCCGGGCTCGGCCACCATGCGCTCCACCACTTCCTTCTGCAGCATGAAGTGCTGGTCGCGCACCTGGTCGGCGAAGTCCATCAGGTGGAACAGCAGCGGGCTGGAAATGTTGTACGGCAGGTTGCCGACGATGCGCAGCGGCCGCCCCGGCACCTCCAGCTTGCCGAAGTCGAAGTCCAGCGCGTCGCCGGCGTGGACCTGCAGACGCTCGCCGTAGCGGCGGCGCAGGCGCTCGACCAGGTCGCGGTCGAGTTCCACCACCTGCATCTGCGGGATCCGTTCGAGCAGCGGGGTGGTCAGCGCGCCCAGGCCGGGACCGATCTCGACCAGCACGTCGTCGGCCTGCGGGCTGATGGCATTGACGATGCCGTGGATGATGGTGTCGTCGACCAGGAAGTTCTGCCCGAATCGTTTGCGGGCCACATGGCCCTGGTGCACGTTTGAACGCATGGGTTATTCGTCCAGCTTCAGCATGGCGGCTGCGGGCCGGAATGGGTGTGGCCAGGATGGCTGCCCGTGGCACCGTTGCTGCCAGGGCGCCGGCCATTGGCGTGGCCGGCCATGATGACCGCACTGCGGATGGCCTCGATCATGCTGCCGTGTTCGGCCTGGCCGGTGCCGGCAAGGTCGAGCGCGGTGCCATGGTCCACCGAGGTGCGGATAAAGGGCAGCCCCAGCGTGATATTCACGCCGTGGCCGAAGGTGCCGTATTTCAGTGGCGCCAGCCCCTGGTCATGGTACATCGCCAGCACGCAGTCGGCATCGCGCAGGTGGCGCGGCTGGAACAGCGTGTCGGCCGGAAAGGGCCCGCGCGCGTCGATGCCGGCATCTTTTGCCTGCGCCAGCGCGGGCATGATGATGTCGATCTCTTCGCGGCCCATATGGCCGCTTTCGCCGGCGTGCGGGTTCAGGCCCGTGACCAGGATGCGCGGCCGCGAGATGCCGAAGTAGCGGCGCAGGTCGGCATCGATGATCGACAGCGTCTGCACCAGCAGCGGCACGGACAGCGCATCGGGCACCGCGCGCAGCGGCAGGTGGGTGGTGGCCAGCGCCACGCGCAGCATGGCCCCGTCGTGCGCGGGCTGCGGGCCGGCCAGCATCATCACCACGCGCGGCACGCGGGCGCTGTCGGCCAGGTATTCGGTATGGCCGGTGAAAGGCACGCCGGCGTCGTTGATGGTGCTCTTCTGCACCGGCGCCGTGATCATTGCGGCATACCGGGGCGCGGCCCTGCCGCGCGCGCGGCAGCCGCGGATGGCGGCATCGAGCAGCTTCAGCACATAGGGGCCGTTGCGCGCATCGAGCCGCCCGGCCTCGCACGCGACCGCCAGCGGGATGTCCTCGACGACCACGTCGCCGTCGGCAATGCGTCGCTCCCAGGCGTGCGTGGCGCCCAGCGCCGCGGCGCGATCGGCCAGCAGGCGGGCATCGCCCAGCACATGAAAGCGGTATTGCCCGCCACCGACGCCATTGTTGGCGCCCGCCAGCTGCAGCAACGCCCCGATGGTGATATCGGGACCGATGCCGGCGGGTTCTCCGGTCGAGATGGCTAGGGCTAGCGGGTCGGGCATGTCAGGTCAGCGGATCGGGGTCGGCGCTTCAGCGCTGCCGGTTGATCCGGTACTCCACATACGCCTGCGAACGCAGCTGGCGCACCCAGTCATCATAGGCTGCTCGCAGCTTCTGTTCGCGGACTTCGGCACGGGCGAAGTCGCGCTGCTTCTCGGGCGACATCTCGGTCTCGCGCCGGTTGAGCACCTGGATCAGGTGCACGCCGAACTGCGTGACCACCGGCTCCGAGATCTCGTTCGGGCGCAGGCGGCTCATGGCCTGCTCGAACTCGGGCACTAGCTCGCCCGGCGACACCCAGCCGAGGTCGCCGCCGTTCTGCGCCGAGCCGTCCTGCGAGAAGCGCTTGGCCGCGTCCGCAAAATCGCCGCCGTGGGTGATGCGGTCGCGCAGCGTGCCGAGCTGGCGGCGCGCCTCGGCCTCGGGCATGTTGGGGCCGGTGCGGATCAGGATGTGGCGCACCTGGGTCTGGGTGATCTTCGAGGCGGCGGCCGGACTCGATGCCGGCGCCGCGCGCTTGGCCACCAGCTTGACCACATGGAAGCCCGCAGCACTTTCCACCACCTGCGGCGCCACTGCGCCAGCCTGCAGGTCGACCACGGCGTTGGCGAACTGTACCGGCAGGCGGCCGATCTCGCGGAAGCCCATGGCACCGCCCTGGGCCGCCTCGGCGCCCTCGGAATTGGCCTGCGCCAGCTGCGCGAAGTCGGCGCCGCCCTGGGCCTGCTTGAGCAGCCCTTCGGCCTTGGCGCGCTGCGCCTGCTTCTGTGCGTCCGAGGCATTCTCGGGCACGCGCACGAGGATCTGCGCCACGTTGTATTCGGTCGGGCCGCGGGCGGCGCCCTGGCCGCCGCGGGCCGCCAGGTAGTTGTCGATCTCGCCGTCGTAGACCTGCACCTTGGAGTCGACCTCGCGCTCGCGCAGGCGGATCACCTGCACCTGCTTGCGCAGCTCCTCGCGGTACTTGGTCCAGGTCATGCCGCTGGCCTCGACGCGGCGACGCAGCTCGGTCGCGTTCAGCCGGTTCTGCTGCGCCACCGATTCAATGGCGCGGTCGATTTCCTGGTCGGTCACGCGGATGCCGGCATCCTGTGCGGCCTGGGTCTGCACGCGCTCCATGACCAGGCGCTCGAGCACCTCGCCCAACAGGTCGGCGCGCGCGGGCACCGGGCGGCCGGCGGTACGCAGCTGACCTTCGATTTCGTCAGCACGGTCGAGCAGCTCGCGCCGCGTGATCACGCTGTTGTTGACGACCGCGACCACTTCGTCGACCAGTTGCGAACGCTTCTGCCCACCGGCCGGCGGCACGCCCAGCTTGGGCTGGCTCGACGGCGCCGCGACGTCAGACGCCTGCGGCACGAAGATGCCGCTGGAGCGCGGCGCCGTCCCGGGCGCCTTGAGCTGTGCGGCAGCCGGCACCGCCATGGCGGCCAGCACGGCCGGCAGCAGCAAGCGGTGCCAGGACGTCAGGAGAAAGGAAAACGCGGCGAATTCTTGACGTTTCATCGTAATCCGTCATTCATAGTGATCGAACTGGGTCGTCGGCACCGGCTTGGCCGATACGGGCTCATAGCCCGGTACATTCAGGCGCAGGATGTTCAACGGGTTGGAACCGATCTTGGAAAGGCCACGGAACTCCACCTGCAGGAAGACCCGCCCGGTGTAGCCATTCGTGGTGTTGCGGAAGCGCTGGTAGACCACGCGGCCAACCCAGCAGTCGGCGGCGTACTCGACACCGGCCAGCGCGTCGACCATCTGGCTCGCGGTCAGGTCGAAGGCAAAGCGTGCGATGCCATAGGCACGGCGCGTGATCGGCCACTGGCTCGACACCTCGAACTGGTCGATCGCGGTGTTGTCGGTCACCGAGGTCGGGCGGCGGTAGCGATAGCCTGCGTTAATCACCTTGCGCGACTCGGGCCGGTAAGAGAGCGCCACGTTGCCGTAGTTGATCCGGTCGCTGTCCGGGTTGTACTGCACGCCAGCGTCCAGGTAATAGCCGCGGAACATCTGGATGGTGGTGGCCGCCAGCAGGTCCGAGAAACCCGCCTTGGGATCCGCCAGCGTGCTGTTGATCTGCACGCGCTGGCCGGTGAAGTCGTAGCGCTGCGCGATGGTGCCGCGGAAGCGCTCGATGCCGGTGTCGGCTTCGATCAGGCGCGTGGTCAGGCCGCCGGTCAGCTTGTTGTTGTCGGCAATGCGGTCGTAGCCGGTGAACGGGTTCTCGCTGAAGATCTGCCCGTAGCCGAAGTCGGACTGCACCGTGTCGAACAGCGGGAACTGGCTCTGGTCGCGGAACGGGGTGTACACGTAGAACAGGCGCGGCTCCAGCGTCTGCACATAGTTCACGCCGAACAGGCGACTGACCGTCGGTGCCTCGCGCTCGAACGTCATGCCCGAATCCAGGCTCATGGTCGGCAGCACGCGCGAGAAGTTATTCTGCGCCGTAGGCGTGTTGGAAGCCGCCTCCATCTGGTACTGCGCCGCGTTGAAGGTGACCTTCGGCGTCACGTACCAGCCCGCCCGCACGATCGGGTAGCTGATGCTCGGCTGGATATACATGCGCTCGCCCTGTGGCTGCTGGAGGCCGGTGGACGTCAGCGGAATGCGGAAGCGCGTGTAGTCCGCTTCCACCTGCACGTCGAAGCCACCCAGGTCATAGCGGATGTACTTGCCGTTGAGCTGCGGCACGCGCTCGTACGACGGCTCGCTGGGGCGCAGCGTCTGGAACTTCTGCACCCGCGCCAGCACCGTGAAATCCTGCCAGTTGTAGGTAACGCCGCCTTCCTGCGTGTACTGGCGTTGCGCGGACTGCGCAACGCTGCGGTTGAAGTCGTCCGGGTATTGGTCGTCCGATACCCGGTTCACGTTCAGGTAGGCATTGAGACCCTTGGCCAGGTTCTGGTTATGCTGGACCGAGTAGGCCCAGCGGTTTGAATTGGTCTTCTTGTCGTCCGGCAGAAACTCGGCGCGCAGGCGCCCGTTGTAGCCCTGGCCAAGGTAACGGTACTCACCGCCGAGCTGCAGGCCGCGCTCCGTCATCAGACGCGGATAGATGGTCAGGTCGCGGTTCGGCGCAATGTTGACGTAGTACGGCGTGGTCAGGTCGAAGCCCGAACGCGAGCTGTAGCCCATCAGCGGCGCCAGGAACCCGCTGCGGCGCTCGTCGTTCAGCGGAAAGCTGAAAGCCGGCGCCGCCGCGATCGGCACGCCGAAGAAGTTCAGCACGCCGCCGTAGGCCACGCCCACCTGGCGGTCGTTGTCCAGGTCGATCCGGTTCGCGCTGAAGTACCAGTCGGCGTTGTCGGGCGAACAGGTGGTGTACGACGCGTGCCTGGCGGTGCTGCGGTCCTTGTCCAGGAAGTCGATGCGCTCGGCCTTGCCCGTGCCGCCGGTCTGCTGGAAATAATAGTCCGGCGACAGCATGTAACCTTCGTTGGCCTCGACTTTCATCCGCGCCTCGGGGCCGACCGCCAGCGTGCCGCTGCGCGACATCCGTACATTGCCCTGCGCGAAGGCTTCGTCGGTGTCCTGGTCGTAGGTCAGCTTGTCGCCCTTGATCGCACCGCCGTCACGGCGCAGCTCGGCATGGCCTTCCAGCTCGACGCCACGCTCGCTATAGCCGGTCATGCGGTCGGCCTCGATAAAGGTCGGGCCGCCGGGGCCGGCGTCTGACTGTTTGCCGGGTTCGGCAAGCCGCGGCACCAGTTCGCCGGACTCCACCGGAAGCGGCGGCGCTTTCGGCGCGGCTTCGAACACCGGCTCGACCTGGTCGAGATCGGGGATCGCCGAACCGGACATCTGGGCGTGTGCGCCGGCCGACAGGCTGGCCATGGCCAGCACCAGCGGCCGCAGCGCGCCCGCGTGCAGGCCGCCGGCGCGCCTGGCTCGGGCAGGAACGCTGGTTGGGGCAGGCGAAGGCAAGGCCCTGTTGTTCGGTGATCGTTGTTGTTCGGTCATTCGCACGGGTTGTCAGTCTCGGCGTCGGCTGCGGCCCGCCTGCAAGCCGCCAGCCCCTGCCGGAGCAGGCTGCGGGGCACCGAATGGCCCCTCCCGGGGGCCACCCGGCGCCCGGGTCTGGTCGGGTATTATACGGGGCAACCTAGGGTCCCCTTCCCGCTTACTTTCGGTTTCATTTCCACTCTGCGCCCGTTCCCCACACGTATCTGTATGGCAGCTCTCTCCCACGACCCGCGCCTGGACCAGCTCAAGGCCTGGGTATCCGGACTCGGCCCGGCATGGTCCGCCGATCCCGATTCCTGCGCCCCCGCCTCGGCCGACGCCAGCTTCCGGCGCTATTTCCGCGTCAGCACCGGCCATCCGGCGCATCCCACCGCCATCGTGATGGACGCCCCGCCGGCGCATGAGGACTGCCGCCCGTTCATCCATGTGTGCGGGCTGTTCGGCGCGGCCGGCGTGACCGTGCCGACCGTGCTGGCGCAGGACCTGGAGCAGGGCTTCCTGCTGCTGGCCGACCTCGGCAACCAGACCTACCTGTCGCGGCTCGATGATTCCACCGCCCACGGCATGTACGCCGACGCGGCCGCCGCGCTGATCCGCATCCAGGCCGCCACCCGCCCCGGCGAGCTGCCGGCCTACGACCGCGCGCTGCTGCAGCGCGAGCTCGACCTGTTCCCGCAGTGGTATGTGGCCAAGCACCTGGGAGCCAGCCTGACCGACGCCCAGCAGGCTGACCTGCGCGAAGTGACTGAAACGCTACTCGTCAATAATCTTGCGCAGCCGCAGGTCTACGTGCACCGCGATTTCCACTCGCGCAACCTGATGGTGCTCGACGGCGGCGCCAACCCGGGCGTGCTCGACTTCCAGGACGCGGTGATCGGCCCGATCACCTACGACGCGGTCTCGCTGTGGCGCGACGCCTATATCGAATGGGACGAGGAGCAGCAGCTGGACTGGCTGATCCGCTACTGGGAGCGCGCGCGCAAGGCCGGGCTGCCGGTCAATGCCGACTTTGGCGAGTTCTATCGCGATTTTGAGTGGATGGGCCTGCAGCGCCACCTTAAGGTGCTGGGCATCTTCGCCCGCCTGTACCACCGCGACGGCAAGGACGGCTACCTGGCCAACCTGCCGCTGGTGATGAAGTACACCCGCCAGGTGGCCGGCCGCTACACCGAACTGCGCAAGCTGATCCGGCTGCTGGACGCGCTCGAAGGCGTGGCCAGCCCCGCCGGCTACACGTTCTGACGCCGTGCCCGACAACGAGCCGGTTCTGCCCGACCACCACGCGCCCGCCATCACCGCCGCCGGCGAATGGCTGGCCGGCGCGCGCGCGCTCGCGCCGATGCTGCTGGGCGTGGTGCCGTTCGGCCTGATCTATGGCGTGCTGGCCGTCGGCGCCGGCATGCCGGCGTGGCTGGCCTGCGCGATGAGCGTGGTCGTGTTCGGCGGCGCCTCGCAGATGATCCTGACCCAGTTGTGGACCGCCGGCACCCCGGCAGTGGTGATCACGCTGACGGTGGCCATGGTCAACCTGCGCCACGCGCTGTATTCCGCCACCATCGCGCCCACGCTCGCGCACCTGCCGCGGCGCTGGAAGGCGCTGATCGCCTACCTGCTGACCGACGAAGCCTTTGCCGCGATGACGCACCGGCTTGGCGACAGCGGCCCGCGCGCCCGCTACCGCCACTGGTACTACTTCGGCGGCGGCTTCGCCCTGTGGGCCAGCTGGCAGCTGTCGACGCTGGCCGGCGTGCTGGTCGGCGCCCAGGTGCCGCGCGACTGGCCGCTCGATTTCTTCCTGCCGCTGACCTTCATCGGCATCATCGTGCCGGGCCTGAAGCACCGCTCGCACGTGGCCGCGGCGCTGGCCGCCAGCGTGCTGGCGGTGGCCTGCTACAGCCTGCCGCACAAGCTCGGTCTGATGGTGGCGGCGCTCGGCGGCATTGCCGTGGGCATGCTGGTGCTGGGCCGCGGCAACCGACCCGGGCCACGCCCGGCCAGCCGTGGCGCCGATGCCACGTCAGGCGGACCGGCCGGCAAGGGGGCCGCATGAGTGTGATGACCCTGCTGTGGGTCTTCCTTGCCGCGGGCCTGGCGACCTTCCTGATCCGCCTGTCGTTCATCGCCGTGGAAGGCCGCGTGCGGCTGCCGTCGTGGTTCCGCACCGCGCTGCAGTTCGTGCCGGCAGCGATGCTGTCGGCGCTGATCGCCCCTGACCTGCTGATGCAGCATGGCGAGCTTGCCCTCACCCCCGCCAACGCGCGGCTGGTGGCCGGCCTGGTGGCCATCCTGATCGCCGCTCGAACCCGCAGCGTGGGCTGGACCATCGCCGGTGGCATGGCCGCGCTGCTTGCCCTGGAGGCTCTGTTCTGATGAAGGCCATGATCTTCGCCGCCGGCCGCGGCGACCGCATGCGTCCGTTGACCGATACCTGCCCCAAGCCGCTGCTGGCGGTGGGCGGCAAGCCACTGATCGTCTGGAAGATCGAGGCGCTGGCGCGTGCCGGCCTGCGCGACATCGTCATCAACCATGCCTGGCTGGGCGCACAGATCGAAGCCGCGCTGGGAGACGGCAGCCGTTTCGGCGTGCGGCTGGCCTATTCTGCCGAGGGCACTGCGCTGGAAACCGCCGGCGGCATAGCACAGGCCCTGCCGCTGCTGTCCGCGCACCCGGAGCGCGGCGAGATCTTCCTGGCCGTGTCGGGCGACATTTTTTGCGACTACGACTTCCGCAGGCTGCTGCCTCGCGCGCACGACATGGCCGGCGCTCCCGCCCCGCGCATGCACCTGGTGATGGTGCCCAACCCGGATTTTCACCCGAATGGCGACTTCACCTTGGAACCGAACGGCCTGCTGACGCTCGACGGGACACTGGCCAACGGTGGCGAACGGCTGACATTCGGCAATATCGGCCTGTACGACACGCGCCTCTTCACCGCCATCGAACCTGGCACCAAAATGCCGATGACACCCTACTACTGGGAGGCCATCGAGGCTGGCGCTGCTACCGGCGAACGCTTCGACGGACGCTGGGAGAACGTGGGCACGCCGGCGCAGCTGGCCGAGCTGGATGCGGCGCTTGCGGCAGCAGCGCCTGTGGCGGCGCACGGGCGCTAAGTCGACTGACTGGGCAGGCTGCCCGGAAGATCCCGCGGCCAGCAAGGCGCCAGCGGCGGTAGAATCGCCCTGATCCTCCTCATCCCAGGCCCTACCATGTCCTCACCCGACAACGCCCTCCTCGCCGCCTGCCGCGACCGCCGCGCCCGTGTGCTGCAGCACCTGCGCGCCGGTGGCGGCGGCGTGGCGATCCTGCCCACGGCGCCGGAAGCCATGCGCAACCGCGACAGCGACTACCCGTACCGGCACGACAGCTATTTCTATTATCTGAGCGGCTTTACCGAGCCTGATGCCGTGCTGGTGCTGGTGGCCGGCGCGCCGGGCGACCCCGCCGATGCCGACCGCAGCATCCTGTTCTGCCGCCCCAAGCATGAAGAGCGCGAAATCTGGGACGGTTTCCGTTTCGGCCCGGAAGGCGCGCGCGCCGCCTTTGGCTTTGACGAAGCGCATTCGGTCGAAGAGATCGATGCCGCGCTGCCGCCGCTGCTGGCCAACCGCGCGCAGATTGCCTACCCGCTGGCCGACTCGACCCGCACCGACGTGCAGATGCGACGCTGGCTGGACGCCGTGCGCATGCAGGGCCGCGCCGGGGTGGCCGCGCCGTCGGTTGCGCTCGACATCCGCACCGTGCTCGATGAAATGCGCCTGTTCAAGGATGCGGGCGAACTGGCCACCATGCGCCGCGCGGCGCAGATCTCCGCCGGGGCCCATGTGCGCGCCATGCAGGCCACCCGCGCCGGGCTGCGCGAATACCACCTGGAAGCAGAACTGCTCTATGAATTCCGCCGCCATGGCGCGCAGAGCGTGGCCTATAACTCGATCGTCGCGGCCGGCCCCAACGCCTGCGTGCTGCACTACCGCGCCGGCCCCGCCGAACTGCGGGACGGCGACCTTTGCCTGATCGATGCCGGATGCGAGTTCGACGGCTACGCCTCGGACATCACCCGCACCTTCCCGGTCTCGGGCCGCTTCTCGCCGGCGCAGCGAGAGCTGTACGACCTGGTGGTGGCCGCGCAGGACGCCGCCATTGCCGAGACCCGCGCCGGCGTGCCCTACAACGTGCCGCATGACGCCGCCGTGCGCGTGCTGGCGCAGGGCATGCTCGATACCGGCCTGCTCGACCGCAACAAGGAAGGCACACTCGACGACGTGCTGGCCAGCGGCAGCTACCGCCGCTTCTACATGCACCGCACCGGCCACTGGCTTGGCATGGATGTCCATGACGTGGGCGAATACCGCGTGGCCAGCCACGGCGGCGAGGGCGAGCGCCCGTGGCGGCCGCTGCAGCCGGGCATGGTGCTGACCATCGAGCCCGGCATCTATGTGCGCCCGGCCGAGGACGTGCCCGAGCGCTACTGGCATATCGGCATCCGCATCGAGGACGACGCCGTGGTCACCGACGGCGACTGCGAGCTGATCACGCGCGGCGTGCCGGTGCTGGCCGACGAGATCGAGGCGCTGATGCGCGATAACGCAAATGCTGCCGGAGGTCTGCGATGATCGGCTGGCTGCGCAGAATCTTTCCGGGCCAGGCCCGCAGCGGCAGCAATGCTGGCAGCACCCGCCGGCCCGATCCGTCCGAACCCTTCATCATCAACCTGTACGACGACCGCGTGGTGGTGCACCGCCCCGACGGCCAGCGCGAGGAAGTCGCCTGGGACGCGCTCGAGCGCGTGGTGGTGCGGGTGTCCGACCGCGCGCCCTGGGCCGGCACGGCCTGGCTGATCCTGATCGGCACGCCCGATTCGGGCCAGGGCTGCGTGGCGCCGCTCAATGCCGCCAACCATGTAGCACTGCTGGAGCAGCTGCGCGCACTGCCGGGTTTCAACCACCAGAAGCTCGAGAACGCGCTGCGCGACGCCGCGGCGGGCAAGTCGCGCTCGGATGCGATCTGCTGGAAGCGCGATACGGCAGCACAAGCGGAGGCGGATGCGGGTCATGCAGGAGGCAGCGACGATGCCGGCCGCGCAACCTGAATTCCACGGCCTTCGCGACATCGCCATCGTCGGCGGCGGCCCGGTCGGGCTGGCGCTGGCCTGCCAGCTGCTGCGCACGACCGGCTGGCGCCTGACGCTGGTCGATGCCGCCACCCCGGCGCGCGCCGCGCGCGATCCGCGCGCGATCGCGCTGTCGCATGGCAGCCGCCAGCTGCTGGAGCAGATCGGCGCCTGGCCGGTGCCCGGCAGCCCGATCGAGCACATCCATGTCTCGCAGCGCGGCCGCTTCGGCCATGTCCGGCTGCACCATGACGACTACGGCGTGCCGGCGCTCGGCTACGTGGTGCGCTACGGCGACTTGTGCGAGGCACTCGAGCGCGCGCTCGCCCATGCCGCGCAGGCGGCGGGCGAAGGCCGGCTGCAGCGCGTGTTCGAGACCCGCATCGACCAGATCGCACAGGATCCCGCGCCGCGCGCCGCGGACGACCCCGATGCCGGCACCGTGCAGCTGGCCGGCACCGGCCACGACGGCGAGGTGGCGCACCTGGCCGCACGCCTGGTGGTGCAGGCCGAGGGCGGGCTGTTCCACCAGCAGGCCGCCCACCAGGGCCGCGGCGCACGCACGCGCGACTACCGCCAGACCGCGGTGATCGCCCATGTGACCTGCTCGCGCCCGCAGCCGGGCTGGGCCTGGGAGCGCTTTACCGAGGAAGGCCCGCTGGCGCTGCTGCCGCACGAGGAGCACGGCGTTTCGGGCTATGCGCTGGTGTGGTGCTGCCCGCCGGACCAGGCCGCGCGGCGCATCGCGTTGCCGGAAGCCGAGTTCGCGGCGGAACTGGGCCGGGCCTTTGGCGACCGCATGGGCCATTTCACGCTGGCCGGCAAGCGCCATGCCTTCCCGCTCGGCCTGAATGCCGCACCGGTGACCGTCAACGGCCGCGTGGCGGCGGTCGGCAATGCCGCGCAAACGCTGCACCCGGTGGCCGGCCAGGGGCTCAACCTGGGCCTGCGCGACGCCTTCGCGCTGGCCGATTCGCTGCGCAGCGCCTGCACGCCGCAGGCGCTGCAAGCCTTCGCCAGCCGCCACCGGTTCGACCGCGCCGTCACCATCGGCGTGACCGACCTGCTGCCGCGCGTGTTCGGCATCGCCTACCCGCTGGCCGCGCACGCGCGGGGCGCGTCGCTGGCCGCGTTGGCCTGCCTGCCGCCGCTGCGGCATGCGCTGGCGCGCCACATGATGTTTGGAATGCGCCACTGACCTCAGGCAGTGGCGCAAGCGGCACGCGCGTGGCGGCGTTTGCGCCACTGCCCCTGCCCGGATGCGCTCCGGATGCTCAAATCTTGGGCAATGGCGACGGTTTGGCGGTAGAATCCTGCCCTCGCACATGTCCCGATCCAACGCCGGCAGCAGTTTCGGCAGGGGCATGTTTTTCCGTTTCGTCTTCCGTCTCAGAGCAGGCCGTCCCGATCCCTTCCCTGGCGCCATCCGCGCCGCGAAGGCGCTACGGTCACCGGGACAGCCTCTCAGAACCGCCGCCCAATCGTGCAGATCGGACCTCACCAACTCCGCAACAACCTGTTTGTCGCCCCGATGGCGGGCGTGACGGACCGGCCCTTCCGCCAGCTGTGCAAGCAGCTCGGCGCAGGCTATGCGGTGTCGGAAATGGTGGCGTCCAACGCACAGCTGTGGAAGAGCGAGAAGACCATGCGCCGCGCCAACCATGCCGGCGAGGTCGAGCCCATCGCCGTGCAGATCGCCGGCGCCGAGCCGTCGATGATGGCCGAGGCCGCGCGCTACAACGTGGACCGCGGCGCGCAGATCATCGACATCAACATGGGCTGCCCGGCCAAGAAGGTGTGCAACGTCGCCGCCGGCTCGGCCCTGCTGCAGAACGAGCCGCTGGTGGTGCGCATCGTCCAGGCCGTGGTCGGCGCCGTGGGCGACCGGGTACCGGTCACGCTGAAGATCCGCACCGGCTGGAACCGCGAGAACCGCAATGCGCTGCGCATCGCGCACATGGTCGAGGACGCGGGCATCAGCATGCTGACCATCCACGGCCGCACCCGCGCCGACCTGTACCACGGCGACGCCGAGTACGAGACCATTGCCGCGGTCAAGGCAGCGGTCTCGATCCCGGTGGTCGCCAACGGCGACATCACCACGCCGCAGAAGGCAAAGCAAGTACTGGCGCTGACCGGCGCGGACGCGATCATGATCGGCCGCGCGGCGCAGGGCCGGCCTTGGCTGTTCCGTGAGATCGAGCACTTCCTGAAGACCGGCGAGATGCTGCCGTCGCCGGAAGTGGCCGAGATCCGCGCCATCATGAATGCGCACCTGGAAGACCACTACGACTTCTATGGCGAATTCACCGGCGTGCGCACCGCGCGCAAGCATATTGCCTGGTACACGCGCGGGCTGCGCGGCGCCAACCTGTTCCGCCACCGCATGAACACGCTGGAGAGCACCGCCGAACAACTGGCGGCGGTCAATGCGTTCTTCGACGAGCAGGCGCAGATCTCTGACCGGCTGGTGTACGTGGACGACGCAGCACAAGACCAAGACGAAGCGAACAACAACAAAAACGGGGAGTTGCTTGCCGCATGAGCCGCAACGCTATCGACCAGTGCATCCGGGAAAGCCTGGATACGTACTTTCGCGACCTGGACGGCGAAGAGCCGTCCAATATGTACAACATGGTGCTCGAGGCCGTCGAACGGCCGCTGCTGGAAGCCGTGATGGTGCGCGCCGAGCGCAACCAGTCGCTGGCGGCCGCCTACCTGGGCATCAATCGCAATACGCTGCGCAAAAAGCTGCAGCAGCACGGTTTACTTTGAATTTGAAGCATCTCCCACAGCCATGATCAAGCAAGCCCTACTCTCCGTTTCCGACAAGACCGGCATCGTCGATTTCGCGCGCGAACTGAACGCGCTCGGCGTCACGCTGCTTTCCACCGGCGGCACCGCCAAGCTGCTGGCCGACAGCGGCCTGCCCGTGACGGAGGTGGCCGACTACACCGGCTTCCCGGAAATGCTCGACGGCCGCGTCAAGACGCTGCACCCGAAGGTGCACGGCGGCATCCTGGCGCGCCGCGACCTGCCCGAGCACATGGCCGCGCTGGCCGAGCACGACATCCCGACGATCGACCTGCTGGTGGTGAACCTGTACCCGTTCCAGCAGACCGTGGCCAAGGATGACTGCACCCTGCCCGACGCGATCGAGAACATCGACATCGGCGGCCCGACCATGCTGCGTTCGGCGGCCAAGAACCATCGCGACGTGACCGTGATCGTCGACCCGGCCGACTACGCCGTGGTGCTCGATGAAATGCGCGCCAACGCCAACAGCGTCGGCTACGACACCAATTTCCGCCTGGCCACCAAGGTGTTCGCGCACACCGCGCAGTACGACGGCGCCATCACCAACTACCTGACCAGCCTGGGTGCCGACAAGTCGCACCAGGCCCGAAGCGCCTACCCGCAGACGCTGAACCTGGCCTTCGACAAGGTGCAGGAAATGCGCTACGGCGAGAACCCGCACCAGTCCGCCGCGTTCTACCGCGACCTGAAGGCCGTGGACGGCGCGCTGGCCAACTACGTGCAGCTGCAGGGCAAGGAACTGTCGTACAACAACATCGCCGATGCCGACGCGGCCTGGGAATGCGTCAAATCGTTCGACGCCGCCAACGGCGCCGCCTGCGTCATCATCAAGCATGCCAACCCGTGCGGCGTGGCGCTGGGCGCGAATGCACTGGAAGCGTATGACAAGGCCTTCAAGACCGATTCGACCTCGGCCTTCGGCGGCATCATCGCCTTCAATGTCGAGCTGGACGAAGCCGCCGCTCAGGCCGTGGCCAAGCAGTTCGTCGAAGTGCTGATCGCCCCGTCGTTCAGCGCCGGCGCGCGTGCCGTATTCGCGGCCAAGCAGAACGTGCGCCTGCTGGAAATCCCGCTGGGCAAGGGCATCAACCAGTATGACTTCAAGCGTGTCGGCGGCGGCCTGCTGGTGCAGAGCCCGGACGCCAGGAACGTGCAGCCGTCCGAGCTGCGCGTGGTGACGCGCCGCCACCCGACCCCGAAGGAAATGGACGACCTGATGTTCGCCTGGCGCGTGGCCAAGTTCGTCAAGTCCAACGCCATCGTGTTCTGCGGCGGCGGCATGACGCTGGGCGTTGGCGCCGGCCAGATGAGCCGCGTGGATTCGGCCCGCATCGCCAGCATCAAGGCGCAGAACGCCGGCCTGACGCTGGCCGGCTCGGCCGTGGCCTCTGACGCGTTCTTCCCGTTCCGTGACGGCCTGGACGTGGTGGTCGACGCGGGCGCGACCTGCGTGATCCAGCCGGGCGGCTCGATGCGCGACGACGAAGTGATCGCCGCCGCCGACGAGCGCGGCATCGCCATGGTGGTGACCGGCACGCGCCACTTCCGCCACTAAGCACTGGCAGGCTTGCGGTCTTGCCTGGCAAGACCGCCGGCTCCCGAAGCGGTTTCGTTCTCCTGCAAGGGAAAGCGAAACCGCTTTTTGCATTAGGTGCCGGCGCAAAAGGCAATACACTAACGACGGTATCCCACCCTACCCAGTTCATGCGAATCCTAGGCATCGACCCCGGCCTGCGCACCACCGGCTTCGGCGTGATCGAGAAGCACGGCAACAAGCTTGCCTACGTGGCCTCGGGCACGATCACGAGCGACGGCAATTCAACCCTGCCGGAACGGCTGAAGACGCTCTACGACGGCATCAGCGAAGTGTCGCGCACCTATGCACCCGACTGCGCGGCGATCGAGAAGGTCTTCGTCAACGTCAACCCGCAGTCCACGCTGCTGCTCGGCCAGGCCCGCGGCGCGGCAATCTGCGGGCTGGTGGGCTACGGCTTGCCGGTGTTCGAGTACACCGCGCTGCAACTCAAGGTGGCGGTGGTCGGCTACGGCCGCGCCAACAAGGCGCAGGTGCAGGAAATGGTGACGCGGCTGCTGATGCTGCCCGGCCAGCCCGGCAGCGATGCGGCCGATGCGCTCGGCGTGGCGATCTGCCATGCCAACGGCAGCGATACCCTGGGCACGCTGTCGGGCCTGGCGCCCGACCTGGTGCGCAAGGGCATGCGCGTGCGGCGCGGGCGGCTGGTCGGCTGAGCACGGCCAGCGGCTGGCGCTTGCTGTGCCCGCTCCCCCATCTTTTACAATCGGGCCTTGGTCTCACCACAGGAACGCTGCATGCCTAGCCAGTCCCGATTGAGCGCGCCGCGTTGGCGCGCAGCCAGCCTCTTCCCTGTTCTTGCCTTCCGGCGATGGCTGTTCCCGGCCGCTGCGGCCTGCGCCGTGCTGGTCGCCGGCTGCGCCACCGCGCCGCGCCCTAAGCCCGTGTCTGCGGCTCCGGTGCCGGCACCCGCCGCGAGCGCTCCGCCTGCGGCCGCCGCCACCCAGCCTCCCAGGCCGCTGGTGATCGCCCACCGCGGCGCCAGCGCGCTGCGCCCGGAACATACGCTTGCCGCCTACGCCAAGGCCATCGAGGACGGCGCCGACGCCATCGAGCCCGACCTGGTCATGACACGCGACGGCGTGCTGGTGGCGCGCCACGAGAACGACATCACCGGCACCACCAACGTGGCCGAACTGCCGCAGTTCGCCGAGCGCAAGCGCACCAAGGTGATCGACGGCGAGCGCCTGAGCGGCTGGTTCACCGAAGACTTCACGCTGGCCGAGCTCAAGACACTGCGCGCGCGTGAGCGCATCCCGCGCCTGCGGCCGGCCAATGCGCGGTTGAACGACCAGTTCGAGGTGCCGACCTTCGACGAGATCGTGCGGCTGGCCGAGCAGGCCTCGCTGCGCACCGGCAAACCCATCGGCATCTATCCCGAACTGAAGCATCCGAGCTATTTTCGCGGCATCGGCCTGCCACTTGAAGACAAGCTGGCAGCGGCCTTGCGCGCGCAGCCCTACTTGCGCCAGGCGCCGGTGTTTATCCAGTGCTTCGAGAGCGGCAGCCTGCGCGCGATGCGACGCACGCTGGGCCGCGGGCTGCCCAACGTGAAGCTGGTGCAACTCATCGGCAACCCGCGCAAAGGCCCCGCGGACTGGAAGCTTGCCGGCGACCCGCGCACCTTCGACGACATGCTGAGCACGACCGGCCTGCGCGAAGTGGCAGCCTACGCCGACGGCATCGGCCCGGAGAAGAGCAGCGTGGTGCCACGCGATGCGCAGGGCGCGCTGGCTGCGCCGACGCCGGTGGTGCGCCAGGCGCATGCTGCCGGGCTGTTCGTCCATCCCTACACCTTCCGCCCGGAAAACAGCTTCCTGCCCAAGGCGCTGCAGACCGGCGGCGACGACGCCACGCGCAGCCCGTCCGGCATGGAGCGGGAGGTGCAGGCCTTTATCGCGGCCGGCATCGACGGCTTCTTCACCGACGACCCGGCGCTGGGCCGCCGCGCGGTGGATACGCCGGCGCGCTGATCCGGCCGGGCGGCCGCTGGGCTACACTTGCGGCCGCCTCCTCCCTGACACCCCACCTTCCATTCCCTCCTCCGCACCATGATCGGACGCATCGCCGGCACCCTTATCGAGAAGAATCCCCCGCACCTGCTGGTCGATTGCCACGGCGTCGGCTACGAGGTGGACGTGCCGATGAGCACCTTCTACAACCTGCCCGCGGTGGGCCAGCCGGTGACGCTGCTGACGCAGCTGATCGTGCGCGAGGACGCGCACCTGCTGTACGGCTTCGGCACCGCATCGGAACGCAACACCTTTCGCGAGCTGATCAAGATCACCGGCATCGGCGCGCGCATGGCGCTGGCGGTGCTGTCGGGCATGTCGGTCCCCGAGCTGGCGCAGGCCATCACGCTGCAGGAAGCCGGCCGCCTCACGCGCATTCCCGGCATCGGCAAGAAGACCGCGGAGCGGCTGCTGCTGGAGCTCAAGGGCAAGCTGGGCGCGGAGCTGGGCCATGCGCCGGGCACGCCGGCGGTGCCGGACAGCGCCGTCGACGTGCTCAATGCGCTGCTGGCGCTGGGCTACTCGGAGAAGGAAGCTGCCGCCGCGATCAAGCAGGTGCCGGCGGGGACCGGCGTGTCGGAAGGCATCAAGCTGGCGCTCAAGGCATTGTCCAAGGGTTGAGAGCTGCATAGGCGCGTAGAATGGCGGCTTGTTGCCGCTGTCCGGGCCCCTGACCATCATGATCGAAACTGACAAGCTTGCCGCCCCCGCCCGCGTGATCGCCGCCACCCCCGCCTCGTCGCAGGAGGAGGCGTTCGAGCGCGCGCTGCGGCCCAAGCTGCTGGACGAATATGTCGGCCAGGAAAAGGTGCGTGGGCAGCTCGATATCTTCATGCACGCCGCGCGCAACCGGCGCGAGGCGCTGGACCACGTGCTGCTGTTCGGCCCGCCGGGCCTGGGCAAGACCACGCTGGCCCACATCATCGCGCGCGAGATGGGGGTCAACCTGCGCCAGACCTCGGGCCCCGTGCTGGAGCGCCCGGGCGACCTGGCCGCGCTGCTGACCAACCTGGAAGCCAACGACGTGCTGTTCATCGACGAGATCCACCGGCTCTCGCCGGTCGTCGAGGAAATCCTGTACCCGGCGCTCGAGGACTACCAGATCGACATCATGATCGGCGAAGGCCCGGCGGCGCGCTCAGTCAAGCTCGACCTGCAGCCGTTCACGCTGGTGGGCGCCACCACGCGTGCCGGCATGCTGACCAACCCGCTGCGCGACCGCTTCGGCATCGTGGCGCGGCTGGAGTTTTATACCGCCGATGAGCTGGCCCGCATCGTCACGCGCTCGGCGCAGCTGCTGCATGCCCGCATCGACCCGCAGGGCGCGCTGGAGATCGCCCGGCGCGCGCGCGGCACGCCCCGTATCGCCAACCGGCTGCTGCGCCGCGTGCGCGACTACGCCGAGGTCAAGGGTGACGGAAACATCACTCGCGCTATGGCCGACGCAGCGCTGGCCATGCTGGACGTGGACAGCGTCGGCTTCGACCTGATGGACCGCAAGCTGCTCGAAGCCGTGCTGCTCAAGTTCGGCGGCGGCCCGGTGGGCGTTGACAACCTGGCCGCGGCCATCGGTGAGGAGCGCGACACCATCGAGGACGTGCTCGAGCCCTACCTGATCCAGCAAGGTTATCTGCAGCGCACGCCGCGCGGGCGCGTGGCCACGGCTGCCGCCTATCGGCATTTCGGCCTGGCCAACCCGCAAGGCAGCGGCGCGACCGAGCTGTTCGGCGACGCCTGACAGCGCGCTGCAGTGCAGCAATAGCGCCTTGGCAGGGCCCGGCGCAGCACCAATTAAATGTTTTAATTTCGCGCTCCAAATTTTTTCGAAGTGGATTGCTGGCCCGTGGCCGATTGTCCACAATGGCTTTATCGGCACCGGCCCGGTGCTGCGATGGCCGCGCCCCGCCAGGCACGGCACCTTCACAAATACGTCAAGGAAAGCCAATGATTCGCCATTCGTCCAGCCTGCTCGCCGCAGCCCTCGCCGCCACCGCGTTCGCCGCCGGCAGTGCCAACGCCCAGCGCCCGCCGGCGCCGGTCGGCGTGGCCGAAGAAGCGGTCATCAGCGGCAAGATCGTCGATATCGATCCCGAATCCAAGGCCGTGCTGGTCCAGGGCCCGCGCGGCAACGTGGTCGAACTGGTGGCTGGCGACGAAGCCCGCAACTTTGGCCAGATCCGCAAGGGCGACATCCTGACCGTAGCGCGTGGCGCCGCGCTGGTCGCCGCGCTTGAACCGGTCGACAGCAAGGCCACCGCACTGGCCGAATCGGTCGACCGCACCACGCGCGCCGCAGAGGGCGGCAAGCCAGGCATCATGCGCGAGATCACCACCACGGTGACCGCACAGATCACCAAGGTCGACCCGGCCAAGCGCCTGATCACCTTCCGCGGTCCGCGCGAGACGCTGCGCACGGTGAAAGTGCAGGACCCGGCCATCGACCTGAACGGCATCAAGCAGGGCCAGATGGCCAAGATCGTCTACCGTGAAGTCGTGGCCATTACGGTCAAGGCACCCGCGGCAGCCGCAGCCAACTGAGCCACTGAGCCAGACGCGGTACTTTTCCCATCAGGAGGTTACCTATGAATCGTCGCCACTTTGTTACCCGGGTTGCCGGATCGGGCCTGCTCGTCGCCACGGTGATGGCTGCGGGCTGCAGCACTACCGGCACCAGCGCCTCGAAGGACCCGGTCGCCAAGAAGCAGGAAATCGATGCAGGGGTGGACGGAGCGCTGAACCGGCTGTTCTCCACCAACGCCGGCGCACGCGACCTGGCGCAGCGTGCGCAAGGGGTCCTGGTGTTCCCGCGCGTGATCTCGGCCGGCCTGGTGGTAGGCGGCGAGTACGGCGAGGGTGCGCTGCGATCGAAGGGCGCGACGGTCGGCTACTACAGCACGACGCAGGCCTCGGTCGGGCTGACCGCCGGCGGGCAGTCCAAGGCCGTCATCATCATGTTCATGACCCCGGAGGCCTACAACAAGTTTGTTTCCAGCAAGGGCTGGACCGCCGGCGCCGATGCCAACGTGGCGGTGGCCAAGATCGGCGCGGACGGCAGGCTCGACACCCTGACCAGCCAGCAGCCGGTGATTGCCTTCGTGCAGACCAATGCCGGCCTGATGTTCGACGTCTCGGTGAACGGCGCCAAGATCAGCAAGCTGGAAATCTGACGCGGCCACCCGGCTGCGCCGCTCTACCTGAAGTTCCCGGCTTCGGCCGGGAATTTTCATTTCGGGCGGCCACAGCAACGCTTGCGCACGCCGCGGCAGGCGCGGCGCAATCCGGGGCCCGCTGGCATAATCGCGCCCAAAACACCGCGCGCCAGCGCGTCCGACCGGGAGCCCCCATGTCCGCCGTCCCCGCCAGCACGACCCAACCGGGCCGTGTCTACCGCTACTATGACTTAGTCATGGTGGCCTTTGTCACCGTGCTGCTGTGCTCGAACCTGATCGGCGCGGCCAAGGCGGCGCAGGTGACGTTGCCGGTGATCGGCACGGTGACCTTCGGCGCCGGGGTGCTGTTCTTCCCGATCTCCTACATCTTCGGCGACGTGTTGACCGAGGTCTACGGCTACGGCCGCGACCGGCGCGTGGTCTGGGCCGGCTTTGCCGCGCTGGCGTTCGCCACCTTCATGAGCCTGGTGGTGTTGAACATGCCGGTCGCGCCCTTCATGGCGGACTACCAGAAAAGCCTGGAGGAGGTGTTCGGCAACACCTGGCGGATTGCGCTCGGCTCGCTGATCGCCTTCTGCTGCGGCAGCTTCACCAACAGCTACGTGCTGGCCAAGATGAAGCTGTGGACGTCGGGGCGGTGGCTGTGGACGCGCACGATCGGCTCCACGCTGGCCGGGGAGCTAGTCGACTCGTCGCTGTTCTACGTGATTGCCTTCTACGGCATCTGGCCGCTGGAGAAGGTGATCCAGGTGGCGGTGGCGCAGTACGTGCTGAAGACCGGCTGGGAAGTGGTAATGACACCGGTGACGTACAAGGTGGTGGGGTTCCTGAAGCGGGCCGAGAACGAAGATTACTTCGACCGCAATACCGACTTCACCCCGTTCCGCGTCCGCGTGTAGCGCTACGGCACGCGCCGGTCCACCTCGTCCAGCGCCAGGTTTTCCAGGTGGCTGACATCGCCCCACTGCGCCAGCGTCAGGTGGGTGCTGTCGCTGCGTAGCCGGTTGACGCTGGCATTGAGCAGTTCATGCTGGCGCGGCGCTTCCAGCGTCATGCCGGTGGCCTCGCGGTACAGGCAGTCGAGCACGCCGCCGTGCGCCACCAGCGCGATGCGCTCGCCGGGATGCCGGCGCGACAGCGCCAGCACCACCTCGACCGCGCGCTCATGGAAGCCCAGCAGCGACTCGCCTTCAGGCGGCGCGTAGTCCGGCACGCGCGCCTGCCAGCGGGCGAAATCCTCGGGCAGGTGCTCGGCCACTTCGGCGTAGGTCTTGCCCTGCAGCGTGCCATAGCTGCGCTCGCGCAAGCGCGCATCGGGGCGCACCTGCAGCCCCAGCACCTCGGCCAGCGGCGCAGCGGTTTCCATCGCACGCGACAGGTCGCTGGCATATACCGCATCGATCGGCTCGCCCGCCAGCGCAGTGGCCAGCGCGCGCGCCTGGGCGCGGCCGGTCTCGTTCAGGGGAATGTCGAGCTGGCCCTGCAGCCGGCGCTCCCGGTTCCAGGCCGTTTCGCCGTGGCGGATCACGATCAGGTGGGTATAGGCCAGCGAATGCGGCCCGGGGCTTTGCGACATGCCGTTTCCTTCGGGATTTCCTTGAGGCCGGGCACTGCGCGGCTGGCGCGGCGCCGGCCAGGCGTTATTTCGCCAGCTTCGGGTTCAGCGTATAGGTTCCGGTGAGGCTGGCCTGCGCCAGCACATGGCCCTGGATCGCGTCGCGCACCTGCGCGCCGGTGAACGTGCCATCCAGCGGCAGCCGGTCGACGTCCAGCGCATACAGCGTGAACACGTAGTGGTGCAGCAGCGTGTCGTTCCACGGGGGGCACGGGCCGTCATAGCCGTAGTAGTCGCCCTTCATGTCGGCATCGCCGGCGAACCAGCCGGTGTAGTCGTTGATGCCGTGGCGCAGGCCGCCCGCGGTGGCGGTGCCGCCGGCGGCTTCGGGGCCCGGCTTGCCGCGCGCGATCACACCGTCGCTGTGCGAGCCCGCCGCGATCGAGGTCAGGCCCGGCGGGATGTCGACCAGCACCCAGTGGAAGAAGTCCACGCGCGGCAGCGAGGCCGGCACTTCGCGGCCTTCCTGGTTGACGTCGTCGCCCTTGCTGGGGACGTCGCGGTCGTGGCAGATCAGCACGAACGAGCGCGTCTCGGCCGGGGCGTCTTCCCAGTGCAGGTCGGGATTGCGGTTGTTCGACAGGGCCACGTGGGCGGTGGCGTCGGGCACGCAGAAGGCGAACTCGCCGGGAATCGGCGCGTTGTCGTTGAAGGACTTGCTCCAGAGTTTCATTTGTCTCTCCTGTCTTGGTGCCGCGCCGGGGCGCGGCAGCTTGGAATCTGTTCAGGCCGGCGGCACCCGCAGCCAGAAGGTGACCGGGCCGTCGTTGACCAGGCTGACCTGCATCATCGCGCCGAACTCGCCGGTCTGCACCTGCGGATGGGCGGCGCGCGCCTGCGCCACGAAATGCTCGTACAGGCGCCGGCCGTCCTCGGGCGAGGCAGCGGGCGTGAAACTCGGCCGTGTGCCGCTGTTGGTATCGGCCGCCAGCGTGAACTGCGACACCACCAGCAGCCCGCCGGCGTTGCCGTTGCCGTCCATGTTCTGCACCGGCAGGTTCATCTTGCCGGCCGCATCGGAAAACACCCGGTACGACAGCATCTTGGCCAGCAGCCGCTCGGCCTGCGCCTCGGTGTCGCCGCGCTCGGCACAGACCAGCGCCAGCAGGCCGGCGCCGATTTCACCGGTGGTGCGGCCTTCTACCGTGACGCGGGCCTGGGCCACCCGCTGGATCAGCGCGATCATCCCGGCCGCCTCAGGCCAGCGTCACGCGCGCGAAGCGGCGCTTGCCGACCTGCACGACATAGGTGCCGGCGGCCACCCTGGTGGCCTTGTCGCTGACCGTGGCGCCGTCGATCTTGACGCCGCCCTGCTCGATATTGCGGTTGGCTTCCGAGGTGGACGGCACCAGGTTGGCCTGCTTGAGCAGCTGCGCGATGCCCAGCGGCGCGCCGCTCAGGCTGACTGCCGGGATATCGTCCGGCACGCCGCCGCGGGCGCGGTGGTTGAAATCTTCCAGTGCCTTCTCGGCATCGGCCTGGCTGTGGAAGCGCGCCACGATCTCCTGCGCCAGCAGCACCTTGCAGTCGCGCGGATTGCGGCCCAGCGCGATTTCCTGCTTCATCAGCTCGATCTCGGCCAGCGGGCGGAACGACAGCAGCGTGTAGTACTGCCACATCAGGTCGTCCGAGATGCTCATCAGCTTGCCGAACATCTCGTTGGGCGCCTCGGTCACGCCGACATAGTTGCCCTTGGACTTGGACATCTTCTCGACGCCGTCCAGGCCCACCAGCAGCGGCATGGTCAGGATGCACTGCGGCTCCTGGCCGTATTCCTTCTGCAGCTCGCGCCCGACCAGCAGGTTGAACTTCTGGTCGGTGCCGCCGAGCTCCAGGTCTGACTTGAGCGCGACCGAGTCATAGCCCTGCATCAACGGGTAGAGGAACTCGTGCACGGAAATCGGAATCCCGGAGCGGAAGCGCTTGGTGAAATCGTCGCGCTCCATCATGCGCGCCACGGTGTACTTTGCCGCCAGCTGGATCATGCCGCGCGCGCCCAGCGGATCGCACCACTCGCTGTTGTAGCGGATCTCGGTGCGGGCCGGGTCCAGCACCAGGCTGGCCTGGCGGTAGTAGGTCTGCGCGTTGGCCTCGATCTGCTCGCGCGTGAGCGGCGGGCGCGTGCTGTTGCGGCCCGACGGATCGCCGATGGTCGAGGTGAAGTCGCCGATCAGGAAGATCACCTGGTGGCCGAGGTCCTGCAGCTGGCGCAGCTTGTTCAGCACCACGGTATGGCCGATATGGATGTCGGGCGCGGTCGGATCCAGGCCCAGCTTGATGCGCAGCGGCACGCCGGTGGCCTCGCTGCGCGCCAGCTTCTGCGTCCACTCGGATTCGATCAGCAGCTCGTCGCAGCCTCGCTTGGAGACTTCCAGGGCCTGCATCACCGACGGCGTCAGGGGGTATTTGGCCGTGGGGCCCGTGGCAACTTCAGTCATGACGTAAGTCTTTGAAATACTTGAAATTTTAGGAAATTTCCTGACAGCCGCCAGGGCCGGATTTTGGTATAATCCGCGATTCCCGGCGCCTACGGAAGCCTTTCCAGTGCGCTACCCGCCACTTTGTGCAGCAATGCTGGCGGCCAAATAACAGTGAAGAGCCCGCGCCGCACCTCGGGGGAGGAAGGCAGACGAGACACATCGTCCCCGGCAGTGGTGCTCAGACCAAGGTTGAATTTTACGTGATGTGGTCCAGACTCCGCGAAGTTTTCGCGCGTGAGCTGGTGGTTCTTGTCGATCCGACCAACCCCCAGCACGCGCGGCGGCGCAAACAACTGACGGCCTCGGTGGGCGCAATCTTCACGCTCGGCATGGCCGCGGCGATGGGCGTTGCGCCGCGCAGCGCCTTTGACGATCCGCTCGCACCGCGCACGCAGCAGGCGCTGCGCATGCCCGACGTGCGCGAGCAACTTGAACAGCTTACCGACAACCAGGCCGTCTACGTACGCGAAGAGCGCATGCAGCGCGGCGACACCATCGCCAGCCTGCTCAAGCGGCTGGGCGTGGACGATGCCGACGCGCAGGCGTTCATCGTCAAGAACCCGACCGCGCGCGGCCTGTTCAACCTGAACCCGGGCCAGGCGGTGCAGGCGGAGATCGACGAAAGCAACACGCTGGTGTCGCTGCAGGCCAACCTGGGCGGCGATGCAGCCGCCTCGCGCGAGCTGGTGATCGAGCGCGTGCGCGCGGCCAGCGACGATACCGCCGCCACCTACAAGGCCAAGGTGCAGCGCGTCGACAACGACGTGCACTACGAGATGGCCTCGGGCGCGATTTCCGCGGGCGGCTTCTTCAAGGCCATGGACGCGGCCAACGTGCCCGACGAAGTCGTGCAGCAGATGCTGTCGATCTTCTCCGGCGTGATCGACTTCCACCACGACATCGCCAGCGGCGACCGCTTCCGCATCATCTACGAAGCGGGCTTCCGCGACGGCACCTTCGTGCGCAACGGCCGCGTGGTCGCATTGGAGCTGATCAACCGCAACCAGCTGCACCAGGCGCTGTGGTTCGCGCCCGAGGACAGCAAAGACGGCGGCGCCTACTACACCTTCGACGGGCGCAGCATGAAGCGGCCGTTCCTGCGTTCGCCGGTGGAATTCTCGCGCGTGTCGTCGGGCTTCGGCGGCCGCGAGCACCCTCTGCATCATGACTGGGCGCAGCACAAGGGCGTGGACTTCGCCGCCCCGACCGGCACCAAGGTGCTGGCCACCGGCGACGGCGTGGTCGAGTTCGTGGGCCAGCAGAACGGCTACGGCAATATCGTCATCCTGAACCACGCCAACGGCTACTCGACCTACTATGCGCACCTGTCCGGCTTTGCCGGCATGCGCCAGGGCCAGCCGGTGCGCCAGGGCCAGCTGATCGGCTATGTCGGCTCGACCGGCTGGGCCACCGGCCCGCACCTGCACTATGAGTTCCGCTTCAACGACGTGCCGCAGAACCCGCTGACCATCACGCTGATGGAATCGCCGACGCTGACCGGCAAGTCGCGCCAGGAATTCCTGACCTACACCAGCGGGCTGCTCAGCCGCATCAATGCGCTGCGCACCTACAACGTGCTGACCGCCTCCAACTGACCGTGCCCATCGTGACCCAGCCCGTGCCTGGCAGCGAACGCTATATCGGCATCATGTCCGGCACCAGCATGGACGGTGCCGACGCGGTGCTGGTGGATTTCAGCGGCGCGCGGCCCGCCGTGCTGGCGGCCGCCAGCCAGCCCTTCCCCGACACGCTGCGCGCGGCATTCTCTGCCCTGCAGCAACCGGGCGAGGACGAGATCCATCGCGAGGCGCTGGCAGCCAATGCGCTGGCGCAGGTCTACGCCGACTGCGTGGCCGCACTGCTGGGCGAGGCACAGGTCGACGCGGCCGCAGTGGCCGCGATCGGCGCCCACGGCCAGACCATCCGCCACCGGCCGGGCCTGTATGACGGCATCGGCTACACCCGCCAGAGCCAGCATCCGGCGCGTCTGGCCGAGCTGGCCGGCATCGACGTGGTGGCGGACTTCCGCAGCCGCGACCTCGCCGCCGGCGGCCAGGGCGCGCCGCTGGTGCCGGCGCTGCACCATGCGCTGTTCGGCAGCGACGCCGAAACCCGCGTTGCCTGCAATATCGGGGGCATCTCCAATATCAGCATCCTGCCCGCGGCGGGCGGCGCCGTCAGCGGCTTCGACTGCGGCCCGGGCAATGCGCTGCTCGACTACTGGATCGGCCGCCACCGCGGGCTTCCCTTTGACAGCAACGGCGACTGGGCCGCGAGCGGGCGTGTCGACGCCGCACTGCTGGCGCAGTGCCTGGATGAGCCCTACTTCAGCGCAGCGCCGCCCAAGAGCACCGGGCGCGACCTGTTCCATCCGGGCTGGCTCGAAGCCCGTCTCGCCTCGTTCCAGCACCTCGCACCTGCCGATGTGCAGGCGACGCTGGCCGCGCTGACGGCTGAGGCCATCGGGCGCGACGTGCGCACCCACGCGCCCGATGCGCGCCGCCTGATTGTCTGCGGCGGCGGCGCCCGCAATGCGTTCGTGATGGCACGGCTGGTGCAGGCATTGCCCGGCGTGGCCATCGAGACCTCGGAAGACTACGGCGTGCCGGTGTCGCAGGTCGAAGCCATCGCCTTTGCCTGGCTGGCACGCCAGTGCCTGCTGCGCCAGCCCGGCAACGTGCCCACCGTGACCGGCGCCGCCGGGCCGCGCGTGCTGGGCGCAATCTATCCGCGCTAAGCGCTAGGGCAGGCGCATCGCGCCGCCCGCTTCCACCCAATCCATGAACGCCTGCGCCAGCGGCGAGGCCCGCATGGCCGGCGAGCGCGCCAGCACCACGCGCTGCGGCGTCACCGGCTCGCGCAGCGGCAGGCAGGCGATCGGCACGCCGTCGTAGCTATGGTCGCCGGCCGGGCGCGTGCACGACAGCGCCACGCCATAGCCGTGCGCCACCAGTCCGCGCTGCATCTCGAAGGTCTGCGTGTACTGGTGCAACACCGGGTGCAGGCCATGCGCCCAGAACAGCGACAGGAAGTACTCGCGCGTCTGCGGGATGTCCTCGAGGATCAGCCGTTCGCCTGCCAGGTCGGCCAGGCTCACATCGGTGCCGCTTGCCAGCGGATGGCCGGCGGGCAGCAGCGCATAGGGTGCCAGTTCCGCCAGCGTGCGGCGCTCGGTGCGGGCATCGAGCCCCAGTTCATAGGTCAGCGCCAGTTCGGCCTTGCCCGCCTGCAGCGTGCGGTGGACGGTCGCCAGGTCGGCCTCGAACAAGGTCACCGAGATGCCCGGATGGTGCCGGCGCAGCCCCGCCAGCAGACGTGGCACAAAATACGGCCCGAGATCCTGGAAGCAGGTCAGCGAGAGCTGGCCGGTCAACCCCCGGCCGGTGGCGTCGTCCACGGTGAGGCCGGCCGCCAGCGCGAGGATGTCTCGTGCCCGCCCCAGCAGGCGCTGCCCGGCGGGCGTCAGGGACAACCCACGGCTGACCTGGCGACTGAAGAGAGGCTCGCCCAGGGTGTCTTCCAGCTGCGCGATCGCGGTGGAGACAGACGGCTGCGACACATGGCGCGCCCGAGCCGCCGCGCTGATGCTGCCGTGCTCGGCTGCGGCGACAAAGTATTCGAGCTGGCGGAAAGAGAAGGGGATCATGATTTCCTATATCGCAACATAGGAAATATATGCTTTTCCTATCCCCAACGCATGGCGATACTGGGCACATCGCCCCCACACAACATCGCCATGAACATCACCCAGGAACAGATCGACACCTACCAGCGCGACGGCGTGCTGGTACTGCGCGGCGCCTTCACCGACTGGGTCGAACGGCTGCGCGACGGCTTTGCGCAGAACCTGGCCGAGCCCGGCCCCTTTGCCATCGAGAACGTACGGCCCGGCGAAAGCGGGCGCTTCTTCGAGGACTACTGCAACTGGCAGCGCATTACGCCGTTCGATGACTTTATCCGCCAGTCGCCGGCGGCTGCCATTGCCGGGCGCATCATGCAGTCGCAGGCGGTGCAGGTGTTCCACGAACACATCCTGGTCAAGGAGCCCGGCACGGCCAAGCCCACGCCGTGGCACCAGGACCTGCCCTACTACTGTGTCGACGGCACCCAGACCGCGAGCTACTGGATCCCGCTGGATCCGGTGACGCAGGCCAATACCCTGCGCGTGGTGGCCGGCTCGCACCGCTGGCCGCGGCTGGTGCGGCCCAAGCGCTGGGCCAGCAACGAGAACTTCTATGGAGGTGACGACGCCTTCATGGAGATGCCGGACGTGGAAGACGGTAGCTACACCCTGCTCACACCGGAACTGGAGCCGGGCGATGCCGTGGTGTTCGACTTCCGTACCGTGCACGGCGCTGCCGGCAATACCGGCAGCGGGCGCCGGCGCGCGTTCTCGGCGCGTTTCCTGGGCGACGACGTGCGCTTCATGCAGCGGCCCGGGCGCCCCTCGCCGCCCTTCCCCGGCATCGATCAGCAGACCGGCGAGCGCATGCGCGAAGATTGGTTTCCCGTGGTCTGGCGCGCCGCCCGGTAAGTCATCGCGGAAAAGAAAAAACGCACCCGAAGGTGCGTTTTTTTGGGACCGGTGTCGGTCAGACCGAGAACGACGAGCCGCAACCGCAGGTGGTCGAGGCATTCGGGTTCTTGATTACGAACTGCGCGCCGTTGATGTCTTCCTTGTAATCGATCTCGGCGCCGACCAGGTACTGGTAGCTCATCGAGTCGATCAGCAGCGTGACGCCGTTCTTGACCATGGTGGTGTCGTCTTCGTTGACTTCCTCATCGAAGGTGAAGCCATACTGGAAGCCGGAGCAGCCGCCGCCCTGCACGAACACGCGCAGTTTCAGCTCGGCATTGCCCTCTTCCTCGATCAACTGCTTGACCTTGTCGGCGGCGCTGTCGGTAAAGACGAACGGTGCCGGCACGTCCTCGGTAACGGGTGCCTCTGCGACTGCGTTCATGGGGTGTTCTCCTGTTTATATACGCCTGTATTCTAAGCGCTACTGGAAGATCGTGCCGAAACCCTGTGTTTTCAAGGGGGTTCCCGGCATGGCGGGTGCCGCTCAGGCGGCTTTTTCAGTGGGATGCGCGTCGCCAGCGGGCACTGCGCGGTCCGTGGCGGCAGCCTCGTCCGCCGCTTCCGTCACTTCAGCCGCCGGCGCCGCCTCGAGCAGGTTCGGCAGCGCCTTGATCTCGCCTTGCACCAGCGGCATCAGGCGGCCTTCGACCAGCGCGCCCTGGTGCATTTCCAGCGCCGCATAGCGCACGTCGCCCAGCACGCGGGCATGCGGCTGCAGTTCGAGCAGGTCGGTGGCCTGCACCGGACCCTTGACAGTGCCGTTGAGCACCAGGTGGCCGACGCTGATCTCGCCCTCGACCATGCCTTTTTCGCTGACCACCAGCATGCTCGGCTTGCCCGGCGCCGCGGTGACGTTGCCGCGCACGCGGCCGTCCAGGCGCAGGCCGCCGGCAAAGACCAGGTCGCCGTCGATAGCGGTGTCTTCGCCGATCAGCGTATCGATCGAAAGGCCCTTCTTTTTCGAAAACAGCATCACTCTCACTCCTCTCTCGTTCGTGCCGAACCCTCCGGCCGTGGCGCATTCGCGCCGGCAAGCAGCACTTGCCGATGGCGACAGGGCGTGATTGTAGCCGCGCGCAGCCCATACCCCACAAAAGTATGGCTGCCCAATCGCTTTTTCGGCAGGCCAGAGTATTTCCGTACCCTGCAGGCGAAAAAAAACCGCACGGCCAGCGTGCGGTTTTTTTGGTCTCGCAAGATCCGGCAGTACCGGACCTGCGAAAACGCATCAGCGCTTCGAGAACTGCTTGCGACGACGCGCCTTGTGGAAGCCGACCTTCTTACGCTCGACTTCACGTGCATCGCGCGTGACGTAGCCAGCCTTCGACAGGGCCGACTTCAGGGTCGCATCGTAGTCGATCAGGGCGCGGGTGATGCCGTGGCGCACTGCGCCGGCCTGGCCGGTTTCGCCACCGCCGGTCACGTTGACCTTGATGTCGAACGTTTCAGCGTGAGCGGTCAGTTCCAGGGGCTGGCGCACGATCATCAGCGAGGTTTCGCGAGCGAAATACTCTTTGATGGGCTTGCCGTTGACGATGATATCGCCCTTGCCCGACTTGATGAAGACACGAGCCACAGCGCTCTTGCGGCGGCCAGTACCGTAATTCCAGTTACCGATCATGGATTGGCCTCCTTAGATTTCCAGCGCCTTGGGCTGCTGCGCTTCATGCGGATGCTCGGCTTCGGCGTAAACCTTCAGCTTCTTGATCATCGCGTAGCCCAGCGGACCCTTCGGCAGCATGCCCTTGACAGCCTTTTCCAGGGCACGGCCCGGGAAACGCTGCTGCATCTTGCCGAACGTCGTTTCGTAGATACCGCCCGGGTAGCCCGAATGGCGATAGTACTTCTTGTCCGTTTCCTTGGTACCCGTGACACGCAGCTTTGCTGCATTGACGATGATGATGTAATCACCCGTGTCGACGTGCGGAGTGAATTCCGGCTTGTGCTTGCCGCGCAGACGGCGTGCCACTTCGCTGGCGACACGGCCGAGGACTTTGTCCGTCGCGTCAATCACGTACCAGTCGCGCTTTACCTCATGAGGCTTGGCGGAAAAGGTCTTCATGATTTTTCCTGACTATTAGTTCGTACCCGAAATCCGACTCGCGAAGGCTTGTACTCGCCCCTGCAAGTCTTGTGGCTGGCCCGTGAAGGCTGGCCTGGTCCTGCTCTTTCTTCCGCGGGTATGACGGAAAGCCTTCCATTATACTGGTGGCTGCCGGAACCGCACAAGCAAAGACTGATCTTTTCGTCAAGGTCGCCGCCATGGCGGGGCCAAGCCAGGGCAGCCTCGCGCACTGCCAGGGCAGCCTCGCGCACTTTGTCATGCACGGTGCACCAGGGAGCAGGGGCGAAAAAAAACCCAAGCTGTTGAGCTTGGGTTTGAATCCACCAAAGGAGGAGGGTGGAGGAGACACTGGGAGATCGACGGAGGGACTGGCGGGCGGTGCGGCGAGCTGGGGGCTTCGCTTTCGCACTCTGGCGCGCTGTCGGTGCCGTCGTTCAATGATTCAAATTATACATGGGGTTTTCCCCAGTGCAAGGGAAATTTGCACTGCGAAATGCCATTTCGTATTACGGAAAGAAAGACGTGACGCGCCAGAGAGGTAATTTCAATTCAAAATCAATGACTTATGCAACATCCAGCTATGTCATTGAACTGTCATACTAGAGGAAACCCTCAGATTTCATACGGGTATGGGCGTCAGAAGCCCAAGCTTGACGATGCCATATACTGAGAATTGCAAGATTCGAGATCATGCGTTTGTGATCGGGAACACACAATATAAACGACAGGAACGAACAAAATGGAATGCAAAGTGACATGGATGGGCGCGGACGGCATGAGCTTCGTGGCCCAGACCGGCAGCGGCCATATCGTGGCGATGGACGGCGCGCCTGAGGGCGGCGGCCACAACCTGGCACCGCGGCCGATGGAGATGGTGCTGCTCGGCACGGGCGGCTGCACCGCCTATGACGTGGTGCTGATCCTCAAGCGCGGCCGCCAGGACGTTTCCGGCTGCAGCGTCCAGCTGCAGGCCGAGCGCGCCGGCGAGGACCCCAAGGTCTTCACCCGCATCAACTTCCATTTTGTGGTGACCGGCAAGAATCTCAACCCCGCCACGGTCGAGCGTGCCATCAAGCTGTCGCACGAAAAGTACTGCTCGGCGTCGATCATGCTGGCCAAGACGGCCGAGATCACGCACACGCTGGAAATCGTCGAAGCCTGAAGGGAAGATGCAGACCCGGTACACCGTGGTGGCGCCGGGTCATGCCATAAGAAGAAGCAAAGCAGGCCGATAAGCCGGATTCTGTGCGCCCCGCCCGCCTTGCGGCAAACGGTGCGTGACAACCATTCCTCTAGGCCGGCTGTTACCAGCCGGCTCCAGCTCCCTACCCGCAGGCTCAGCGGGCCGCTTCATCGCCTGCCTATTTGGGATTGCTCCAGGTGGAGGTTACCGCGTTTCACCCTTCCCGCCGGGCGAACCCGGCGGCAAGACTCGTCTCTGTGGCCCTATTCCGCACGTTGCCGTGGATGGCTGTTAGCCAACACCCTGCCCTGTGGAGTCCGGACTTTCCTCCCCCTGCACCTTGCGGTGCAGGCAGCGGTTGCCTGGCCTGCTTTGCGGCCCGCAGTCTAACACCGATTGGCGGCGCCTTCAGCCGGCGCGCCGTCCCGGGCGGAACACCGCGGTATCGGCGTAGAAGCCAGGTTCGGCATTATCGTCGCACCAGCCCGGGATGCCCAGCACCGGCAGCGGCGCAAAACTGCGCCCGCCGCGCAGCGCGCCAGCCTGGGCCGCAGCGGCAAGGGATTGCGCCAGCATGGCGTCCAGCGATGGGCCTGCCGCCTGCTGCGGCGCCAGTGGCAGCACCCACGCATGCGCAGTGACCGACTTGTACGGCTGCACCAGCTTTTCGAGCAGCGCGTGGCCGAACGGCACCACCGTGCAGGCCCTGCCCCACGCCGGCCTGGATTCGACCAACAGCCGCTGCCACGCAAACCCCTTGAGCGCATCCACCAAGCCCTGATCGGCGCTGACAAAGAGCACCGCATTCTCGTCGAACAGGGTCGCCGCATCGCGCACGCCGCCGCGCGTGGTCTGCACGCCTTCGCGCGCGATGACCTCGGCCTGGATCTGGTTGAGCACGCGCTTGCCCCGCGGGAAATGCAGCCAGGTCAGCGCGTTGAAGAAATCGTGGAGATTGTCGCGGGTCGGGATCTCGCCCGTGGCATGGATATGCGCCTCATAGGCGCTGCCTTCGGGCAAGGCATGCTGGGCGATAAAACGCAGCGGCAGGCCGCGGGCGTTGCGCAGGCGAAGTTGCGCTGCATACGCGTTTAGCAGCGCGCGCAAATCGGCGCCGCCCTGCACCGCCGCAGCGAGCGCGGCACCCCGCGCCGCAAACGGCTGGAACCACGGCCGGGACCAGTCGATCCCGGCCAGCGCGGCGACGAAAGGCTCGTCGGCCGCGGGCACCTGCATGGCCAAGGCCCCAGCAGGGTTTAGCGGGCCTTCCAGCGCAGCGTCTCGCCGCCGCGCAGCGGCACCAGCGTGGTGTCGCCATAGGGCAGCTCGGCCGGCAGTTCCCAGTCCTCTCGCTCCAGCGTCAGGGTACCGGTGTTACGCGGCAGGCCGTAGAAGGCCGGACCGTTGAAGCTGGCAAAGGCTTCCAGCTTGTCCAGCGCGCCGGCGGCGTCGAAGGCCTCGGCATACAGCTCCATCGCATGCAGCGCGGTATAGCAGCCGGCGCAGCCGCAGGCGTGTTCCTTCAGCCCGCGCGCGTGCGGCGCGCTGTCGGTGCCCAGGAAGAAGCGCGGGCTGCCCGAGACCGCGGCCGCCACCAGGGCCTCGCGATGGGTCTCGCGCTTGAGCACCGGCAGGCAGTAGTAGTGCGGGCGGATACCGCCGGTGAAGATGGCGTTGCGGTTGTAGAGCAGGTGGTGCGCGGTGATGGTGGCGCCCACCGGGCCGCTGGCGTCGCGCACGTATTCGGCCGCGTCCTTGGTGGTGATGTGCTCGAACACCACCTTCAGCTCGGGCATGTCGCGGCGCAGCGGCGTCATCACGCGGTCGATAAAGACGGCTTCGCGATCGAAGATGTCGATGCTGGGGTCGGTCACCTCGCCGTGCACCAGCAGCGGCAGGCCCGCGCGCTGCATCGCTTCCAGCGCCGGGTAGCAGCGGCGGATATCGGTCACGCCGGCGTCGCTGTTGGTGGTGGCGCCGGCCGGGTACAGCTTGACGCCGTGCACGAAGCCGCTGGCCTTGGCCGCGGCGATTTCTTCGGCCGTGGTGTTGTCGGTCAGGTACAGCGTCATCAGCGGCTCGAACTGCAGGCCGGCCGGCAGCGCCGCCAGGATGCGGGCACGGTAGGCCTGCGCCTGCGCCACCGTGGTCACGGGCGGCTTCAGGTTGGGCATGATGATGGCGCGTGCGAACTGGCGCGCGGTGTCGGGCAGCACGGCGGCCAGGGCCGCGCCGTCGCGCAGGTGCAGGTGCCAGTCGTCCGGGCGGGTGATGGTGAGCTTCTGGGTCATGGCTAGCTTGGGCCTGCCGCGGCGGCGGCTGGCGTTCGTCGAAATCAGAGAATCAGGATGGCGCGGTAGTCGTTCACATTGGTGCGCGTCGGGCCGGTGACCACCAGGTCGCCGATGGCATCGAACAGGCCCCAGGCGTCGTGCGCGTCCAGCTGGCGCAGTCCCGGCAGGCCGGCGGCCGCGGCACGCGCCAGCGTGGTCGGATCGGCCAGCGCACCGGCATTGTCCTCCGAACCGTCGATGCCGTCGGTGTCGGCCGCGATCGCGTGCACGCCAGGCATGCCGTCAAGCTCGACCGCCAGCGACAGCAGGAATTCGGAGCAACGCCCGCCCCGTGCCTTTGCGGCGCCACCGCCGGCAGGCAAAGTGACCGTGCACTCACCTCCGGAAATCAGCACCACGGGCGCGGCGAACGGCGCATTGTACGCGCGAATCTCGCGCACCAGCGCAGCGTAGACGCGGGCCACTTCGCGCGCTTCGCCGGTCACGGTATCGCCCAGCACCACCGGCGTGATGCCGCGTTCGCGGAACAGCGCCGCAGCCGCCTGCAGGCTGCCATGGGCGGTGGCGATCATGCGGTTGTCGACCTGGGCGAACAGCGCGTCGCCCGGCTTGGGCGTCTCCGACACCTCGCCGCGGGCGCCGCGCTCCAGGTGGGCCTGCACGCTGGCCGGCACCTGCGCGCCCCAGCGGCGCAGGATCTCCAGCGCATCGGCAAAGGTGCTCGGGTCGGCCACGGTCGGGCCCGAGGCGATCGCGCTGGGATCGTCGCCGGCCACGTCCGAGACGATCAGCGTGGTCACCGGCGCACGGCTTGCCTGCGCCAGCCGCCCGCCCTGGATGCGCGAGACATGCTTGCGCACGATATTCATCTCGGTGATCGGCGCGCCACAGCGCAGCAGTTCCCGGGTGGTGGCCTTAAGGTCAGCCATGGGGATGCCTTCGGCCGGCAGCGACAGCAGGCTGGAGCCGCCGCCCGACACCAGCACCAGCAGCCGGTCCTGCGGCGTCAGCGACTGCACGCTGGCCAGGATATCGGCGGCGGCCTGCTCGCCGGCCTCGTCGGGCACGGGGTGGCCGGCCTCGATAACGCGGATATGGTCGGTCGGCAGCCCGTGGGCGTAGCGCGTGACCACCAGCCCTTCCAGCGTGGCCTTGCCCGCATAGGCACGCTCGACCGCCGCGGCCATCGACGCCGCGGCCTTGCCCGCGCCCACCACCAGCGTGCGGCCGCCCGCGTGCGGGGGCGGCAGGTGCTGCGCTACGATCTGCAGCGGATCGGCGGCCGCCACGGCGGCGTGGAAGCTGTCCAGCAGGAGTACGCGCGGCTCGCCCGCGCCCGCCGTGCTCACAGCGCCTCCGCGATAGCCTGGCCCAGGTCGGCCGTGCCGGCCTTGCCGCCGATGTCGCGCGTCAGCGGCGCGTGTTCGGGGCCCGCGGCCAGCACCTTCTCGATCGCACCCAGCACGGCAGCGCCGGCGGCTTCATGGCCCAGGTGCTCCAGCATCATGGCGCCGCACCAGATCTGGCCGATCGGGTTGGCCACGCCGCGCCCGGCAATATCCGGGGCCGAGCCGTGCACCGGCTCGAACAGGCTGGGGAAGGTGCGGTCCGGGTTGATATTGCCCGACGGCGCGATGCCGATGGTGCCAGTGCAGGCCGGCCCCAGGTCGGACAGGATGTCGCCGAACAGGTTGCTGGCCACCACCACGTCGAACCAGTCCGGATGCTGGACGAAATGCGCGGTCAGGATGTCGATGTGGTACTTATCGACCTTGATGCCGGGGTAGCTGGCCGCCATCGCCTCGACGCGCTCGTCCCAGTACGGCATGGTGATCGAGATGCCATTGGACTTGGTCGCCGATGTCAGGTGCTTCCTGGGCCGCTTCTGCGCCAGCTCGAAGGCAAACTTCAGAATGCGGTCGACGCCGGTGCGGCTCATCACGGTTTCCTGCACCACGATCTCGCGCTCGGTGCCCGGAAACATGCGCCCGCCGATGCTGGAGTATTCACCCTCGGTGTTCTCGCGCACCACATAAAAATCGATATCGCCAGGCTTGCGGCCGGCCAGCGGGCTCCTGATGCCGGGCATCAGCCGCACCGGGCGCAGGTTCACGTACTGGTCGAACGAGCGCCGGAACTGCAGCAGCGAGCCCCACAGCGAGACGTGGTCAGGCACGGCATCAGGCCAGCCCACCGCGCCGAAGTAGATGGCGTCGTACTTGACCAGCGTGTCGAACCAGTCGTCCGGCAGCATCTTGCCGTGGCGGGCGTAGTAGTCGCAGCTGGAAAAGTCGAAGTGGTCCCACTGGAAGTCGATGCCGAAGCGCCGCGCCGCGGCGTCCATCACGCGGATGCCCTCGGGCATGACTTCCGTGCCGATTCCGTCTCCGGGAATCACGGCGATCTTGTATTGGCGCATGGTTATTGGGGAGATACGTGCAGGATGGCCGGTCGCCGCGCGCGGCCCGGCCGACGCTGCTTGGCAGCGGCCCGGGTGCGCGGGATAATGTCTGCATTCTATTGCAAAGCGGCAGCCCGCTGCCGACCGGTGCCCCGATATGTGCCAGCTGCTAGGCATGAACTGCGCCACGCCGACCGACGTGACGTTCTCCTTCACCGGCTTTGCCGCGCGCGGTGGCCTGACCGACCATCACGCCGACGGCTTCGGTGTCGCCTTCTTCGAGGACAAGGCCTGCCGCCTGTTTATCGACAACCAGTCCGCCGGCACCTCGCCGGTGGCAGACCTGATCAAGCGCTACCCGATCAAGTCCAAGAACGTCATCTCGCATATCCGCAAGGCCACGCAAGGCACCGTGCTGCTGGAGAACTGCCACCCCTTCATGCGCGAACTGTGGGGCCGCCACTGGATCTTTGCCCATAACGGCGACCTGAAGGGCTTCACCCCGTTCCTGTCCGGCGTCTACCAGCCGGTGGGCGACACCGACAGCGAACTGGCCTTCTGCACGCTAATGCAGGGCCTGCGCAAGCGCTTCCCGGGTTCGCAGCCGCCGCTGAACGAGTTGTGCCATGCGCTGGCCGACATCACCCGCGAGATCACGCTGCACGGCGTGTTCAACTACCTGCTGTGCAACGGCCAGGCCCAGTTCGCGCATTGCTCCACGCACCTGTACTACATCGTGCGGCAGTGGCCGTTCTCGACCGCGCACCTGATCGATGCCGACCTGTCGATCGACTTCGCCCAGGTCACCACGCCGGACGACCGCGTGGCGGTGATCGCCACCCAGCCGCTGACCGACAACGAGACCTGGACCCGCTTCGCCCCGGGCGAGCTGATCATGTTCGAGGACGGGCGCCCGACCATGACGCTGACGGTGCCGATCCCGCCGGAAGTGCAGGCGAAGAACGCGGCCAACACGACCTGCACCTGAGACATCAGAACGAAAAAAAAGGGACGCCGAGGCGTCCCTTCTTGCTTGCCCTGCCAGGCCGATCAGTGATGCAAAATCTTCGACAGGAACTGGCGCGCGCGCTCGGAGCGGTGTTCGATATTGCCGAAGAACTCCTCCTTCTCGCAGTCCTCGACGATCTTGCCCTGGTCCATGAAGATCACGCGGTTGGCCACCTTGCGCGCGAAGCCCATTTCGTGGGTCACGCACATCATGGTCATGCCTTCCTGGGCCAGCTGCACCATCACGTCCAGCACTTCGTTGACCATCTCCGGGTCCAGCGCCGAAGTCGGTTCGTCGAACAGCATGCAGATCGGATCCATCGACAGCGCGCGCGCAATCGCCACGCGCTGCTGCTGGCCGCCCGACAGCTGACCGGGGTACTTCTCCGCCTGGCTCTTCAGGCCCACGCGGTCCAGGTACTTCAGGCCCTTGGCCAGCGCCTCTTCCTTTGAGCGGCCGAGCACCTTCATCTGCGCGATGGTCAGGTTCTCGGTGATCGACAGGTGCGGGAACAGCTCGAAGTTCTGGAACACCATGCCCACGCGCGAACGCAGCTTGGGCAGGTTGGTCTTGGGATTGCCCACCGAGGTGCCGTCGACCAGGATATCGCCCTTCTGGAACGGCTCAAGCGCATTGACGGTCTTGATCAGCGTGGACTTGCCCGACCCGGACGGGCCGCACACCACCACCACTTCACCCTTGGCGACCTTGGTGGTGCAGTCGGTCAGCACCTGGAAGGCACCGTACCACTTGGAGACATTGTTGATTTCGATCATACAGCCACCTTTTTCTGGTAACGCTTGACCAGCAGCGAAGCGGAGAAGCAGATAACGAAGTACACCAGGCCGGCGAACAGCAGCATCTCGACGATGCGGCCGTCACGTTCGCCGACGCCATAGGCCTGGCCAAAGAAGTCGGCCAGCGCGCTGACGTAGACCAGCGACGTATCCTGGAACAGGATGATCCCTTGCGTCAGGAGCAGCGGCACCATGTTGCGGAACGCCTGCGGCAGGATCACCAGCCGCATCGACTGGCCATAGGTCATGCCCATCGCCTGCGCCGCGAACATCTGCCCGCGCGACACGCTCTGGATGCCCGCGCGGATGATTTCCGAGTAGTACGCGGCCTCGAACAGCGCAAAGGCCACCAGCGCGGACGTCATGCGCAGGTCGGTCGCCGGCGACAGGTTGAACAGGTTCTGCAGCACCTGCGGGATGATCAGGAAGAACCACAGCAGCACCATCACCAGCGGGATGGAACGGAAGATGGTCACATACCCCTGCGCAAACCAGTTCAGCAGCTTGAACGACGACAGCCGCATCATCGCCAGGATGGTGCCCCAGACAATGCCCACCACCACCGCGGTGACGGTGATCTTGAGAGAGACCATCATGCCCTCACCCAGGACATGAAGCGTGGCAGGGGTGATGGAGGTGAAATCGAAGGAATAAGCCATGGCGCCCCCTTACTTGCCGCCGATGAAGCCGGGCACGCGCGTGCGGGCTTCCACCCAGCGCATGATCAGCATCACCGTCACGTTGATCAGCGCGTACATCAGCGTGACCGCGATGAACGATTCATACGGGCGCGCGGTGTAGTCCACCAGTTGCCGGCCCTGCGCCGCCAGTTCCAGCAGGCCGATGGTCGACGCCACCGCCGAGTTCTTGAAGATGTTCAGGAACTCGGAAGTCAGCGGCGGCACGATCACGCGGAACGCCATCGGCAGCAGCACGTGGCGGTACGTCTGCGGCAGCGTGAAGCCCATCGCCAGGCCGGCGTTCATCTGCCCGCGCGCCAGCGAGTTGATGCCCGAGCGCACCTGCTCGCAGACCCGCGCGGCGGTGAAGGTGCCCAGGCACAGCATGGCGGCCAGGAACTGCTGCGCGAACGGGTTCATCTGCTTGATCGCCTCGCCGCCGGGCAGCAGCTCGGGCGCGACGAAATACCAGATGAACAGCTGCACCAGCAGCGGGATGTTGCGGAAGATTTCCACATAGGTGGCGGCGATGCCCGCCAGCCACTTGTTGGGCACGGTGCGCAGCACGCCGAGCACCGAGCCGATGACCAGGGCGATGACCCAGGACGAGAGCCCCAGCGCGAGCGTCACCTTCAGGCCCGAGATCATCCAGTCCAGGTAGGTCTCGTTCTGGGCGGCCTGTTCGAGGAAGACTCCCCAATGCCAGTTGTAGTTCATGTTGCGTCCTCAAAAAGAAACGGAAGGACATGCCTTCCGTTTCACACTGCTGTCAACGGCAGGTCAGTCCAGCGCCTTGTCGTTCGGCGCCTTGATCAGCGCCTTCATGTCTTCAGACAGCGGGAAGTCCAGGTTGAGGCCCTTCGGCGGCACCGGTTGCATGAACCACTTGGTGTACAGGGTGTTGACCGAACCGTCCTTCATCATGCCGGTGATCACGGTATCGGACAGCTTCTTGAACTGCGGATCGTCCTTGCGGATCATGCAGCCATAGGACTCGCGCGATTGCGGCTTGCCCACCACGATCCAGTCGGCCGGGTTCTTCGCCTTGGCACGCTCGCCGTACAGCAGCGCGTCGTCCATCATGAACGCGACCGCGCGGCCCGATTCCAGCGTCAGGAACGACTGGCCGTGGTCCTTGGTGCTGATGATGTTCATGCCCAGCTTCTGGTCATCGTTCATCTTGCGCAGCAGGCGCTCCGACGTGGTGCCGGCGGTGGTGACGATGTTCTTGCCCTTCAGGTCGGCCCAGTCCTTGATGCCGGCATCCTTCTTCACCATGATGCGCGTGCCGATGATGAAGATGGAGTTGGTGAACGCAACCTGCTTCTGGCGTTCCAGGTTGTTGGTGGTGGAGCCGCACTCGATGTCGATGGTGCCGTTCTGCAGCAGCGTGATGCGGTTCTGCGAGGTGATCGGGATTTCCTTGACCTGCAGGTTCGGCAGCTTCAGCTGGTCCTTGATGGCTTCCACGATCTTCATGTTGATATCGTAGGAATAGCCGACTTGCCGCACGCCGCCCAGGTTGTAGTTGAACGGAATCGACGACTCGCGCACGCCCAGCGTGATGACGCCGGTGTCCTTGATCTTCTTCAGCGTGCCCGTCAGTTGTTCAGCTGCCTGTGCCGTCCCGCACATCACGCCCGCGGCAATCATCAGGGCAGCCAACTTGGCAAAATTCATAACATCTCCTTGACCATGAAGAGAAAGCGGGATTCTAGAGACAAAACCCCCACTGATGAAACAGTATTGCGCAGCATCCGCCGCAATACAACTGGGTTTTCTCCTAGAAGCCCACTTCAGGGCAATCACTGCGCACGGCATCCGGATACGACAACGCGGTCTCCGGCGCTAGCCGGAGACCGCGTCTGGCGGTCATGACCAGGGGCGCCGGGACGATTGCTGCGTTGCACCATGGCAGTGCCTCGTCCCGGCTTTCCTGTGCCCTGCCGATCAGGGATACAGGCCGCGCATCTCGCGCGCCTGCAGGATCCGCGTACAGGCCACGATAAACGCCGCCGTGCGCAGGGTCACCTTGTTGTCCTGTGCCACTTGCCAGATTGCCCGGAAGGCTTCTTGCATGATCCGTACCAGGCGCTGGTTGATCTCTTCCTCGGTCCAGAAGAAGCTCGAGAAATCCTGCACCCATTCGAAGTAGGACACGGTCACGCCGCCAGCGTTGGCGATCACGTCCGGGGCCACCAGGATATTGCGCTCGCGCAGGATGTCGTCCGCTTCCGGGGTGGTCGGGCCGTTGGCGCCCTCGATCACCAGGCGGGCCTTTATCTGCGGCGCGTTCTCGGCCGTGATCTGGCCTTCCAGCGCGGCCGGGATCAGGATGTCGCAGTCGACTTCCCAGAACTGCGCGGTACGCAGGACTTCGCCGCGGAAGCCTTCGATGGTGCCGCTGTGCGAGGCGTATTCCATCATCGCCGGCACGTCCAGGCCGGCCGGGTCGAACAGCGTGGTGCGGTGGTCCTGCACCGCCACCACCTTGGCGCCGGCCTCATGGAACAGCTTGGCGGCCACGGCACCCACGTTGCCGAAGCCCTGCACAGCCACGCGCGCGCCCTTGATTTCCAGGCCGATATTGCGCGCGGCTTCGGAGCCGACCACGAACACGCCGCGGCCGGTGGCTTCGTGACGGCCGAGCGAGCCGCCCAGCGAGATCGGCTTGCCGGTCACCACGCCGGTGGCCGTGCTGCCGGAGTTCATCGAGTACGTGTCCATCATCCAGGCCATGACCTGGGCGTTGGTGTTCACGTCCGGCGCCGGAATATCCTTGCTCGGCCCGATGATGATGTTGATTTCGCTGGTGTAGCGGCGCGTCAGGCGTTCCAGTTCGGCGTGCGAGAGCGTGCGCGGATCGACGCGGATGCCGCCCTTGGCACCGCCGTAGGGCACGTTGACCGCGGCATTCTTCACCGACATCCAGGCCGACAGCGCCATCACCTCGGACAGGGTCACGTCCTGGTGGAAGCGCACGCCGCCCTTGCCCGGGCCGCGCGACAGGTTGTGCTGCACGCGATAGCCCTCGAAATGGGCAATGGTGCCGTTATCCAGTTCGATGGGAACGTCGACGATCATCGCGCGCTTGGGGCGCTTGAGGGTTTCGACCCAGCGTGCCAGCGAGCCCAGGTAAGGCGTGACACGGTCGACCTGCTGCAGGTAGATGCCCCAGGGGCCGAGATTGTCGGCATTGAGGTAAGACGGGAGTGCGTGCTTTTGGCCAGCAATATTGGTCGGTGCTGCGGAAGACATCGGTTGGTTCCGGTGTGAAGAATGCCCGCAAGCTTAGGGGTGGCGCCCCGCCCGAATCCAATGCCGTTTGCTCATCCGGTCATGCAAAACCTGCATAACCTTGTCATCTGGCGGAAACCGGGGCACCGGCCGGCTGGGCGGACTGGGCCGCTGACAAGGTCGACCACACCTGATCGACCAGCTGGCGCTTGCGCCGTGCCCCGGCGCGGCGTTCGTTGCCGTTCTCGCCCGGGCGCTCGCGGTACAGCCGGATTTCCATGTCGATCGACAGCGGCAGCCCGCGCGCCGACTCGGCCCGCACCAGCCGGCCCGCGGCCACGTCCTCGCGCACCGCGCTTTCGGGCAGGAAGGCCATGCCGTGGCCGGCCAGCGCCATCACCTTGAGCGCCTCGGCCATGTCGGTCTCGTAGCATTTGTCGAGCTTGAGCGCCTCGGAGGTGTCGGCCAGCAGCAGGTCGACCATGCGGCCGAGGAAGGCGTTGGGCGTGTAGCTGAGGAAGGGCACCGGCTTCTTGTCAGTGCCGGGCAGCCGGAACTGCGGCTTGCCGGCGGCGTCCGGCACGCTGTAGGGCGACAGCCGCTCGGTACCAAGCACCAGCATGTCGTACCGGGCTGGATCCAGCTGGATCGCTTGGCGCGCATGGTGGTAGACCATCACCAGGTCGCAGCCGCCCTCCACCAGCATCAGCACCGCGTCGTGGACGTTGAGCGCGCGCAGCCGGCACGGCAGCGTGCCGATCCTGCGCTCCAGCGCCTTGAGCCATTCCGGGAAGAAGGTCAGCGACAGCGTATGCGGCACCGCGAACTCCAGCACCTGGGCGTTGGCCGAGCGCTGGCCGCGCATCAGCGCGCGGGTCTCGCTGACCTGCGCCAGCATGGCCAGCGCCTGCTCGTAGAACACCTTGCCGGCCGGGGTCAGGCTGGTGGGGTAGCTCGAGCGGTCGATCAGCTCGGTGCCGACCCACGCCTCCAGCGACTGGATGCGGCGCGAGAACGCGGGCTGCGTGACGTGGCGCAGTTCGGCCGAGCGCGAGAAGCTGTGCGTCTCGGCCAAGCTGACGAAGTCTTCAAGCCATTTGATTTCCATGACGCGGATTATCCACCCGCGCCGGGCTGTCCGTCACCTACGTGTCACCTGCCCGGCAGCAAGCCGTCAGCCGCGATGTGCCCAGCCCGTCATGCGCTTCTCGACCACCGCAAACAGCTCGTACATCGCCATCGCCATCACCGCGATTACCACCAGCCCGGCAAAGGCCAGCGGCATCTTCATGGCCGAGCCGGCCGACACCAGCAGGTAGCCGATGCCTTCGTTGGCGGCGTTCATCTCCGACACCGTGGTGCCGACAAAGGCCAGCGTGATCGCCACCTTCAGCGAGGCGAAGAAATACGGCATCGCGCGCGGCAGCCCGACCTTGAACAGCACGTCGCGCCGTTTGGCGCCCAGCACGCGCAGCACGTCTTCCAGCTCCGGCTCCAGCGTGGCCAGCCCGGTGGCGATATTGACCATGATCGGGAAGAACGAGATCAGGAACGCGGTCAGGATCGCCGGGCCGGCGCCCAAGCCGAACCACACCACCAGGATCGGCACGAAGGCGGCCTTGGGCAGCGCGTTGAAGGCCGTCATCAGCGGATAGCTGGCGGCATAGAGCAGCCGCGACGAGCCCATTGCCAGCCCCAGCAGCACGCCCACGGCGATGGCCACGCCGAAGCCCACCATGGTGGTCCAGAAGGTGCGCCACGCATGGCCGGCGATCACGCCGGCATATTCCACCAGCGAGGCCACGATCGCCGACGGCGTCGGCAGGATGAAGTCGGACACGCCGAAGGCCATGCACGCGCCCTGCCACAGCAGCAGCACCGCGGCCAGCAGCAGCCAGGGCGCCACGCGCTGCACGCGGCGCTCTTGCGCGGAAGTCAGAGTCATCATCGTTGGGTTGCCTTAGTGTTGCCGCACATGGCCGATCTTTTCGCGCAACACGTGCACCAGGTCGGCAAAGGGCTCGGTATAGGTCAGTTCCAGGTCGCGCGGGCGCGGCAGGTCAATCTCCTTGCGCATCAGGATGCGGCCCGGGCGCTGGCTCATCACGTAGACGGTGTCGGCCAGGAACACGGCCTCGCGCAGGTCGTGCGTGACCAGGATCACGTTGAAGCGCTGCGCCTGCCACAGGTCGCGCAGCACGCACCAGAGCTCCTCGCGGGTAAAGGCGTCGAGCGCGCCGAAGGGCTCGTCCAGCAGCAGCATGCGCGGCTCGTGGATCAGCGCGCGGCAGATCGAGGCGCGCTGCTGCATGCCGCCGGACAGCTGCCACGGGTATTTGTCCTCGTAGCCGGCCAGGCCCACCGTATGCAGCAGCTTGCGGGCGCGCTCGATGTACTCGTCGCGACGTGCGCGCAGGGTGGAGCGATACGGCTCGACGATCTCCAGCGGCAGCATCACGTTGTCCAGCGTGGTGCGCCACGGCAGCAGCGTGGGCGCCTGGAAGGCCATGCCGACCTGCTTGAGCGGGCCGGTCACCTTCTGGCCGGCGATTTTCACGATGCCGCGCGTGGCCGGCTTGAGCCCCGTCGCCAGCTTCATGAAGGTGGACTTGCCGCAGCCGGACGGGCCGACGATGGCAATGAACTCACCCGGCGCCACCTGCAGTGAGATGTCCTCGACCGCGAACTCGCCCTTGTGCGCCAGCTCGTCGTTATAGGCCAGCCAGACCCGGTTGAAATCGACAAAGGGTTCAGCGGCCGCGGGCGCGGCGGGCGCGGCACTGCCGCCGGACGCGGGCATGAAGGCAGCCTGGCACGTCATCATCGCAGCACATCCAGTTCGGCCGCGCTGGGCAGGAACGCGTCGGTCCACAGCGCATCGGGGTCGATGCGGCCCTTGGTGCCGAAGGCATCGGCCACCTGCGAGGCCATCAGCGACAGGCGCGGCTTGCTGATGCGCCCGAAACCCTCGGCCTTCGCGTCCGGCGACTTGACCACGCTGTCCAGCGCAAGCTTGAGCCGGCGCACTTCCAGCTTTTCGTCGATGATGCCGTCGCGCGCCTTGACCGCCTTGATGCCCTCTTCCGGCCGCGCGATCACGTCGCGCGCCGACTTGCTGAAGGCGCGCAGGAAGGCCTTCACCGCCTCGGGGTTCTTCTTAATGAACTCCTCGGAGGCGATCACCGCGTTGCCGTACAGCTTCACGCCGAACTGCGGGTACGGCAGCACCACCATGTCTTCATCCTTCACGCCGCGCGCGTTCAGGTTCAGGATCGAGGTGAACGAGAACCCGGTGATGGCATCGAGGTCGCCGCGCGTGAGCATGGTCTCGCGCAGCGTCGGGTCCATCGCCTGCCAGTTGAACGAGGACGGCTGCAGGCCGTTGGCCTTGGCGAAGATCGGGAAGGCGCGGCGGCCGGCGTCGAACACCGGCGCGCCCATGCGCTTGCCGGCGAGGTCCTTCGGCGCGCGGATGCCGGACTTCTTCAGCGCCAGGACGGCCGCGGGCGTGTTGTTGTAGACCATCATCACGGCCACCGGCTTGTTCTTGGCGTCGGGGTTGTTGCCGTAGAACTCCATCACCGACGACATGTCGGCGAAGCCCATGTCGTACGTGCCCGAGGCCACGCGGTTGACCACGTTGCCCGAGCCGTTGCCGGCGTCGATCGAGACATCGAGCTTCTCGGCCTTGTAGTAGCCCTTCTGCTCGCCTAGCAGGAACAGCGCCGCCGGCCCTTCGAAGCGCCAGTCGAGCTGGAAGCGGACCTTGGTTGGTGCAGCCTGCGCGTGGGCCGCGCCGGTGAATTGTGTTGACAGCACCAGGCTGGTGCCGATCATCACGCCGAGCTTCAGCAGGCGGCGCCGTGCCGTGATGCGGGCCGCGCGCGTGCCGGCATTGTCAGTGTTCCCGGCGGCAGCGGCACAAACACCGGGGGACACTGGCGCAGCGTGGAAATGAGGCATGGAATCTCTCCGTGGATCGTGATCTCGGAGGGATTCGTCCGCAAGGGACGTGCCAGGTTTTGAAGCTCCGTTTCAGGGCGTGCCCGCAAGCGATTGCCGAACCAAAATCGTGCGAGGCGATTGCCGCATCGGCATCGTCGGCAATGATTGTCGACAATGCCCGCCGCCCCTTGGTGCACGCGGATGCAGGAGAATGCAGTCCCGTCAGGCGTCCTGCGTGGCGTCGCCAACGTCGAGTGCCAGCGCATCCGCGCCCACGGCTTCGCCGCCCTTGGCGGCGGCGCGCGCCTGGATGTCCCACATCTCGGCGTAGCGGCCACGCGCGCGCATCAGCTCGGCATGGGTGCCGCGCTCGACGATGCGGCCGTGGTCCATCACCAGGATCTGGTCGGCATGCACGACGGTGGACAGCCGGTGCGCGATCAGCAGCGTGGTGCGGTTCTGCGCCAGCCGCATCAGCTCGGCCTGGATCGCCTGCTCGGTGCGTGAATCCAGCGCCGAGGTGGCTTCGTCGAAGACCAGCACCGGCGGGTTCTTCAGCAACGTGCGCGCGATCGCCACGCGCTGCTTCTCGCCGCCGGACAGCTTCAGGCCGCGCTCGCCCACCGGGGTGTCGTAGCCCTGCGGCAGCTCGCGGATGAAGCTGTCGATCTGCGCGGCGCGCGCGGCGGCGATGACCTCGTCGCGGCTGGCGTCGGGCCGGCCGTAGGCGATGTTGTAGAAGATGCTGTCGTTGAACAGCACCGTGTCCTGCGGCACGATACCGATGGCGCGGCGCAGGCTGTCCTGCGTGATCGCGCGGATATCCTGGCCGTCGATCTCGATGGCGCCGCCGTTGACGTCGTAGAAGCGGAACAACAGCCGCGCCAGCGTCGACTTGCCCGAGCCGCTGTGCCCGACCACCGCGGTGGTGGTGCCCGCCGCGATGGTGAAATCCACGCCGTCCAGGATCAGCCGGTCCGGCTCATAGCTGAAGCGCACGCCGCTGAAGCGCACCTGCGCGCCGTTGACCTGCAGCGGCTTCGCATCAGGCGCGTCGGCCACCTCCTGGTTGGTGCCCAGCAGCACGAACATGCGGTCCATGTCGGTGGTGGCCTGCTTGATCTCGCGGTAGATCACGCCGAGGAAGTTCAGCGGGATATAGAGCTGGATCATCAGCGTATTGACCAGCACCAGGTCGCCCAGCGTGAGCTTGCCGTCGACCACGCCCACGGTGGCGCGCCACAGGATCAGGATCAGCCCCAATGCGATGATGGTCTGCTGGCCGAAGTTCAGGAACGACAGCGAATTCTGCGAGCGGATCGCCGCGGTGCGGTACTTGCGCAGGTTCTCGTCGTAGCGCTGCGCCTCATACTCTTCATTGCCGAAGTACTTGACCGTCTCGAAGTTGAGCAGGGAATCGATCGCCTTCTGGTTGGCGCGCGAATCCAGCTCGTTCATGCGGCGGCGGAAATGCGTGCGCCATTCCGTCACCACAATGGTGAAGACGATATAGCCCACCAGCGCGCAACCGGTGATGGCCGCGAACCAGATGTCGTAGTGCAGGATAAAGAAGCCGATCACCAGCCCCATCTCCACCAGCGTGGGCAGGATGCTGTACAGCGAATACGAGATCAGCGACTGGATGCCGCGGGTGCCGCGCTCGATGTCGCGGCTCATGCCGCCGGTCTGCCGGTCCAGGTGGAAGCGCAGCGACAGCGCGTGCAAGTGCCGGAACACCTGCAGCGCGATCTCGCGCACCGCGCTCTGCGTGACCTTGGAAAAGAGCATCTCCCGCAACTCGGTGAACAGCGTCGCCGACAGCCGCAGCAGCCCGTAGGCGACGATCAGCCCGACCGGCACGGCCAGCAGCGCGCGCGGGTCGCCCGGCTGCAGGTTCATGCTATCGATCAGCTGCTTCATCAGCACCGGCACGCCCAGGTTGGCCACCTTGGCAGACACCAGGCACGCCAGCGCCAGCATCACGCGCCACTTGTAGTGCCAGACATAGGGCAGCAGGTTGCGCACCGTCTGCCAGTCGCTGCGGGGCGCGCGCTGACCGGGGAAGAGCGTGTTTGAAGCAGGAGCGGGGGCCGGCTCAGCGGTCGTGGAATAGCGGCGCATACGTTAGAATTCGGGCCAATGCGCGATTGTCGCAGAGTTCGCATTACGTGGCAGGCGAAGGGTCTTTCGCCGCGCCCCGCCCCTTCCGCAGTCCACCACACACCGTCATGAACGCTCCCCACACCGTCCCAGCCCTGCCCGCCGGCAAGAATCCCGCTCTGCGCGTAGTGCCCATGCCCGCCGACGCCAATGTGCACGGCGACGTTTTCGGCGGCTGGATCATGGCGCAGGTGGATATCGCCGGCTCGATCCCGGCGGTGGAACGCGCCCAGGGCCGCGTGGCCACCGTCGCGGTCAACTCCTTCCTGTTCAAGCATCCGGTGTTCGTTGGCGACCTGGTCAGCTTTTATGCGGACATCGTCAAGACCGGCCGTACCTCGATCACGGTGTCGGTCGAGGTCTATGCGCAACGGATGCGCCACAGCAATGAGATCGTCAAGGTTACGGAGGCCACGCTGACGTATGTGGCGACAGATGAATCGCGGCAGCCGCGGGTGTTGCCGTCGGCTTGAGCGCCTCGCCCCCGAATGCAAAAAGCCGTCTGCGCGTAACGCAGGCGGCTTCTTTTATTCCTTTCCGGGGCTCCGGCCGGCTTACTCAAACTTCGTAAAATCCGGCTTGCGCTTCTGGAAGAAGGCAGCAAACGCCTCTTTCGCCTCCGGCGCCACCAGCATCTTCCGGAACACCGCGCCCTCCTCGGCCATCTGCTTTTCCACAGCCGCCACATCGCCCGCCTTCATCAGCCGCTTGGTCTCGCGCAGTGAAGACGCCGGCAGGGCCGCCAGCTTGCGCGCCTGCTGCAGCGCAAAGTCGTGCAGCTCGGCCACCGACAGCACCCGCGTCACCAGCCCGATCTCCAGCGCCTCCTGCGCGCTGAAAGCCTCGCCCAGCAGCAGCTTCTCGGCCGCGCGCTGGTAGCCGACCAGCCGCGGCAGCAGCAGGCTCGAGGCCGCCTCGGGGCACAGGCCCAGCTGCACGAACGGCAGCGACAGCTTGGCCGTATCGGACGCATAGACCAGGTCGCAATGCAGCAGCATGGTGGTGCCCACCCCGACCGCGGCACCGCTGACGGCTGCCACGATCGGCTTGGTGGCGTGGCTGATCTGGTAGAGGAACTGGAACACCGGCGCCTGCTCGGCGCCATCGCCCGCGCTAGGCGGGCGCTGCATGAAGTCTTCCAGGTCGTTGCCGGCGGTAAAGATCTCGGGCTTGCCGCGCAGCAGGATGGCGCGCACGTTGCGGTCGGTCTCGGCCGCGCGCAGCGCGTCGGCCATGGCCTGGTACATCGCCGCGGTGATGGCGTTCTTCTTGTCGATGCGGTCGAACTCGATGGTCAGGATGCCCTGCTCGATGCCGGTGCGGATGCTCATGGTGTCCTCGTCTGTGGATGCATTGCTTGGAGGGTTATTCAAAAGGCGGCGGCGATTCGGAAAGATAGCTCAGCCCGAACGCGCGCGCGCCGACATTCAGCGCCACCGTCAGGCTCATCGGCGCCAGCATCAGCTCCACGCCCTGGCCGCGCGCGGTGCGCTCCAGCGACTGGAAGGCCGGCATCGCGCGCACGGCGTCGAGCGGGCCGGCATAGCAGACGGAGATCGCCGGGACCATCAGGTCACCGCCGCGGATGCACTGCTCGGCATGCTGCAGCACGCGGCGCGCACCCTCCTCGGAGCCGCGCGCCCTGGCAATGGCGTCAGTGTGCCCGCGGTGCATGCGCACCACCGGGCGGATATTGAAGGCGCTGCCCATCACATAGCGCCCCCAGGTGATGCTGCCCTCGCCCTTCTGGCGCGCGCGCGTGTACATGTAGAGCAGCTCGTCGGGCACCAGGAACATATGGGCGGCGTCGCGCAGGCGCGTCTCGACCGCTTCCCGCACCGCCTGCGGGCTGGCGCCGGCGGCGGCCATGCGCGCGGCTTCGCGCACGATCAGCGCCTGGCCCGGCCCGATCGCGCCGGTGTCGACTACGGTCAGGTCGAACAGGCCGGTGCGCCCGGCTTCCTTGCGCAGGCGCACGCTGCGCGCCACGGTACCGATCACCGCGCCGGTGGCATGCGCATACAGCTTACTGCGCGAACTGGCGATGGTGAACAGGATGGCGCGGTCGCAATGGGCCACTACATTGCGCAGCAGGTGTTCTTCCAGCTCGCGCTCGAGCAGCGGGATCGATTCGGCGTAGTGGTCCTGGCGGCCAACCAGGTATTGATGGTAGAGCGTGGGTAGCGCGTCTTCATCGCGCGTATCGGCGACGAAATGCTCGCCCGCGCGGATGCGGAACGGAATGGTATGGATCTTCAGCTGGGCCATGACGTCGCGCGGCAGATCGCACGCGGCATCGGCCAGGATGGCTGTCTCCTGCATATTATTGTCTCCTCCCTACCTGGTGACCCGCATGGCGGGCGGCAGCCCCGGTACTGCTTTCTTCACCTGACAGAAGGGCGGGACAGTCCCGAGGGACCGTCCCGCAGGCGCGTTCAGACGCGCTCGAAAATACCTGCGGCGCCCATGCCCGTGCCGACGCACATGGTCACCATGCCGTACTTCAGGTTGTGGCGGCGCAGCGCGTGCACCACCGTGGCCGAACGGATCGCACCGGTGGCACCCAGCGGGTGGCCCAGCGCAATCGCGCCGCCCATGCAGTTGACCTTGGCCGGGTCCAGTTGCAGATCGCGCATCACCGCCAGCGACTGCGCGGCAAAGGCCTCGTTCAGTTCGATCCAGTCGAGCTGGTCCTGGGTCAGGCCCGCGGCCTTCAGCGCCGCCGGAATCGCTTCCTTGGGGCCGATGCCCATGATCTCGGGCGGCACGCCGCGCACCGCGAACGAGACGAAGCGCGCCAGCGGCACCAGGTTGAACTGCTTGAGGATCTTTTCCGAGACCAGGATCAGCGCGCCGGCGCCGTCAGAGGTCTGCGAGCTGTTGCCGGCGGTGACGCTGCCCTTGTTGGCAAACACCGGGCGCAGCTTGCCCAGGCCTTCCAGCGAGGTCTCCGGGCGCGGGCCTTCGTCCAGCGAGATCGTGCGCGTCTTCACGTTGACCTGGCCGCTGGCGAGGTCGGGGAAGCGCTCGACGATCTCGATCGGCGTGATCTCGTCCTTGAACTCGCCGGCCTGCTGCGCGGCGATGGCCTTCTGATGCGAGGCCAGCGAGAACGCATCCTGGTCCTCGCGGCTGACCTGCCATTGCTGCGCCACCTTCTCGGCGGTCAAGCCCATGCCGTAGGCGATGCCCACGTTCTCGTCGCGGGTGAAGATTTCCGGCGACATCGACGGCGAGTTGCCCATCATCGGCACCATGCTCATCGATTCCACGCCGGCGGCGATCATGACGTCGGACTCGCCCACGCGGATGCGGTCGGCCGCCATCGCCACCGCGCTCACGCCCGAGGCGCAGAAGCGGTTGACGGTGATGCCGCCCACGGTATTGGGCAGGCCCGACAGCAGCGCGCCGATGCGCGCCACGTTCAGGCCCTGCTGCGCCTCAGGAATCGCGCAGCCGACGATGGCGTCTTCGATCAGCTTCGGGTCCAGGTTCGGCACCTGCGCCACGGCAGCCTTCAGGATGGTGGCCAGCAGGTCGTCCGGGCGCGTGTTCTTGAACGCGCCCTTCGGGGCCTTGCCGATCGGCGAGCGGGTGGCCGCAACGATATATGCGTCTTGCAGTTGTTTCATGATGTCGGTTCCTCGCTTGCCCTGTTAGTTACGCACCGGCTTGCCGGTCTGCAGCATGCCCATGATGCGCTCCTGCGTCTTGCCGGTGCCGAGCAGGTCGACAAAGGCCTTGCGCTCCAGCGCCAGGAGCCAGTCCTCGCTCACCAGCGAGCCGGCCTCGACGTCGCCGCCGCACACCGCTTCGGCAATGCGGCTGGCGATCAGGAAGTCGTGTGCGGAGATAAAGCCGCCGTCGCGCATATTGACCAGCGATGCCTTGATGGTGGCAACGCCCGAGCGGCCGGCCACCGGGACCAGCGTCGGCAGCGGCGCGCGGTAGCCCGCGTTGGCCAGCGCGCGCACTTCGTTCTGCGCCACGTACAGCAGCTCATGCACGTTGAAGACGATCTTGTCGGACGGCTGCAGGTAGCCCATCTGGCGCGCTTCCAGCGCCGAAGCCGAGACCTTGGCCATGGCCGCGCTCTGGAAGCGGCTGGTCAGGAACTGCAGGATGTTGGTACTGCCCGCGGCCTGCGCAGCACGCGCGGCTGCCAGCGCGGCTTCCTTCAGGCCGCCGCCGGCCGGTACCAGGCCCACGCCCACTTCGACCAGGCCGATATACGTCTCCAGTGCGGCCACGCGCGAAGCCGAGTGCAGCATCAGCTCGCAGCCGCCGCCCAGCGCAATGCCGGACGCCGCGGAGACCACCGGCACCGAGGCGTACTTCACGCGCATCATGCCGTCCTGGAACTTCTTCACGAACGGCTCGATGCCCTTGGCGCCGCCCATCATGAAGGCGGGCATGGCCGCTTCCAGATTGGCGCCGGCGGAGAACGGGCCACCCGGCGCGCCCAGTTGCAGCGAAGTCGGCTGCCATACCACCAGGCCCTTGTAACCGGCTTCGGCCAGGTCGATGGCGCGGGTCAGGCCGTCGATCACGTCCGGCCCGATGGTGTTCATCTTGCTCTTGAACGAGACGACCAGCACGTCGTCCTGGCCTTCGCTCACCCAGATGCGCACGGCGTCGTTCTCTTCGACGGTGCGGCCGGCCTTGCGCGGATCGGCCGCGGCAGTGCCCTTGATCGCGGCACGGAATGCCTGGCGCTGGTACACCGGCAGCGTGCTGCGCACGACGAACGACTGCGTCGCCGGCGACCACGAACCGGCGGCGGCGTGCACGCCCTGGTTCTCTGCCACCGGCCCCTCGAATACCCATGCCGGCAGCGGCGCCGCCGACAACGCCTTGCAGGCTTCCACGTCTTCCTTGACCCACTCGGCCACCTGCTTCCAGCCGGCCGACTGCCAGTCCTCGAACGGACCCGAGGTCCAGCCGAAGCCCCAGCGGATCGCCAGGTCGATATCGGCGGCGGAACCGGCGATCTGCTCCAGGTACACGGCGATGTAGTGGAACACGTCGCGGAACACCGCCCACAGGAACTGCGCCTGCGGGTTGGTCGACTCGCGCAGCAGCTTGATGCGCTCGGCCGCATCCTTCTTCAGCATGCGCACCACGATCTCGTCGGCCTTCTTGCCGGCATCGACATACTGACCGGTCTTGGCGTCGAGCACCTTGATGGCCTTGCCTTCCTTCTTGTAGAAGCCGGCGCCGGTCTTCTGGCCCAGGGCGCCCGCGTCGACCAGGCCCTTGAGCACGGCCGGGGTCTTGTACACAGGCGCGAACGGGTCGTCGTGCAGCGTGTCCTGCATGGTCTTGATTACGTGCGCCATGGTGTCCAGGCCGACCACGTCCGCGGTGCGGAAGGTGGCGGACTTGGCGCGGCCCAGCTTGGAGCCGGTCAGGTCATCGACCACGTCGAACGGGATGCCGAACTTCTCGGCTTCGGCAAACACCGCCAGGATCGAGAAGATGCCGACGCGGTTCGCGATGAAGTTGGGCGTGTCCTTGGCGCGCACCACGCCCTTGCCGAGCGTGGTGGTCAGGAACGCTTCAAGCTGGTCGAGGATCTGCGGCTGCGTGGTCGCGGTCGGGATCAGCTCGACCAGGTGCATGTAGCGCGGCGGGTTGAAGAAGTGCACGCCGCAGAAGCGTGACTTCAGGTCGGCATCAAACCCGTCGGACAGCGCGGTGATCGACAGGCCCGAGGTGTTGGTCGCGAAGATCGCGTGCGAGGCCAGGTGCGGCGCGACCTTCTTGTACAGGTCGTGCTTCCAGTCCATGCGCTCGGCGATCGCCTCGATCACCAGGTCGCATTCCTTGAGCAGCGCGATGTCGTCCTCATAGTTGGCCGCCTGGATCAGGCCGGCCTCTTCCTTGATGCCCAGCGGCGCGGGCGAGAGCTTCTTCAGGTTCTCGATGGCGCGCAGCGCGATGCCGTTCTTGGGGCCTTCCTTGGCCGGCAGGTCGTACAGCACCACGGGCACGCGTGCATTGATCAGGTGGGCGGCGATCTGCGCCCCCATGACGCCGGCACCCAGCACGGCGACTTTCTTGACGATGAAATTGGACATGCTCGCTCCTGGATTAGTGAGCGTTAGACAGATGCGAAGCCGTCGTTCCCGGCCGGGAACGACGGGTAGAGTCGACTCAGAACAGGTCTGCGTCCAGCGCCATCAGCGTGGCCGAACCGGCGCGCGCCTTGCGGATCTCGGCGGCGGTTTCCGGCAGCAGCTTGGCAAAGTAGAAGCGTGCCGTGGCCAGCTTGGCGGTGTAGAACTTGTCGCCGCTGCCTTCCTTCTCCAGCGCGATCTTGGCCATGCGGGCCCAGAAGTACGAGAACACCAGGTGGCCCACCACGCGCAGGTACGGCACCGCGGCGGCACCCACCTCGTCGGCATTGCCCATCGCCTTCATGCCGATTTCCATGGTGAGCTTCTGCACCTTGTCGCCAATGTCGGCGAGCGGGTTGATGAACTCCTGCATGGCTTCGTTGGTGCCTTCGGCTTCAACGAACTCCTGCACGATCTTGCCGAAGGCCTTCATCCTGGCGCCCATGTCGCCCAGAATCTTGCGGCCCAGCAGGTCCAGCGCCTGGATGGTGTTGGTGCCTTCGTAGATCATGTTGATGCGCGCATCGCGCACATACTGTTCCATGCCCCACTCGGCGATATAGCCGTGGCCGCCGAACACCTGCATGCCCTCGTTGGTGGACGTGAAAGCGTTGTCGGTCAGGAAGGCCTTGATCACCGGCGTGAGCAGCGCGACCAGGTCGCCGGCCTGCTTGCGCACGGCTTCGTCAGGGTGCGACAGCTCGCGGTCGATCTGCAGCGCGGTCCAGTAGCTGAAGGCGCGGCCGCCTTCGGCGTAGGCCTTCTGCGTCAGCAGCATGCGGCGCACGTCCGGGTGCACGATGATCGGGTCGGCGGGCTTGTCCGGCGCCTTCGGGCCGGTCAGCGCGCGCATTTGCAGGCGGTCCTTGGCGTAGGCCAGCGAGTTCTGGTACGCCACTTCGGTCAGGCCCAGGCCCTGCGCGCCCACGCCCAGGCGGGCGGCGTTCATCATCACGAACATGGCGTTCAGGCCCTTGTTGGGCTCGCCGACCATCCAGCCGCGCGCGCCGTCCAGGTTCATCACGCAGGTGGCGTTGCCGTGGATGCCCATCTTGTGCTCGATCGAGCCGCATTTGATGCCGTTGCGCTCGCCCGGGTTGCCATTGGCATCGGGGATGAACTTGGGCACCACGAACAGCGAGATGCCCTTGGTGCCGCCCGGCGCGTCCGGCAGGCGTGCCAGCACCAAGTGGATGATGTTCTCGGCCATGTCGTGCTCGCCGGCCGAGATGAAGATCTTGGTGCCCGAGATCAGGTACGAACCGTCGGCCTGCGGCTCTGCCTTGGAACGCAGGATGCCGAGGTCGGTGCCGCAGTGCGGCTCGGTCAGGCACATGGTGCCGGTCCACACGCCCGAGACCAGCTTGGGCAGGTAGGTCTGCTGCAGTTCGGGCGTGCCGTGCGCGTGCAGCGCCTCGTACGCGCCGTGCGACAGGCCCGGGTACATGGTCCAGGCCTGGCCGGCCGAGTTCAGCATCTCGTAGACCACATTGTTGATCACGATCGGCAGGCCCTGGCCGCCGAATTCGGGATCGCAGGCGAGCGCCGGCCAGCCGGCTTCGACGTACTGCTGGTAGGCTTCCTTGAAGCCGGTGGGGGCCTTGACCACGCCGTCGCCGACGTAGGTGCAGCCTTCGCGGTCGCCCACCTGGTTGAGCGGGAATACCACGTCCGAGCAGAACTTGCCGGCTTCTTCGATGACCTGGTTGATGGTGTCCGCGTCGATGTCCGCGTGCGGCGGCATCGCCTTGAGTTCGGCTTCGGCGCCGAGCAGTTCATGGAGCACGAACTGCATGTCGCGCAACGGTGCGGTGTACTGGCCCATCTGAGACTCCTTGGAGTTGTGCGATGCCGCCACGCCGCCCGTCCCGCTTGCGCGATACGGTCCGACTGGGGCGACCTCAGGTACGGTAAGACTGAATCAGTTTGTTGAGCGCGACCATGGCAAGCTCGGCACTGTCAGGCAGGCGCAGGAAACGGGCGTCATGATGCAAGCCTAGTTCAAGGCTGTACATCTCGAACAGCATCAGGCGCGGATCGCAGTCCGCGCGCAGGTGCCCTTCCTCCCGCGCCTGGTTGATGGCGCGCGTGAGCGCTGCCCGCCAGATGGTGACGCTCTTGACCAGTTCGTCACGCACCAGGCTGCCGGCACGGTCGTCGTACTCCACGGCGCCGCTGATGTAGATGCATCCAGTCGTCACTTCCTGGATGCGCTTCTCCATCCAGCGCCGCACCATCGACCACAGCCGGGGCAGTCCGCGCGGCTCCTGCAGCGAGGGATAGAACACCTCCTGCTCGAACCGGCGGTGATACTCCCGCACCACCTCCACCTGCAGGTCTTCGCGCGAACCGAAATGCGCGAAGACACCGCTCTTGCTCATCTGCATGCGTTCCGCGAGCAGCCCGATGGTCAGACCTTCGAGCCCGTCGCGGGACGACAATTCCAGTGCGGCATCCAGAATCGCCACGCGCGTCATTTCACCCTTGCGCATTGGCGCGGGGGAGGCGGCGGCGGATTCGAGACGGGCTGACTGGTGTCGCATGTTTTTTCTCCGTTCTGCGATGCCCTGCTGCGGCATCGCGTATGACCCTGACGTTGCATTTCTGCTTGCGGCCGAACCGGCGGATTTGCCGGTGCATACCGCGAATGCACGCAGTCTAAGCCAAAAAAGAACGGTCGTTCAGATTATTCTGGCGCAGCAGCCGACCATCAAGCTTTTAATTAGACCGCTGTTTCTAAACGGACTGCAATGCAGCATGTCCTTCATGTCGGCCATGGCTGGCGCTGCAACCGGTTGCAGCCAGCGCCCTACCGCATGGCAGCAAACGCACACCGCGCTCGCAGCTGCCGTTCAGTAGCGCCCTGTGACACCAGCAATGACGACACCCAGGCGCAGCACCATATAGGCCGTCCAGTTGGCGAGCCGGTGCAGCGGCGAGCGGCGCGCATGCACCTCCGGCATCACGCGCACGCTGCGGTGCGCAATGGCGTATTCCAGTGCGGTACGCAGTTCAGCGGCGAAGGCCGCATCATAAACGGCGACATTGGCTTCGCGTGCAAGCAGCAGGCTGAACGGGTCCATATTGCTCGACCCGACCGTGGCCCAGGCCTCGTCCACCACGCCCACCTTGGCATGCAGGAAGCTCTCGGCATACTCGTAGATCTCGACGCCGGCCTCCAGCAGCGAGGCGTACAGCGCATGGGTGGCGTAGTGCTGCAGCCGGTATTCGACCCGGCCCTGCAGCAGCAGCCGCACGCGCACGCCGCGCGCGCGGCAGGCCAGCAGCGCGCGCCGCATCTTATGGCCAGGCAGGAAGTAGGCGTTGGCCAGGATCACGTCGTGGCGCGCGGCGCCCAGCGCGCGCAGGTATTCGCGCTCGATGGTGCGGCGGTTGCGCAGGTTGTCGCGCAGCAGCAGCGCGGCGCGTACGCCGCCCGCGGCTTCCGGGCGCGGCGGCAGGTCGGTGACCAGCGGGTAGTCGGCCACCGCGGCGGCGCGTTCGGCGCCGTGCATATCGCGCAGCGACAAGCGCCACCAGAGCCGCTCGGCGGACAGCGCAATGCCGTCCACCAGCGGGCCGCTGACCTGCACCGCGAAGTCATAGCGCGGCCCCAGGTTGGCGCCCTCGAACGGGCCGTGGTTGTGGTCGTCGATGATATTGATGCCGCCGACGAAGGCGACGCGCCGGTCGATCACCGCCAGCTTGCGGTGCAGCCTGCGCAGGTGGCGCCGCGCCAGCCGGAAGCCGCGCAGCATGCGGAACACGCGCAGTTGCACGCCGCCGGCGCGCAGCCGCGCGGCCAGCTCGGCGGGCATGTCGCCGGCGCCGAATCCGTCCACCGTCACGCGCACGGTCACGCCGCGCGCGGCGGCGCGGATCAGCGAGTCGCTGACCGCGCGGCCGACCTCGTCATCGGCATAGATGTAGGTTTCCAGCATCACCTGGAACGCGGCCTGGTCGATGGCGGCGATCAGCGCGGGGAAGAAGTCCTGGCCGCCGTGCAGCAGCCGCACCGCATTGCCGGTGGTGGGCTTGCCGCGGCGCCAGGTCCAGCGCAGCATGTGGCGGCGCGGCGCGTGGTCGCCGGCCGCGGCCGGGTCGTGCGCGCGGGCGTCGGCATGAGCGGAGTGGGATATCCGTGACATGCCGTGATTATCGGACAGATTGCCGGGCGCAAGGCGCCGCGCGCACATTGGCAGGCGCATCTCTGCTATCGTCGATACTGATGCTTGCCTGCGCAGCCAGCGACGGGCCATCGACGACTGACGCCCCCCCACGGAACCCATTGTGAAGGTATTCGGCATTACCGGATCGTCCGGCAGCGGCAAGACCACGCTGCTGGACCAGCTCATCCCCTGTTTCGTCGCCGCCGGCCTGCGCGTGGCCGGCGTCAAGCACACCCACCACGGCTTTGACCCCGACACGCCCGGCAAGGACTCCTGGCGCATGCGCGAGGCCGGCTGCGCCAATGTCGTGCTGGTCGGCGCGCGCCACCTGACGCTGATGCGCCACTATCCGGAGGCGGTGCCCTCGCCAGAACTGGACGATGCGCTCGCCGTACTGCCGGCCGACACCGAACTGGTGCTGGTTGAGGGCTACAAGCGCAGTGATTTTCCCAAGCTGGAAGTATATCGCCCGGCGCTGGGGCGCACGCCGCTGTGGGACGAGGTGCCGGGCGTGGTGGCGGTGGCCAGCGACGACCCTGCCGCGGTGGCCGCCATGACCGCGCTGCCGGTGCTGGACCTGAACGACCCGCAGGCGGTGTTCGCCTTCATCCGCGACTATCCGGAGCGCGCGCGCTGAATTCAGGCGGCCTTGCCGGCGGGCTCCGCGGGCATGGCCAACTCGCCCTGCGGATGCCCCAGTTCCGCCACCAGCGGCACGTGATCCGAGCGCTGCGCCCAGTCGCGGCCGGTCAGCGCATGCGCGCGCTCGATCTCATAGCCGCGCACATAGATGCGGTCGAGCTGCCACCACGGCATATGGCTGGGGAAGGTATGCAGACGCGCGCCACGCGCGTGCGAGGCCTCGACCGCGCCCAGCGTATTGCAGATCTGCGCATCGAGCCGGTGGTTCCAGTCGTTGAAGTCCCCGGCGATCACCAGCGGCATGCCGGCCGGCACTACATTGCGCACGCGCTCCACCAGAGCCTCGGCCTGGCGCGCGCGGCTGCGCGCAAACAGACCGAAATGCACGCAGATCAGGTGGGTTTCCACCCCGTGCACATCCGCCACCGCATGCAGCAGCCCGCGCTGCTCGAAGCGGTGGTCGGAAATATCCAGGTTCTCGGACATCAGGATCGGGTGGCGCGACAGGATCGCGTTGCCGTGATGGCCGTAGTCATAGACCGCGTTGCGTCCGTAGACCGAGTGCGGATAGGCGTCAGTGGCCAGGTAGTTGAGCTGCGTATGCTCCGGATCGAACAGCGCCGCGGCCACCAGGCGGTCGTTGCGGTCCTGCACTTCCTGCAGGAAGACGATGTCCGCATCCATCGCATGCAGGCCGGCGCGCACGTTCTGGATGCGCGGGCGCCGCGAGATGCCGGTCACTCCCTTGTGGATGTTGTAGGTGACCACGCGCAGCTTCATGGCTGCGCTCCATACGCCGCCTGCCGCTCGCCAGCGCCAGCCCCGGCCGCGCGCCAGGCCAACTGGCGGATGGCCTCGGCATTGCTGCTGGAAAAGCACTGCTGCGCCGCCTGCTCCCATGGCAGCCACTGGTATTGCAGGTGTTCGCGTGGCGCCAGCGTCACCGGCAGCGCCTCCTGCACGCGCAGCCCGAACCAATGCTCAGTATTGCGCGTGACGCCTTCGGCGTAGCGGTGGCGCCACTGCGGGTAGATCTCGTACTGGATGGTATGGCCCCAGTCGGTCAACTGGTGCTCGCCGGTGATGAGGCCGGTTTCCTCGGCCACTTCACGCGCGGCGGTCAGGGCCAGGGGTTCGTCCAGGGTGTCGAGGCTGCCGGTCACGGACTGCCAGAACCCCGGGCGATCGGCGCGTTCCAGCAGCAAGACTTGAAGATCTGGCGTGTAAATCACCACCAGCACGGATTCCGGGATCTTGTAGGACATGGGTCTGGGCGAAAGGACAAACCCAAGGATAGCGCAGCCGCGCCACGTTGCCACGCGAAAGCGTGGCGGCGCCCGCCCGAGGCGACTGTCGGCGGCCTTCAGGCGGCGCTGCGCGCGCCATACGAGGTATGGGGTGCCAGGTACGGCTCGTCGCCCGCGGTGCGCTGCCAGGTGTCGAACACCTGGGGCGAATCGCCGTGGCCCCAGGCGGCACGCAGCTTGTCCATCAGCGGCGCCAGCGCCTGGCGGTAGCGCTTGGACGCGCCATGCGCGTGCGTGGCCAGGGCGTCGGCGCGGTGCCGGACCTCGCCCTGCAGCCGCGTGCGCTCCAGCGCGATTTCCTTCTCGCGCTGTCCCAGCGCGTTGTACTTCTGGATCAGGAAGCGCTGGTAGTCGCCGCCATCCATGCCCTGCGCCGCCTGCGCGTTGACCTGCTCGAAACGCAGCACGATGCTGCCAGTTTCCTGCTCGATATGGGCAACCTCGGCGTCCAGGGCCTGCAGCGCCTCCTGCACGCGCTGGGCATCGCGGCGCAGCGCCTGCACCTGCGCGGCCTCGTCCTCGAACACGCGCTGCGCATCCAGGTAGGCCTGCACCACCGGCTGCGGCGCCACCACCAGCAGCGGGTCGGCGCCGTCGGCGCGCTGGCCGGCCAGCAAGGCGTCGTCGGCCAGGCGCAGGTTGCCGAGCTCGTCCAGCCAGCGCCCGCGCGTCATGACCACGCCGACGGTATCCAGCGCCAGCCGGCGCAACGCTTCGGCGCGCTGCATTTCCACCGGCTCGGCCGCCGCGGCGGGCGCGGCCGACTGCACCGCATGGGCGATGTCGGGCACGCAGGCCGCCACGGTGGTGGCCACCGATTCAGACATGGCCTGCGCCGAGCGGCGCACGGCGCGGCGCAGCTCGAAGCGCGCCAGCAGCATCATCAGCAACCCGGCCACCAGCCAGGTCAGGATGGTTTGGTCATGGGCCAGCAGGAACTGGCGGATCAGGTCGATATCCAGGGTCACGAATTTCCTCCCGAGTGCCGGAAGCCTTCATTGCGAGGCCCCTCGGCAAATTACGTGTCAAAAAGAGCAGACCCCGCGGCGGCGCCCTTCGTTCCTACCGGTAACAAATCGAAACCAATGCGCCGCGCGCCTCACAGCACAGTCGACCCGACGTTGCGCATAAAGCAAAAAAGCCGCGCAATTGCGCGGCTTCCTTGCGAGCTTCAGGCAACTCAGGCCGTCGGCTTGGGCTCGGCGACGCGCAGGCGGATATGCAGCTCGCGCAGTTGCTTCTCGTCGACCGAGCTCGGGGCCTGGGTCAGCAGGTCCTGGGCCCGCTGGGTCTTGGGGAAGGCGATCACGTCGCGGATCGAGTCGGCGCCGGCCATCATGGTGACGATGCGGTCCAGGCCGAAGGCCAGGCCGCCGTGCGGGGGCGCGCCGTACTGCAGCGCGTCCAGCAGGTAGCCGAACTTGGCACGGGCTTCCTCGTCGTTGATGTTGAGCGCGCGGAACACCTTGCTCTGGATGTCCGAACGGAAGATCCGCACCGAGCCGCCGCCCATTTCCCAGCCGTTCAGCACCATGTCGTAGGCCTTGGCCAGGCACTTGCCCGGGTCGGTCTCGAGGTATTCCAGGTGCTCGTCCTTGGGGCTGGTGAACGGGTGGTGCATGGCCACCCAGCGCGCGTCTTCCTCGTCGTACTCGAACATCGGGAAGTCGACCACCCACAGCGGCTTCCAGGTGTCTTCGAACAGGCCGTTGGCCTTGCCGAAGTCAGAGTGGCCGACCTTCAGGCGCAGCGCGCCGATCGAGTCGTTGACCACCTTGGCCTTGTCGGCGCCGAAGAAGATGATGTCGCCGTCCTGGGCACCGGTGCGCTTGAGGATTTCGGCAATGGCGGCGTCGTGCAGGTTCTTGACGACCGGCGATTGCAGGCCGTCGCGGCCCTTGGCCACTTCGTTGACCTTGATCCAGGCCAGGCCCTTGGCGCCGTAGATGCCGACGAACTGGGTGTAGGCGTCGATCTCGCCGCGCGAGATCGCAGCGCCGCCCGGCACGCGCAGGCCGACCACGCGGCCGTTGTCGCTGTTGGCGGGACCCGAGAACACCTTGAAGTCGACGTCCTTCATCACCTCGGTCAGCTCGGTGAATTCCAGTTTGACGCGCAGGTCAGGCTTGTCCGAGCCGAAGCGGGCCATGGCCTCGCGGAACTCCATCACCGGGAACCTGGCGTCCAGGTCGACGTCGATGGCGTTCTTGAACACCGTGCGCATCATGTCCTCGAACAGGTCGCGGATCTCCTGCTCGGTCAGGAACGAGGTCTCGCAGTCGATCTGCGTGAATTCCGGCTGGCGGTCGGCGCGCAGGTCTTCATCGCGGAAGCACTTGGTGATCTGGTAGTAGCGGTCGAAGCCCGACACCATCAACATCTGCTTGAAGATCTGCGGCGACTGCGGCAGCGCGAAGAAGTGGCCCGGATTCACCCGCGACGGCACCAGGTAGTCGCGCGCGCCTTCGGGCGTGCTCTTGCCCAGCATCGGGGTCTCGATGTCGATAAAGCCCTGCGCGTCCAGGAACTTGCGCACTTCCATCGCCACCTTGTAGCGCAGGCGCAGGTTGTACTGCATCTGCGGGCGGCGCAGGTCCAGCACGCGGTGCGTCAGGCGCGTGGTTTCCGACAGGTTGTCGTCGTCGAGCTGGAACGGGGGCGTGACCGACGGGTTCAGCACGGTCAGCTCATGGCACAGCACCTCGATCTTGCCCGAGGTCAGGTTGGCGTTCTCGGTGCCGGCCGGGCGCGGACGGACCTTGCCGGTGACGCGGATGCAGAACTCATTGCGGATCTCTTCGGCGGCCTTGAACATCTCGGGGCGGTCCGGATCGCACACCACCTGCACCAGGCCTTCGCGGTCGCGCAGGTCGATGAAGATCACGCCGCCATGGTCGCGGCGGCGCTGGACCCAGCCGGTCAGGGCCACTTCCTGGCCCGAGAATTGTTCGGTCACCAGACCGCAGTAGTGAGTACGCATGGAGGACATAAAGAGATTCCCGGTAAAACGCGGCCGCCCGAAACGCATCGGGCGGCCCGTGATCAGATTGGATGCTTAAGGATCGGTCGTCTCGACCGTTTCCTCGTTGCTGGCCCTGCCGGCCGGATTGGCCGGACTGGCCGGGGCTGCCGGCCGGGGCACGCTGCCGTTCTTGCGCGGCAATTCCGCCGGTGCCACCACGCCCATCGAGACGATGTACTTGAGCGCGGCGTCGACGGTCATGTCGAGTTCGATGGTGTCGGCCTTGGGCATCATCAGGAAGAAGCCCGAGGTCGGATTCGGCGTGGTCGGCACATAGACGCTGACGTATTCGCCCTGCAGGTGGTTCTGCACGTCGCCGCCGGGGCGCCCGGTCAGGAAGGCAATGGTCCACGAGCCCTCGCGCGGGTACTGCACCAGCAGCGCCTTGCGGAAGGCATTGCCCGAGGACGACAGCAGCGTGTCCGAGACCTGCTTGACGCTGGTGTAGATCGGGCCCACCACCGGGATATGGCCCAGCAGCGCTTCCCACCAGCGCACCAGGCGCTGGCCGATGAAGTTATGCGCCAGCAGGCCGACCAGCAGGATGACCAGCAGCGTGAGGATGGCGCCCAGGCCGGTCACGCGCTTGCCGAACATCAGCCGGTCCGGGCGCCAGGCCTCGGGCAGCAGCGCCAGGCTCTGGTCCATCGTGCCGATGATCAGGCTGAGCACCCACAGCGTGATGCCCAGCGGCACCAGCACCAGCAGCCCGGTCAGGAACCAGGTTTTCAGGGCGGAAGTCTTCTTGGCAACCACGGGACGGGTCCGGCTCAATGGCAGGCGCAGGCGCTGCCGCAGCCGCCGGCTGCCGCGGGCGTGGCCGAAGCGGACGAGGCAGGACTGGCCGACGATTCAGCCGCCGCCGGGGCGCTGGCCGCCGCTGCGGAGGTGCCACCCGCGGCGCCGGTGGCTGCCGGCGCGCTGGCGCTGCCGCCGCGGAAGTCGGTCACATACCAGCCCGAGCCCTTGAGCTGGAAACCAGCAGCAGTCAGCTGTTTCTTGAACGAGCCGGCGACGCCGCACGACGGGCAGTCCGTCAGCGGGGCATCGCTCATTTTCTGCAGCACATCGCGCCCGTGGCCGCAGGCGTCGCAACGGTAGGCATAGATCGGCATGGTGTTATTTCGCGAGAAAACTTCGGAATCGGTACAAAGGCGGACATCGCCGCGGGCCATGGCGGCTGCGGGAAATTCCCGCGCGACGATGCAAAGCCTTGAATTATAAACCGTTCCGGGGCTGCCTGATCGCCGGAAATGAAGGGGTTGCAGACCCCCGGGCGTCAGGCGATATGGACTTCCTTGACCGGTGCGTGATCTGCAATCCACTGTGGCAGCAGTGAACCGATCACCATGCCGCTGATCGAGAACAGCAGGCCGACCATTTGCGGCGGCACCACGGCACCGGCAAAGGCCACCTCGCAGGTCAGCCAGGAAGACAGGCCCAGCAAGATCGCCGCCAGCCCGCCCTGGCGGGTGGCGTGCTTCCAGAACATGCCGAAAGCCAATGGCACGAAGGACGAGACCAAGGTGACCTTATAGGCATTTTCAACCATATGAAAGATCGACAGGTGCGAGTTGAGCGCGAACAGCATCACCACCACGGTGAACACCAGCACCACGGTCTGCATCACGCGCAGGAACTGCTTGTCGTCCAGGTGGCGGAAGTACGGCCGCAGGATGTTCTCGGCAAAGGTCACCGACGGCGCTAGCAGCGTGGCCGAGGCGCAGCTCTTGATCGCCGACAGCAGCGCGCCGAAGAACATTACCTGGGCGAACATGGGCGCATGCTGCAGGATCAGCTTCGGCAGGATCAGCTGCGAATCGGCGTTGATGTACTTGGCGACCATGTCCGGGTCGATCAGCGTGGCCGAATACGCCAGGAACATCGGGATAAAGGCAAAGCAGAAGTACAGCACGCCGCCCAGCACCGAGGCGCGCCCGGCGATCTGCTCGGTGCGCGACGAGGTCACGCGCTGGAACACGTCCTGCTGCGGGATCGAACCCAGCATCATGGTGAACAGCGCCGCCGCAAAGCCGATGATCTGGATGAGATCCAGCGACGGCAGGAACTCGAACTTGCCGGCCGCCGCCGCGTGCGACACCACGGCCGTGACGCCGCCGGCCTGCCCGCTGACCTCGTAGCCGATATAGATCATGCCGATCACGATGATGATCATCTGGATGAAGTCCGTGATGGCCACCGACCACATGCCGCCGAACAGCGTATAGACCAGCACGCTGGCGGCGCCGATCATCATGCCGGCCTCCTGCGACAGCGCGCCGTCCGAGACGGTAAAGAACACCAGCCCAAGCGCCTTGATCTGCGCCGCCACCCAGCCCAGGTAGGACACCACGATGCACAGCGTAGTCAGCACCTCGGCCAGCCGGCCATAGCGGTTGTGGTAGTAGTCGCCGATGGTCAGCAGGTTCATCCGGTACAGCGGCCGGGCGAAGAACAGGCCCACCAGGATCAGGCACAGCGACGAGCCGAAGGGGTCGGAGACCACGCCCGACAGGCCTTCCTTGAGAAATACGGCGGGGATGCCCAGCACCGTCTCGGAGCCGAACCAGGTGGCGAAGACGGTGGCGGTGACGATATGGAACGGCAGGCTGCGCCCGGCGACGGCGAAATCGGTGGTGTTGCGTACGCGCAGCGCCGCCCACAGGCCGATGCCGACCGAGATTACCCAGTAGATGATGACGAACCAGATCAGCATGCCGCTGCCCTATGCAGAAAGTGCCCTTGTGGCGAGAAACCGAATGCCGGGCGGCGCATGGGTGCACGTTGCTTGCGCGCATCCGCCCGGAGTCCAATTCATCGGTCGGGGCCGCATATCGAGCTGCCTGGAGTTCTCGCGCTGGGCGGAAAACGCGGTCGGGGCTGCGGTCGTAGCCGAATCAAAACGCGGATTATAGCGACGCAGACCAGCGTGAGCGAAAAAAATTCCCCGCTGGCGCAAATGCGCCACGCGGAGCATCGCCTGCGCCACAAGGGCTGGCCGGTGGCTGCTTCAGCCGGACCGGCGGCGCCAGACCTGCCAGCGCTCCTGCCCCTGGAACACCGGCAGCGGCGCGGCCGAGGGCCGGTCCTCCAGTCGCTCGAAGGCCGGTGCCAGCAGCGCGTCCAGCTCTTCGGCCGGCATCGCGAACGGCGGCCCGCCGCGGTTTTCGCCCAGGTAGAAGTAGCCGGCCAGCAGGCCGCCCGGCGGCAGCAGTTGCGCGACCCGGGCGGCATAGTCAGCCCGCATCGCCGGTGGCAGCGCGCACAGGAAGGCCCGTTCGTAGATTAGCCCGCACGCCGGCCGCGGCGTGAAGGCGAAGAAATCGCCCTGCTGCACCACCACCCCCGCCGGCCCCAGCGTCCGCCGCGCCGACGCCACCGCCTGCGGCGAGAAGTCGATCGCCGTCACCGGCCAGCCGCGCTCGAACAGCCACGCGGCCTCCCAGCCGTTGCCACAGCCTGGCACCAGGGTCGGGCATGGCGCGCGGCCTTCAATGAACTGGCGGAATTCCTCGGGCACGCCGCCTTGGTCCCAGGGCGTGAAGCCCTGTTCGAAACGCTCGTCCCAGAACGTCGGGTCGGCGGCGTTGCGGGTGGCGAAGGTCGGCGCAGGCTTGGCGGTGTCGCTCATGGTCATCTCCGATGGATCGGTCCCGGGTGCGCTACCAGTAGCCGGCCCAGCCCAGCACATGCGTCAGCACGATGCCGGCGACAAAGCCGCCCAGCAACAGCAGCCCGGTGCCGAGCAACCGGTTGGTGCGGCGCTGCTCCACCACCAGCATCGCCAGCAGCTTGTCCTGCTCGCCGTTGCTGGTCAGCGCGCGCCGCTCCAGGAACTGGTGCGCCAGGCGCGGGAAGTCGGGCAGCATCTTGGCCCACAGCGGCGCCTCCACCTTGACCCGCTCCCAGGCGCCCTTCCAGCCCACCTGCTCGTGCATCCAGCGCTCCAGGAAAGGCTTGGCGGTCTTCCACAGGTCCAGGTCGGGGTCGAGCTGGCGGCCCAGGCCTTCGATATTGAGCAGCGTCTTCTGCAGCAGCACCAGCTGCGGCTGGATCTCGACATTGAAGCGGCGCGAGGTCTGGAACAGCCGCATCAGCACCATGCCCAGCGAGATTTCCTTCAGCGGCTTGTCGAAGTATGGCTCGCAGCAGGCGCGCACCGCGCTTTCCAGCTCTTCGACGCGGGTATCGGGCGGCACCCAGCCGGACTCCACATGCAGCAGCGCCACGCGGTGGTAGTCGCGCCGGAAGAAGGCGATGAAATTCTGCGCCAGGTAGTTCTTGTCGAACTCGGACAGCGCGCCGACGATGCCGAAGTCCAGCGCGATATAGCGGCCGAAGGACTCGGGCTGCACCGACACCAGGATATTGCCGGGGTGCATGTCGGCATGGAAGAAGCCATCGCGGAACACCTGGGTGAAGAAGATCTCGACGCCCTCTTCCGCCAGCTGGTGCATGTCCACGCCGGCGGCCTTGAGCGACTCGGTGCGCGAGATCGGAATGCCGTGCATGCGCTCCATCACGAACACGGTGCTGCTGCACCAGTCCCAGAACACCTCGGGCACCAGCAGCAGGCTGGTGTCGGCAAAGTTGCGGCGCAGCTGGCTGGCATTGGCCGCCTCGATCATCAGGTCGAGCTCGTCGTGCAGGTATTTGTCGAACTCGGCCACCACCTCGCGCGGCTTGAGGCGCTTGCCGTCGGCCCAGAAGCGTTCCAGCCAGGTGGCCATGTCGCGCATCAGCGCCAGGTCGCTGTCGATCACCGGCAGCATGCCCGGGCGCAGCACCTTCACCGCGACCTCGCGGCCGTGGCAGGGGCCGCCCTTGAGCGTGGCGAAGTGCACCTGCGCGATCGAGGCGCTGGCCACCGGCTGGTGCTCGAAGGTCTCGAACAGCTGGTCCAGCGGCCGCCCCAGCGCGCGCTCGATAATCTTCACCGCCACCACCGAATCGAAGGGCGGCACCTGGTCCTGCAGCTTGGCCAGTTCGTCGGCAATGTCCGCCGGCATCAGGTCGCGCCGGGTCGACAGCACCTGGCCGAACTTGACGAAGATCGGACCCAGCCGCGTCAGCGCCAGCCGCAGGCGCTCGCCGCGCGGCATCTCGAGCTTGCGCCCGATGGTGATGACGCGCACCAGGAAGCGGATCCTGCGGCTGCTGAAGCCCGAGAGCACCAGCTCGTCCAGGCCGTAATAGAGGATGACGAAGAGAATCTTGCCAAGGCGCAGGAGGCGGGTCATTCGGGAGTCTTCACAGGGCCGGGCAGGCAGTCACGTTGGTGGTGGATGGGATCGTGGCGCGGCCGGCTCAGCGGTGCGGCGACGGCAGCTTGCCGGACTGGCCCGACTGGCCGGATACCGGCGGCGGGCCGGCGCGCTCCAGCCGCTCCAGCCGTTTTTCGAGCCGGGCCAGGCTATCGCGCAGCCGGCCCACGTCGGCGCCGAAGGCATCGAGCGCGGCGTGGCGCACCAGGGTCGGATGCTCGTCCAGCAGGTAGTCGGTGACGTTGTCGACCAGGGCGCGGCCAACGCGTGTGGCCTGCTCATGCACCTGGCGCGCACCATCGACCACGCGCTGCGCCACGCTGTCGCTCACCGGCCCGCCCAGGATGCCGCGCAGCGCGCGCGACAGGTCTTCGGCGGCGTCCCAGCGCAGGTTGCGCGCCAGCGTCGAGACGGTGTTGGCCAGCTCGGCGTCGCCCTCGATGCGGACATGGCGCATGGCGGCGGCCTGGCCGCCTTCGGCCACGTCGGCGGCCACCAGCGGCCACTGCTGCACCGGCACGCGCAGCGTCACCGCGGGCGCCTCGGCCTCGGGCGCCGGTTCGGTGCAGCCGTGCTCTGTCACCTTCAGCGACAGCACGAAGGCGGCGGCATCGAAGCGGATCACGCGCCCGGCAAACGGCGTGAGCTGGTTGCGGGCCCACGGCTCCTGCTCAAGCAGGTGGTTCAGCGCCGAGATGGCGGGCATGGCCAGGGCGGAAGGCAGAGTATTCATGACAGCGCGGTTGGCGGGCAGGCAGCGACGCCGCAGGTCGGGCGTCCCAAACAAAAAAGGCCCACGCTTTCGCGTGGGCCTCCATTCTAAGCTACTCCCCCCGGCGCATCACCGCCGCGGGGTGCGGCATCAGGACTCTTGCTGGATGCCGGCCAGCAGCCAGCCGCCGGTGCCGCTGGCAGGCTTGGCCAGGTTCCAGACCTCGCCGAACGGCTGGGCCGCCTCGCCGGACTTCTCGCGGATCATGCCCGAGAAGCGCACGCTGGCGATATGCTGGGCCGCGGCCGACTCGATGCCGAGCAGCTGGGCTTCCAGCGTGACCACGTCGGTCTTGTTGACCTCGGCGCCGCGCTCGGACAGGTCCATCTTGATCTCGGCGAACATCTCCGGCGTGGTGAACTCGCGGATGTCGTCCAGGTTGCCGGCATCCCACGCGGCCTGCAGGCGCACGAAGTGGACCTTGGCGTTGCGCAGGAAGGCTTCGGTATCGAAGTCGGCCGGCACGCCCCACGGCTGCTGGGCCACGGCATCGGCCGCGACCGGGGCCGCCGATGCTGCCGGCAGTACCGTGCTGGCGGCCGGGCTACCCGAAGACACAGGCGTCGGCTCACCGCGGAACATGGGCTCGGCGCTGCGATCCAGGTTCGGCGCGTTGCCGGCACCGGCGTAGGCCGGTTGCTGGGTGCGCTTGCTGCCGCCACGGAACTTGCGGATCAGCCAGATCGCGGCGAACGCCACCAGCGCGATCAGGATCAGGTTGGACAGGAAGCCCAGCGCCGCGCCGCCCAGGCCGAAGTGCGACAGCAGCCAGCCGATACCCAGGCCGGCGGCGATGCCGCCCAGGATGCCGCCCCAGTTGCGCTTGGGGGCTGCCGCGGCAGCCGCGCCGGCGGCGCCAGCCGTGGCCGGGGCTGCCTGATTAGGCTGCTGGGCCGGTTGCTGGGTCGGCGAAGTGGGCTGCGGCGCCTGCTGGCGCTGCTGCGTGACCGTCGACGACTGCTTGCCGATGCTGCGCGAACCGCCCATGCGCTTGGCATTGGCGTCGAACACCATCCCGAAGGCAATCGCGGTAATCAGCGACCCAACCAGGAATTTTCCACGAAATGACGACATATTCTGCTATCCCCTGTCAGTTTCACCCTATATGCGGGCGAGGCATGGCGATTTCAAGTCTTCTTAATACTTGCGCCCGACGTGGAGCGCCACCACTCCGGCCGTCAGATTGAAGTATTCGACATTTTCCAGGCCCGCATGTTCCATCAAGCGTACAAGTGAAACCTGGTCTGGATGCATTCTGATCGATTCCGCGAGATAGCGATAGCTGGGGGCATCCCCTGCCACCCGCTCACCCAGCCACGGCAGCACCTTGAAAGAATAGACGTCGTAGGCCTTCTCCAGGGGTTTCCACACCTTGGAGAATTCCAGCACCATGACCTTGCCGCCCGGCTTGACCACCCGGCGCATCTCGGCCAGCGCGGCATCCTTGTGCGTCATGTTGCGCAGGCCGAAGGCCACCGTGACCAGGTCGAAGTAATTGTCCGGGAACGGGATGTGCTCGGCGTCGCACAGGCACACCGGCGTGACGATGCCCTTGTTCAACAGCCGGTCGCGGCCCACGCGCAGCATCGACTCGTTGATGTCGGTCAGCCAGACCTGCCCGGTCGGGCCGGCTTGCTTGGCGAACGCCTTGGCCAGGTCGCCGGTGCCGCCGGCGATATCCAGCACCTTGTGGCCGGGGCGAACGCCGGCCTGGGCGATGGTGAACATCTTCCAGAGCCGGTGCATGCCGCCGGACATCAGGTCGTTCATCACGTCGTACTTGCTTGCCACCGAATGGAATACACCGGCAACCTTGTCGGCCTTTTCCGCTTCGTCGACCTTTTCAAACCCGAAGTGGGTTTCACTCATCTTTCAGACTCCAGGGTAATCGGTTCGGCGCGGCTCAGTGATGGCCGCAGCCGTGGCCGCCGGCAGCGCCGGCGGCGGGCATCGGGGTGTCGCGGTCGGCGCCGGCGGCTTCCAGGCGCTGCAGGTAGTCCTGCCAGAGCGCATCCTGGTTGTCGCCGAGGCGGTACAGCAAGTCCCAGGAATAGATGCCGGTGTCGTGGCCGTCGGTAAAGCGGATCAGGATCGCGTAGTTGCCGACCGGCTCGACCGCGTTGACGCCCACCTCGCGCTTGCCGGTCTGCAGCACTTCCTGCCCCGGGCCGTGGCCCTGGACTTCAGCGGACGGCGAATACACGCGCAGCAGCTCGAACGGCAGCCGGAAGCTGCGGCCGTTGTCGAAGCCGATCTCCAGCACGCGGGATTGCGTATGGACGGTCAGCGCGGTGGGATGAGGGGTGTCTTTTTCCAGGCCTGCCATGATGATCGCGGCCCGGTTAGGGTCGCTCCTGAGGGGGGTGATTGCCGCGCGATGGTGCCGGTACGGCACGGCATCACGCTTCGCATACAACCCGATAGCTTACCCCAGGCTCGCCGGCTTGCGCAGCCCGGGCGGCGTCCCCATCCTGCGGCACGTAGCGCAGGCGCCGGCCGTGGAAGGCCGCCACGGTACTGCGGTGGGCGATGCTGACGATGGCCGCACCGGGCAGCGAGTCCACCATGAGCTTGTACATGACGCCCTCGGTTTCCTCGTCCAGCGCGCTGGTGGCCTCGTCCAGGAACAGGTAGTCGGGCTTCTGCAAGAGTGCGCGCGCAAACGCCAGCCGCTGTTGTTCGCCCGGCGACAGCCTCAGCGACCAGTTGTCGAACACGTCGAGCTGGTCCACCAGTGCGGCCAGCCGCGCCTGGCGCAGCGCCGCCTGCAGCGCTTCCGCGCTGTGCACGGTGCCGGCGTCGGGGTAAGCCAGCGCATCGGCCAGCGTGCCGATCGGCAGGTAGCTGCGCTGCGGCAGGAACAGCATGCGCGCGCCGTCGGGCATGGTCACGGTGCCGCTGCCGTACGGCCAGATCCCCGCCAGCGCGCGAAACAGCACGCTCTTGCCGCAACCAGACGGGCCGCTGACCAGCCAGCGCTCGCCCGGCGCGACCGACAGCGAGAACGGCGCCACCAGCGGCCGCTGGCCCACGGCCGCGCTGCGCGCGGCGCGTACCGGCAATGCCAGCGCCAGGCCGTCGATGGTGATGCCATTCTGCGGCTTGCCGGTATGTTCCACCTCGATATCGCGCACGCCGCCCGGCGCCATGTCCTGGCGCTCGGCCACGCGGATCGCTTCCTGGAAATCGATCAGGCGGTTGGCGGCGGCCTTCCAGCCCACCAGCGTGGCGTAGCTGTCGACAAACCACGACAGCGCGCCCTGCACCTGGCCGAAGGCGGAGCTGGTCTGCATCAGCCCGCCCAGCGTCATCTTGCCGGCGAAGTAGCGCGGCGCCGCCACCAGGATCGGGAAGATGATGGCGAACTGCGCGTAGCCGGAGCTGACGAAGGTCAGCCGCCGCGTATAGCGCATCAACTGGTTCCAGTTGGCGCGGATGCGGTCGAAGCGCGCGCGCAGGCCGGCCTGCTCGGTCGGCTCGCCGCGGTACAGCGCCACCGGCTCGCTGTTCTCGCGCAGGCGCACCAGCGTGAAACGGAAATCCGCCTCGTACTGTTCCTGCTGGAAGTTCAGGCCGATCAGCGGGCGGCCGACCACGTGCGCCACCAGCGAGCCGATCACCGCATAGCCCGCCGCGAACCACACCATATAACCGGGAATGGTCCATTCGGTGCCGCCCATTGCAAAGCTGATCGGCCCCGATACCGTCCACAGGATGCCGACGAAGGACAGCAGCGTCACCACCGAGTTGAGCAGCCCGAGCGACAACGACAGCGCGCCGTCGGTAAACTGGCGCAGATCGTCGGCGATACGCTGGTCAGGGTTATCGGTGGTGTGGGTCTGCTCGATGCGGTAATAGGCCTGGTGCCCGAGCCAGTGGCCCATGAAGCGGCCGGTCATCCAGGTACGCCAGCGCATCTGCAGCATCATGGTGTAGTACTGGCGCGAGATCGCCGCCACGATAAAGAACGCCGCGATCCACGAGAAGCGCAGCAGCAGCACCTTGAACGAGGCGTAGTCGCGCTGCTCCAGCGCGTTGTAGAACACGCGGTTCCACTCGTTGAGCAGCACGTTGATATAGACGATGCCGAGGTTGAGCACGACCACCAGGGCCAGCAGGCCAAGCCCGGCGACGCGGTCGTCGGATTTCCAGTAAGGCTTGATCAGTGCCCAGGTGGCGGCCATGCGCAGCCGGCTCTGGATCTTGAGGGCCCGGGCAGGGACGGCCGGGCCCGGTACGGTGACGGAGGTCGGAGTGGAGGACATAGCGGCAGCGCTTGGCCCGTCAGCGGATGCCGGCCGGGCTTGTTGTTCTGGATACCGTGGCGGCAGGCCACGGCGGCAACAGCATTCAGACGGTCACGGCCAGGCGTGGGTTCCGCGCACCACTCAGGCGTCGCCGGCTTCGAGCAGCGAAAGCGCCGTACGCAGCGCCGGCAGCCGACTGGCCAGCTCCTGCACGCGCACGGCATCCGCCGCGCGTTGCGGCGCGGCCCAAATCGCCTCGGGGAAATGGGTGTCCCAGCGGTAGCGCGGGATTATGTGCCAGTGCAGGTGCGGCACCATATTGCCAAAGGCCGCCAGATTGACCTTGTCCGGCGCCATGACCTCGCGCACCACCCGTTCGACACGTGCGACCAGCCGCATCAGCCAGGCCTGGTCGGCATCGTCCAGGTCGCTGAGCTCGGCCACGTGGTCGTTCCAGACAATGCGGCAGAAGCCAGGGAAACGGTCATGCTCGACCAGGATCAGCCGGGCGCGGTCGCCCATCCAGACCAGTTCGCCGCCGTCGGTCTCGCAGAGCGGGCAGTTGGGAGCGCGCGTCATGGCGTTGGCTTACACCAGCACGCGTTCGATGCCGCCGGCATTGGCCTTGGCCACGTACTCGGGCATCCAGTTCTCGCCCAGCAAATGCTTGGCCATCTCGATGACGATGTAGTCCGCCTGCACCGAAGCATCTTCCTTGTAGCGCGACAGCCCCTGCAGGCACGACGGGCAGCTGGTCAGGATCTTGACGTCGCCGGTGAAGCCGTCGGCGCGCAGCTTGTCTGCGCCCTTGGTCATTTCCTCTTCCTTGCGGAAGCGGACCTGGGTCGAAATATCCGGACGCGTCACCGCGAGCGTGCCCGATTCACCGCAGCAGCGCTCATTCTTCTCGATCTTGCCCAGACCGGTGTTCCCGCCCATCAGGTCGTTGACCAGCTTGGTCGGGTCCATGGTCTTGATCGGGGTGTGGCAGGGATCGTGGTACATGTAGCGCGTACCGGTCACGCCTTCCAGCTTCACGCCCTTCTCGAGCAGGTATTCGTGGATGTCGATAATGCGGCAACCCGGGAAGATCTTGTCGAATTCATAGCCGGCGAGCTGGTCGTAGCAGGTGCCGCAGCTCACTACCACGGTCTTGATGTCGAGGTAGTTCAGCGTGTTGGCCACGCGGTGGAACAGCACGCGGTTGTCGGTGACGATCTTCTCGGCCTTGTCGTACTGGCCGTTGCCGCGCTGCGGATAGCCGCAGCACAGGTAGCCCGGCGGCAGCACGGTCTGCACGCCGACGTGCCACAGCATCGCCTGCGTGGCCAGCCCGACCTGCGAGAACAGCCGCTCCGAGCCGCAGCCCGGGAAGTAGAACACCGCTTCCGATTCCGGCGTGGTTGCCTTCGGGTCGCGGATGATCGGCACGATCTCGTTGTCTTCGATGTCGAGCAGCGCGCGCGCGGTCTTCTTGGGCAGGTTGCCCGGCATCTTCTTGTTGATGAAGTGGATCACCTGCTCGCGCACCGGCGCCTTGCCCACGGTCGCGGGCGGATGCGCGGTCTGCTTCTTGGCGAATTTCTTCAGCACGTCGTTGCCGAGGCGCTGCGCCTTGTAGCCCCAGTCGATCATGACCTTGCGGGTCAGGTTGATGGTCTCGGGGTTGGTGGCGTTGAGGAAGAACATCGACGCCGCGGTGCCGGGGTTGAACTTCTTCTGCCCCATCTTGCGCAGCAGGTTGCGCATGTTCATCGACACGTCGCCGAAGTCGATCTTGACCGGGCACGGCGTTACGCACTTGTGGCACACGGTGCAATGGTCGGCCACGTCGGAGAACTCATCCCAGTGCTTGACCGAGATGCCGCGGCGGGTCTGCTCTTCATACAGGAAGGCTTCGATCAGCAGCGAAGTCGCCAGGATCTTGTTGCGCGGGCTGTACAGCAGGTTGGCGCGCGGCACGTGGGTGGCGCACACTGGCTTGCACTTGCCGCAGCGCAGGCAGTCCTTGACGCTCTCGGCAATGGCGCCGATATCGCTCTGCTGCATGATGATCGACTCATGCCCCATCAGGCCGAACGACGGCGTGTAGGCATTGCGCAGGTCGGCGCCGGGCAGCAGCTTGCCCTTGTTGAAGCGGCCCTGCGGGTCGACCTTGGCCTTGTAGGCACGGAAGTCGCCGATCTCTTCCTCGGTGAGGAATTCCAGCTTGGTGATGCCGATGCCGTGCTCGCCCGAGATCACGCCGTCGAGCGAACGCGCCAGCGCCATGATGCGGGCCACCGCGCGGTGCGCGTCCTGCAGCATGTCGTAGTCGTCGGAGTTCACCGGGATGTTGGTGTGCACGTTGCCGTCGCCGGCGTGCATGTGCAGCGCCACGAAGACGCGGCCGCGCAGCACCTGCTTGTGGATCTTCTGGGCCTCGTCCAGGATCGGCTTGAACTCGCCGCCGTTGAAGATCTTGCGCAGCTCGGCGCGGATCTCGGCCTTCCAGGACACGCGGATGGTGCGGTCCTGCAGCAGGTGGAACACGGTGGCGTCAGGCTGCTGCTGCAGGCGCGCGTCGAACTCCTGCCCCAGCAGTCCCAGCCCATGCCCGATCAGCGAGGCCTTGGCCTGCGTCAGCGGCACGTCCATGTGGTCCTGCAGGTAGCGCCAGCGCGCACGGATCTCGCGCAGCAGCGTCAGCGCGTGCTGCACGCGGTCTTCCAGCAGCTCGGCGCTGGGGATTTCGTTGGCGTCGTCGCTGCGGCCCAGCGGCAGGTTGCCGCGCGCGAAGAACGCTTCCAGCGTGTCGACCAGCTTGAGCTTGCTCTTGATCGACAGCTCGATATTGATGCGCTCGATGCCGTCGGTGTACTCGCCCATGCGATTGAGCGGAATCACCACGTCTTCATTGATCTTGAAGGCGTTGGTGTGCTTGGCGATGGCGGCGGTACGCGACCGGTCCAGCCAGAACTTCTTGCGCGCCTCGGGGCTGACGGCGATAAAGCCTTCGCCGCTCTTGCCGTTGGCCATGCGAATCACTTCCGAGGTGGCGCGCGCCACGGCGTCTTCATCGTCGCCGACGATATCGCCGATCAGCACCATCTTCGGGAAGGCGTTGCGCTTGCTCTTGGTGGCGTAGCCGACCGCGCGCAGGTAGCGCTCGTCCAGGTGCTCCAGGCCGGCCAGGATGGCGCCGCCGGGCTTCTTCGTCTCCGCATCAAGGAAGTCCTTGATCTCAACGATGCTGGGGATGGCGTCGCGCGCCTGGCCGAAGAACTCCAGGCAGACCGTGCGGATGAACTTCGGCATGCGGTGCAGGATCCAGCGCGCGCTGGTGATGATGCCGTCACAGCCTTCCTTCTGCACGCCCGGCAGGCCGGCCAGGAACTTGTCGGTGACATCCTTGCCCAGGCCTTCCTTGCGGAACTTGCGGCCTTCGATCGCCAGCGTCTCGGTGCGTAGCACCTTCTCGCCCGGCGCACGGTTGCCGTCCGACCACTTCAGTTCGAAGGTGGCCACCGGCACATCGTGGATCTTGCCCAGGTTGTGGTCCAGCCGGGTGATTTCCAGCCAGTTGCCCTCCGGGTCAACCATGCGCCACCAGGCCAGGTTGTCCAGCGCGGTGCCCCACAGCACGGCCTTCTTGCCGCCGGCGTTCATGGCCACGTTGCCGCCGATGCACGAGGCATCGATCGAAGTCGGGTCGACCGCGAACACCAGGCCGGCCTTGTCGGCCGCATCGGCCACGCGGCGCGTCACCACGCCGGCTCCGGAGAAGATGGTCGCAACCTTGTGCGACACGCCGGGCAGGTCGGTTTGCTCGACCGGGCCGAGCTGCTCCAGCTTCTCGGTATTGATCACCGCGCTCATCGGCGTCAGCGGCACGGCGCCGCCGGTATAGCCGGTGCCGCCCCCGCGCGGGATGATGGTGAGGCCGAGCTCGAAGCAGCCCTTGACCAGGCCGGCGATCTCTTCCTCGGTATCCGGCGTCAGCACCACGAACGGATATTCCACGCGCCAGTCGGTAGCGTCGGTCACGTGCGAGACGCGCGACAGGCCGTCGAACTTGATGTTGTCCTTCTGCGTGACCTTGCCCAGCACGCGCTGGGCGCGCTTGCGCAGGTCATAGGCGGCGGCGAATTCGTTCTTGAAATCCTCGATCGCCTGCTTGGCGAAGGCGACCAGCTGCTCCACGCGGTGCGAGCGGTCCTCGGCGGCGGGCTCGGCGTGCTCGGCACGGTCGGCCGCGCGGCGCTTCTCGATCTCGTTCAGGCGGTGGTGCAGCGCGCTGACCAGCATCTGGCGGCGCTTGGGATTTTCCAGCAGGTCGTCCTGCAGGTAGGGGTTGCGGCGAACCACCCAGATATCGCCCAGCACCTCGTACAGCATGCGGGCGGAGCGGCCGGTCCGGCGCTCGCTGCGCAGCTCGTCCAGGATGCGCCAGGCTTCCTCGCCGAGCAGGCGGATGACAATCTCGCGGTCCGAGAAGGACGTGTAGTTATAGGGGATTTCACGCAGGCGCGGCGGGGCGTCCTGCGCGGCGAGCTTGGCGTCGAGCACGAGTGGGGCGTTCATTGGGGGACCGCTTCCTGCTGCGCACGAGGACTGTGCGCGAATCGTTCATTAAAGCGCGATTGTACTGCAAGGCCCGGTTTCGCCGCACCGCAACATCGAGGAATCCTTGTTGGAACAAGGGATTAGGCGACATTTAGGCGGTGGCACCGGCGCCCTGCGGTGGTGCCGGCGGCGCACCGGATCAGAACCAGGCCTTCCACATTTGCGCAATGTTGTGCCAAAAGCTGTCCGGGATCCACAGCAGGCTGGCGGTCATGAACAGGTAGCGGATGAACTTGCCGACCGCCATCCAGGCCAGGCTGGGCCAGAACGAGAGGCGCAGCCAGCCGGCTAACGTGCACAACGGATCACCTATGCCGGGCAGCCAGGAGAACAGCAGCGTGGGCGGCCCGAGCCGGCGCATCCACCGGAAGTAGCGCGCATCGAGCTTGGGCTTGGGCGGCTTGCGCATATGTTTGCGGTGCTCCAGGTGCTCAAGGTCGTGCTCACGCGCCCGGCGCCGCTTGTGGTAGCGCACCAGTGCCAGCTTGGCGGCATAGCCCAGCCACCAGTCGATGGCACCGCCGACCGTGTTGCCGAGCGTGGCCACCAGGATCGCCGGCCAGAACATATGCGGGTTGAGCTTGACGTAGCCGAACACCGCCGGCTCCGAGCCCAGCGGCAGCAGCGTGGCCGAGATCAGGCTGACCACAAAGATCGCGGGCAGGCCCACCTTGGGCAGGGCAATGGTTTCAAACAGCCAGTCGAAGAAGGCTTCCATGTAAGCGTGGCGGGTGCCAGTGGGCGCTGCTCATTCTAGCTGCTGTGCCCCGAACGGGGCGCGGGCAAACCACATGGCAGCGCCCCACGATTTGTGATTAACTGTTAGAGCCTGTTGTGGCCAATCGTTCGCCGGCCGCAGCATTCGCGCCAGCATTGAAGCCGCTCGCCGCGTGCGCTGGCGCACCTACAGCAGTTGTAGCGGCAGCACCAATATCACGAATTAGCCGTCCTATAGCCGTCTTAAGCGGCAGTACCGCGTCGTGGCCAGTCCCACGCAGTTCGTTCGGGATTTCGGGCAATTGGTCATGCGCGTCCACCCCACATGGAGACAAGCATGGCGATTCCGATCCGCCTGACGGTCAACGGCAAGTCCGTTGACGCGCAGGTAGAACCCAACACCCTCCTGGTCCAGTTCCTGCGCGAACAGCTGCGCCTGACCGGCACCCACGTCGGCTGCGACACCGCGCAGTGCGGCGCCTGCACGGTCCACCTGGATGGCCGGGCGGTCAAGTCGTGCAATATCCTCGCGGTCCAGGCCGACGGCGCCGCCGTGACCACCATTGAGGGCCTCGCCGCTCCCGGCACGCTACACCCGATGCAGGAAGCCTTCCGCGAATGCCACGGCCTGCAATGCGGCTTCTGCACGCCCGGCATGGTGATGAGCGCCACCGCGCTGGTGCAGGAACACCCCGGCGCCGACGCCGCCACCATCCGCGCGCACCTGGAAGGCAACCTGTGCCGCTGCACGGGCTACCACAACATCGTGCGCGCAGTGCAGCAAGGCCAGGCGGCCATGCAGGGCACCGCCGCCAGCGCGGAATAAGGGGGAACGGCCATGAACGCACCCGAAAGCCAGCGCCTGGTAGGCGCGCCGGTCAAGCGCAAGGAAGACTATCGCTTCCTGACCGGCAACGGCCAGTACACCGACGACATCGTGCTGCCGCAGCAAAGCTACGCGTACTTCCTGCGCTCGCCGCACGCGCATGCGCGCATCCGCTCGATCGACAAGACCGAGGCGCTGGCCGCGCCCGGCGTGATCGCCGTGCTGACCGGCGACGAACTGGCGGCCGACAAGGTCGGCGGCCTGCCCTGCGGCTGGCTGATCCACAGCATCGACGGCTCGCCGATGAAGGAGCCGCCGCACCCGGTGATTGCCCACGACAAGGTCCGCCACGTCGGCGACCAGGTCGCGCTGGTCATCGCCGAGACCCTGCAGCAGGCGCGCGACGCCGCCGAGAAGATCGACGTCGACTATGAAGAGCTGCCCGCCGTGGTCAGCGCTGCCGATGCCGCCAAGGCGTCCACCCTGGTGCATGACGACGTGCCCGCCAACACCTGCTACACCTGGGGCCACGGCGACAAGGCCGCCACCGACGCCGCCTTTGCCAAGGCCGCCCACGTGACCACGCTGGACATCGTCAACAACCGGTTGATTCCCAACGCGATCGAGCCGCGCGCGGTCAACGCCAGCTATACGCGCCAGGACGACAGCTATACGGTCTACGTGGCCAACCAGAACCCGCACGTCGAACGCCTGCTGATGGGCGCGTTCGTGCTGGGGCTGCCCGAATCGCGCCTGCGCATCATCGCGCCGGACGTGGGCGGCGGCTTCGGCTCCAAGATCTTCCTGTACCCGGAAGACGTGGCGCTGACCTGGGCTTCGAAGAAGATCGGCCGCCCGGTCAAGTGGACCGCGGACCGCTCCGAGTCCTTCCTGACCGATGCGCACGGCCGCGACCATGTGACCAGGGCCGAGCTGGCGCTCGACGCCGACGGCAAGTTCCTGGCGATGCGGGTGCATACCACCGCCAATATGGGCGCCTACCTGTCGACCTTCGCCAGCAGCGTTCCGACCATCCTGTATGCAACGCTGCTGGCGGGCCAGTACGCCACGCCCGCGATCTACGCCGAAGTGCAGTCGGTCTTCACCAACACCGCGCCGGTGGATGCCTACCGCGGCGCCGGCCGGCCCGAGGCCACCTATGTGGTCGAGCGCCTGGTCGAAACCGCCGCGCACGAGCTGAAGATCGACCCGGCCGAGCTGCGCCGCAAGAACTTCATCCGCCAGTTCCCGTACGCCACGCCGGTGGGCCTGACCTACGACACCGGCGACTACGAGCCGTGCTTGGCGCGCGCGCAGGAGCTGGCCGACGTCAAGGGCTTCCCGGCCCGGCGCGACGAAGCGAAGCAGCGCGGCAAGCTGCGCGGCCTGGGCTATTCCTGCTATATCGAGGCCTGCGGGCTGGCGCCGTCGAATATCGCCGGCGCGCTGGGCGCGCGTGCGGGGCTGTTCGAGGTGGGCGAGATCCGCGTGCACCCGACCGGCACCGTGACCGTGTTCACCGGCTCGCACAGCCATGGCCAGGGGCACGAGACCACCTTCGCGCAGGTGGTCGCCGACCGGCTCGGGCTGCAGCTGGACCAGGTCGAGATCGTGCACGGGGACACCGGCCGGGTGCCGTTCGGCATGGGCACCTATGGCTCGCGCTCGCTGGCGGTGGGCGGCTCGGCCATCGTCAAGGCGCTCGACAAGATCGAGGCCAAGGCCAAGAAGATCGCCGCGCACCTGCTGGAAGCCGCCGACACCGACATCGAGTTCAGCAACGGCGTATTCCGCGTGGCCGGCACCGACCGCACCAAGACCTTCGGCGAGGTCGCGCTGTCCGCCTACGTGCCGCACAACTATCCGCTCGACAAGCTGGAGCCGGGCCTGAACGAAAACGCGTTCTACGACCCGACCAACTTCACCTACCCGTCCGGCGCCTATGTGTGCGAGGTGGAGGTCGATCCCGATACGGGCGAGTCGCAGGTGGTCAAGTTCACCGCGGTGGACGACTTCGGCAACATCATCAACCCGATGATCGTCGAAGGCCAGGTCCATGGCGGCATCGGCCAGGGGCTGGGCCAGGCCATGCTGGAGCAGTGCATCTACGACAACGACAGCGGCCAGTTGCTGACCGGCTCGTACATGGACTACGCCATGGCGCGCGCCGGCGACCTGCCCGACTTCACCGTCGAGACCGCCACCGGCACGCCCTGCACCCACAACCCACTGGGCGTGAAGGGCTGCGGCGAAGCCGGCGCGATCGGCTCGCCGCCGGCGTTCATCAACGCGCTGGTGGATGCGCTCAGCCCACTGGGCGTGAAGGACATCCAGATGCCCGCCACGCCGCACCGGGTCTGGCAGGCCATCCAGGCCGCCCGGCCGTGACCCACGCACACCGCAAAGGAAACCGACATGTACGCATTCAATTTTGAACGCGCCGCGGATGCCAAGGCGGCCGTGGCCACGCTAAAGGCCGATCCCGACGCCAAGTTCCTCGGCGGCGGCCAGAGCCTGCTGGCCGCGATGAAACTGCGGCTGGCCGCGCCCTCCGTGCTGGTGGACGTGGCGCGCATTCCCGGCATGGCCGACATCCGCGTCGAAGGCAATGAGATCGTGGTCGGCGGCGCCGCGCGCCATGCCGATGTGGCCGAGCATGCCGAGGTGCGCCAGCGCATCCCGGCGCTGGCGGCACTGGCCGGCGGCATCGGCGACCGCCAGGTGCGCGCCATGGGCACCATCGGTGGCGCGCTCGCCAATGACGATCCCGCTGCCGACTACCCCGCGGGTGTGCTGGGGCTGGGAGCGACCGTGGTCACCGACCGCCGCACCATCGCCGCCGACGACTTCTTCAAGGGCCTCTATGAAACCGCCCTGGAACCGGACGAGCTGATCACCGCGGTGCGCTTCCCAATCCCGGAGCAGGCTGCCTACGCCAAGTTCCGCAACCCGGCCTCGCGCTTTGCGCTGGTGGGCGTGATGGTGGCGCGCACCGGCAACACAGTGCGCGTGGCGGTGACAGGCGCGGCCGACAGCGTGTTCCGCTGCCAGCCGCTGGAGCAGGCGCTGTCGGCCAGCTTCACCGCGCAGGCGGCGCGTGGGGTGAAGGTCAATGCGTCGAAGCTGAACGCCGACCTGCATGCGTCGGCGGAGTACCGGGCGCATCTGATCCCGGTGCTGGCGGCGCGGGCGGTGGAGGCGGCGGCGAAGGGGTAGCGCGAGTTTTACCTCTCCCCATTGTGGTCTCCCCTCTCCCGCCACCGCGGGAGAGGGGTCGGGGGAGAGGGCCGGCGCTTGAATCAAGCGTTATCGCGCGCGAACCTCCTGCCCTCTCCCCCGCCCCCCCGCCGTGCGGGAGAGGGGAGCAAACCGTCGGCGTGCGAGGCATGCCGGCACAGAAAGAATCTCATGCTTCCCACCTCCATCGACGACACCATCGCCCAGCTGGAACGCCAGCAATACTTCGCCGACCGCGAGACCGCCACGGTGCTCTATCTCGCCATCCGCATGCAGCGGCCGCTGTTCCTGGAAGGCGAGCCCGGCGTCGGCAAGACCGCCATGGCGCATGCGATGGCGGGCGTGCTCGGCACACGGCTGCTGCGGCTGCAATGCTATGAAGGGCTGGACGCCGCCAGCGCGCTGTACGAATGGGACTACCCGCGCCAGATCATGGCGCTGCGCCTGGCCGAGGCACGCGGCGAACGTCCCGAGGCGCAGTCGCTGTACCACGACGACTACCTGCTCAAGCGCCCGCTGCTGGAATCACTGCTGCCCGACCCTGCCGCACCGGACGTCCCGCGCGTGCTGCTGATCGACGAGATCGACCGCGCCGACGAACCCTTCGAAGCCTTCCTGCTGGAGGTGCTGTCCGAATTCCAGGTGTCGATCCCCGAAATCGGCGTGATCCGGGCCGAGCGTCCGCCGCTGATCGTGATCACCTCCAACCGCACCCGCGAAGTCCACGACGCCCTCAAGCGCCGCTGCCTGTACCAGTGGATGGGTTACCCGGAGCGCGACCGCGAACTGCAGATCGTGGCCGCGCGCGCCCCCGAGGCCGCCGCGGCGCTGCAGGCCCAGGCCATCGACTTTATCCACCGGCTGCGCGGCATCGACCTGTTCAAGGCGCCGGGCATCGCCGAGGCCATCGACTGGTGCCGCGCGCTCTCCGCGCTGGGCGCGACCGAGCTCGATCCGCAGTCCGTGCGCGACACGCTGGGCGTGCTGCTCAAGTACCAGGACGACTTGGCGCGCGTGGACGGCCCCACCGTGGCCGAGCTGCTGGCGGGTGCCACGCCGGGAGGCTGAAGATGGCCACGCTGCACGCCGCTGTACGGCCTGCCGCACCGGCCCTGCCGGTGCTGGCGCGCAACGTCACGCACTTCATTCGGCTGTTGCGCGACGGTGGCTTCGCGCTGTCGCCGGCCCATGCGGTCGATGCGCTGCAGGCGCTGCGCCATGTCGATATCGGCCAGCGCGACGAGGTGCGCGCCGCGCTGGCGGCGCTGGTGCTGTCCGGCCCCGACCAGCGCCCGCTGTTCGATGCCGCCTTCGACCTGTTCTGGCGCGATCCCGATTGGGAAGGCAAGCTGCGCGCGCTGCTGCTGCCGCGCGTCGACAGCGGCGCGCCGCCGCCCAAACGCAGCAACCGGCTGGCCGATGCCCTGGCCGCGCGCCAGCCCGAAACGCCATCGCGGCCCGCGCAAACCGAAGCCGAGCGCATCCATGTGCCGCTGACCTTCTCCGACCAGGAACGCCTGGCGCAGCGCGACTTTGAAACCCTGACCGCGCAAGAGTGGCGCGCGCTGCAGCACCTGGTGCGCACGCGCCGCGCCCATCTCGCACTGCAGCGCACCCGCCGCCTGCGCGCAGCCACCTGCGGCACCCATGCCGACCTGCGCGCCAGCGCGCGCCTGGCGGTGCGCCAGCATGGCGAGTGGCTGCGCTGGAAATTCCGCAAGCACGCCGAGCGCAAGCCGCCGGTGGTGCTGCTGCTCGACATCTCCGGCTCGATGAGCCAGTACTCGCGCGCGGTGCTGTACTTCTGCCATGCGCTGATGCAGTCGCGCGAGCGGCTGTCGGTGTTCCTGTTCGGCACGCGACTGACCAACATCACCCGCTCGCTGCGCGAACGCGACCCGGACGAGGCCGTCGCGCTGATCACCGGCCAAGTGCGCGACTGGGCCGGCGGCACCCGCATCGGCGCCGCGCTGGCCAGCTTCAACCGCCACTGGGCGCGGCGCACGCTGTCCGGACGCGCCACCGTGCTGCTGGTCACCGACGGCCTGGACCACGAGCACATCGAACTGCTCGGCGACGAAATGGCACGGCTGCGCCGCTTTGCGCACCGCATCGTCTGGCTCAACCCGCTGCTGCGCTACCCCGGCTTCACCCCGCAGGCGCGTGGCGTGCAAGCCATCCTGCCGCACGTGGACGCACTGCGCCCGGCCCATAACCTGGACAGCCTGCTGGCGCTCGAGACGCTGCTGTCCGACCATGGCGGCCCGCCCCGGGCCGCCACCCCTGCCCTCGCCAGGCACAACAAGGAAGCCCCGCCATGGAAATGAACCAGAGCCAGCGCCTGCCGGTCCCGCAGCAGGTGGCATGGGAAGCGCTCAACGACACCGAGCTGCTCAAGCAATGCATCCCGGGATGTGAGAGTATCGAGCCCGACGGCGACAACGCCTACCAGCTGGCCCTGACGGCCGCGGTAGGCCCGGTCAAGGCGCGCTTCAAGGGCCGCATGGCACTGGAAGACATCCAGGCCCCCGACAGCTACACCATCCGTTTCGATGGCCAGGGCGGCGCGGCGGGCTTCGGCAAGGGCAGCGCCCAGGTCCGGCTGGAACCAGACGGTGACGAGACCGTGCTGACCTACACCGTCAACGCCCACGTGGGGGGCAAGATCGCACAGATCGGCTCGCGGCTGGTGGACGCCGCGGCACGCAAGATGGCAGATACCTTCTTTGCGCGCTTCACCGAGGCCGTCACCCCAGACGCCACCGACGACACGCCAGCGGCCGACGGCGCCCCCGCCGCAGCCGCCGGCGACAATGAACCAACAGAGGAACCGAAGCGGAAACGATCATGGACAGCGTGGATCTCGAAGTCCTGAAGAACAGTGTGCAGTGGCAGCAGCAAGGCCATCGCGTGCTGCTGGTCACGGTAGTGCGGACCTGGGGCTCGTCGCCCCGGCCCGAAGGCGCGATGCTGGCCGTGCGCGACGACGGCCTGGTGGTGGGCTCGGTCTCGGGCGGCTGCATCGAGGATGACATCATCGACCGCGTGCGCCGGCAAGGCATCATCGCCGACCACCCGGAAGCGATCAAGTACGGCATCAGCGCCGAGGAAGCCCACCGCTTCGGGCTGCCATGCGGCGGCACCATCGAGCTGGTCACCGAACCGCTGACCCCGGCCAGCGGCATCGCCGAGCTGCTCGACGCCGTGGAAAACGGCCGCCTGGTCGCGCGCACGCTCGACATGGCCACCGGCACCGCCACGCTGGGCCCGGCCAACGCCACCGACGGCCTGGTGTTCGACGGCAAGACCCTGCTGACCATCCACGGCCCGCGCTACCGCATGCTGGTGATTGGCGCCGGGCAGCTGTCCAAGTACCTGTGCCAGATCGCCGTGGGCCTGGGCTTCCAGGTCACCGTGTGCGACCCGCGCGAGGAATACACAGAGACCTGGGACATCCCCGGCGTGACCATGGTGCGCACCATGCCGGACGACACCGTCACTGACATGAAGCTGGACGAGCGCTGCGCCGTGATCGCGCTCACGCACGACCCCAAGCTGGACGACCTGGCGCTGATGGAAGCGCTGCGCACCAAGGCCTTCTATGTGGGCGCGCTGGGTTCGCGCCGCAACAACCAGGCGCGCCGCGAACGCCTCAAGGAATTCGACCTGACCGAGCTGCAGCTGGCGCGGCTGCATGGCCCCGTGGGCATCTACATCGGCAGCCGCACGCCGCCCGAGATCGCCATCTCGATCCTGGCCGAGGTGATCGCGGCCAGGAACCACGTATCGCTGCCCGACATCCTGCAGGTGGAAGGCGCCAAGGCCGCGCGCGAGATGGCTGCCAGCACCGGCAGCAGCTGCGACGTCGCGCCTGACCCCACCTGACGACTTCGCGAGTGCGCCCGCCATGACTGCCGCCCCCAACGCTCCCCTGCTCCGCACCGACCTGCCCACCGGCATCCTGCTGGCCGCAGGCTTCGGCCGCCGCTTCGACGCCGCCGGCAAACGCAACAAGCTGCTGGAGGTGCTGCCCGGCGGCCGCTCCGTGGCCTGGCGCAGCGCGCGCACGCTGGCCGCGGCGCTGCCGGAATCGATCGCCGTCATTCGCCCGGGCAACCCGGCACTGGCGGAGGAACTGCGCCGCGGCGGCTGCCGCGTGGTGGAGTCGGCCGACGCCGAAGCCGGCATGGGCGCAGCCCTGCGTGCCGCCGTGGCAGCCACGCCCGAAGCGCGCGGCTGGGTGGTAGCGCTGGCGGATATGCCCTGGCTGCCGATGGAACTGATCCGGGCGGTGGCATTGACGATCACCACGCCGGATACCATCGCCGCCCCTTGGCGCAACGGGCAACGTGGGCATCCGGTGGGTTTTGGCGCAGCCTGGCGTGAGGAATTGCTGAAGCTGGACGGAGATGAGGGCGCGCGGGCGTTGCTGAAGGACAAGCCTGTGACGCGGATCCTGACAGAGGATGAAGGGGCGTTTCGCGATATTGATACGCCTGGGGATTTGAAGTGACCCCCACGAACCTCACCCGATCCCCTCCGCCAACTCGCTCGTCTTCACCGCCATGATGAAATCATTCCGGTGCAACCCCTTGATCTTCTTGGTCCGCCACGACACCGTGGCATGCCCCCAGCCAAAGCTGATCTCCGGATGATGCCCCTGCGCCTCGGCCAGCTGCCCGACGCCGTTCACGAACGCCAGCGCCTGCGCGAAATTGCCGAAGGTGAAACGCCGTTCGAGCCGCGTCGCGCTATCGACCAGCTCCCACCCCGGCGCCTGCTGCAGTAAATCCTCGGCCTCAGCCGGCGTCAACGGCGGCACGCCGCCACGGCAAGGCGTGCACGATTGCGCTGCCAGGTCTTCGCTCATGGTCATGCTCCCCGACCGGAAGAACAGCCCGCGCCTCAGGCCCCTTCGGTCTCAGTCAGTGCGCGCAGGAACTCGCTGCTCCACCAGTGCACATCCTGCGCGCGGATGCGCTCCAGCAGTTTCTGGTGCCGCTGCTGGCGCTCGGCCAGCGGCATGTGCAGCGCCTGCTGGATCGCCTGCGCGGTGGCGCGCGTGTCGTACGGATTGACCAGCAGCGCCTCGCGCAGCTGCTCGGCGGCGCCGGCAAAGCGCGACAGCACCAGCACGCCCGGGTCCTCCGGGTCCTGCGCGGCGATGAACTCCTTGGCCACCAGGTTCATGCCGTCGCGCAGCGGCGTCACCAGCGCCACGCGGCTGGCGCGGCACAGGCCGGGCAGCCGCTTGCGCGCGGTGGTGCGGTGGATATAGCGCACCGGCATCCAGTCCAGCTCACCGAACTCGCCGTTGATGGCGCCGCTCAGCTGCTCCATCTCGCGGCGCAGGTCGACGTAGGCATCCACCGACTCACGCGACGGGGCAGCGATCTGCACCAGCGTCGCGCTCGAGCGGTTCTCGGGATACTCGGCCAGCAGCCGGTAGAACGCCTTGAGCCGCTGCGGCAGGCCCTTGGAATAGTCGAGCCGGTCGATGCCCAGCAGCAGCCGGCGGCGCGCGTACTGCGCGCACATCATCTCGTAGGTTTCCTGCGCATCCGCGCCGCGGCCCAGCTCCATGAACTCGTCGACGTCGATGCCGATCGGGAAGGCCTGCGCCCGCACCGTGCGGTGGAAGGCGCGGTAGCGGTGCTCGCCCATGGGCTCGGCCTGCGCTTCGGCCTGCACGTAGCGCGAGAAGTGCTCGACATCCGCATGGCTCTGGAAGCCGAGCAGGTCGTAGGCAAACAGTGCGCGCATCAGCCACTCGTGCTGCGGGATGGCGGCCAGAATCAGCGGCGGCGGCAGCGGCACATGCAGGAAGAAGCCGATCTTCTGCCCGCAGCCGATGGCGCGCAGCTCTGAGGCCAGCGGGATCAGGTGGTAGTCATGGATCCAGATGATGTCGTCGGGCTGCAGCAGCGGCGCCAGCTTGCGCGCGAACAGCTGGTTCACGCGCCGGTATCCATTCAGGAAGTTGGAGTCGAAATCCGCCAGGTCCAGCCGGTAGTGGAACACCGGCCACAGCACGCCATTGCTGTAGCCCAGATAGTAGGCGTCGTGGTCCTCGCGGCTCAGGTCGACGGTGGCCAGCGTCACGTTGCCGGCCTGCTGCAGGTGCAGGTCGCCTTCACCCGGCGTGCCGCCCTGGGCGGTTTCCAGCGCCTTGCCGCTCCAGCCGAACCACATGCCGCCAGTCTGGCGCAGGGCTTCGGATAGCGCCACAGCGAGGCCGCCCGCCGCCACGTTGCGGGGATCGGCGACCCGGTTGGATACCGCTACAAGTCTTGGCATATGTTGTTCTTGGAGTCCTCTGTTCTGGATGCCGTGGATGCCGTGGGCGGTTCAGATCACCGTGTCCCACGGCGCCGACAGCCGCATCGCGCCATTGATCAGCCCGACCATCGAGTACGTCTGCGGGAAATTGCCCCACATCTCGCCGGTCACCGGATGGGTATCCTCGGACAGCAGCCCCAGCGGATTGCGCGCGGCCAGCATCGATTCGAAGATCTCGCGCGCTTCTTCGCGCCGGCCGATGCGCGCAAGAGCATCGATGCGCCAGAACGTACAGATATTGAACGCGGTCTCGGGCTTGCCGAAATCGTCGGGCGCCTCGTAGCGGCGCATATAGGGGCCGTCGCACAGCGATGCCTCCAGCGCCTTGACGGTGGCGATGAAGCGCGGATCGCGCGGCTCGATGAAATTGACTTCGGCCATCAGCAGCACGCTGGCATCCAGCTCGCGCCCGCCGAAGCTTTCGGCAAAGGCCTGGCGCTCTTCGCTCCAGGATTCGGCCAAAATGCGCTCCTTCATGCGGTCGGCATGGTCGTGCCAGTAGGCGCCGCGCGCCTGCAGCTGCAGCTTGTCCGCAACCTTGGCCAGGCGGTCGCAGGCGGCCCAGCTCATCAGCGCCGACGACGTATGCACGCGCGCCCGCGTGCGCAGCTCCCACATGCCGGCGTCGGGGGTGCCGAACACTTTCACCGCCTGTTCGCCCACCTCTTCCAGCCGGCGGAATTCAGCGGGGCCGCCGCGGTGCAGCAGCCGGTGGTCATGGAAGGCCTGGGCCGCGCCCAGCACCACGTTGCCGTAGACGTCGTGCTGGAAGTGCTCCTGCGCCTGGTTGCCCACGCGCACCGGGCCCATGCCGCGGTAGCCGGGCAGATGGTCGAGCATGCTTTCAGGCAGCTCGCGCTCCAGGCCGATGCCGTACAGCGGCTGGATGTGCCCGTCCTGCGATTGCATCACCACGTTGGACAGCCAGCGCAGGTAGTCCTCCATGGTGCCGACCTCGGACAGGCTGTTGAGCGCGCGCACCACGAAGAAGGCGTCGCGCAGCCAGCAGAAGCGGTAGTCCCAGTTGCGGCCGCTGCCCGGCGCCTCGGGGATGCTGGTGGTCATCGCCGCGACGATGGCGCCGGTCTCTTCGAACAGCGACATCTTCAACGTGATGGCCGCGCGGATCACCGCGTCCTGCCATTCGCACGGCACCGCCAGGCGGCGGCTCCACAGGCGCCAGTAGGCGGTGGTTTCCTGCTCGAAGTCGCGCGCGGTTTCTTCCACGCCGTGCGCGAGGGTCTCGTCCGGGCCCAGGATAAAGTTGTAGCCGCGCGTGACCAGGAACGGCGTGTGCGACAGCACGTAAGCCATCGGCGCGTCGGTGGTCATGCGCAGGGTCATGTCGTCGCCGATAAATCGCACATGGCTGCTGCCGCGCGTCATCTCCGGCGCCTTGCGGCCCCATTCGAAGCGCGGCGCCACCACCACGCGCACGCGCGGCGCGCCGCGCACCGGGCGGATGCGCCGGACCAGCGCGGTCGGGCGGAAATATCGCCCCAGCCGGAAGAAGCGCGGCGCAAAGTCGGTGATTTCCAGACAGTTGCCATGGCTGTCCGTCAGCCGCGTGCGCAGCACCGCGGTATTGGGCTCGTACCATTGCCGCGACGACTGGAAGTCCTCGATCTCGATCGAGAAATGGCCGGCGTTCTCGCTCGGGTCGAGCAGGGCGTTGAACACCGGGTCGCCGTCAAAGCGCGGCAGGCACGACCAGACAATGCGCGCGCGGCAGTCCACCAGCGCAGAGATGGCGCAGTTGCCGATCATGCCAAGCGACAGCGACGGATTGGCAAAGCGGCTGCCGCCGTCCACGGTCTTGTGCACGCCTTCGGTCGGCGGCTGGCCCGGTTCGCTCGGGCTGCTCGGATTGGTCACAGCGATACCTCCCTCAGGATGTCGTTGTGCGCCGGGCCGGGCCTGGCTCGGCCTCATTCGGCAGGGCGCGCGGCTGGCCGCCGGCGCCTTCCAGCGCGCGGGCCGAGCGGTGCAGCCAGCTGCGCAGCGCGGCCGGCCCGGACACGCTGACGCTGGCCACGGTCTCGCGCTGGCCCACCAGCACGCCCAGCCCGCCAAGCTTGCGCACGGCGGCAAAACCTGGCTCGTCGGTCAGGTCGTCGCCGGCAAAGAGCGGCACGCGCTCGGCGAAGGGCGCAGATTTCATGAATGCGGCGATGGCGTCGCCCTTGTCGACGCCGGCCGGCTTGATCTCGACCACCATCTTGCCGGGCAGCGCCTCCAGTCCGACAGCATGGCGCAGCACTTCGGTGACCGCGGCATCGACCACGCCGGCCAGTTCAGGCGCCTGGCGGTAGTGGATGGCGACGGCAACGGACTTGCGCTCCAGCCGCAGGGCGGGATAGGCGCGCACCAGCGCTTCCAGGTGGGGGATCAGCGGTTCCAGGCCGGGGGCGGAAGTCTTGGATACCATGCCGCCGTCGGTGCGGAATTCAGCACCGTGCACGCCGGCGGCCGGCAGCCGCAGGGGCTGCAGGAAGTGGTCGAGTTCAGAGATCGGACGCCCGGAGATGACAGCCAGCGCGCCATTCAGACGCTCGAATAGCGTGTGCAGCGTGCCGACCAGTTCGGGTTCGACCTGCACCAGTTCCGGGCGCGGGGCCAGGTCGGCCAGGGTGCCGTCGAAGTCGAGAAACAGGGCGGTATTGGGTTCGATTAGCGGTAGTTGTGGCATCGCGTTACACCGTAACACGTCGTTTTGACCGGCGTCCACCGGGCGCCGTCCTACATGGCGCCCACGCAACCCCGCCCCGACGCAAGTCCGGGCCAGGCGTCCGCGGCCCCACTGCGCCTTGGCTCGCCGCGCCCTCGCGAGTGCATCGTCATCCACACGAGAAGCGCCCTCCGCGCGGCACGGGCCGCCCTGCCCGGGCGGCGGGGGCCCCGCCCGGGCAGGGTGGAAGTCGCCGCCATCCTTTATCATTGACGGTTTCCGCCAGAATTTCCGCCTTTTTTTGCGCCGCCCCACGGCCCGCCCGAGACCATGACCCGCATGTCCGCCGCCAGACCCGACTACCTCAAGAAGATCCTGACCGCCAAGGTCTACGACGTGGCGCAGGAGACCGAACTGACCTACGCGCATCAATTGTCGGCGCGCACCGGCAATGCGGTCTGGTTCAAGCGCGAGGACACCCAGCCGGTCTTCTCCTTCAAGCTGCGCGGCGCATACAACAAGATGGCCTCGCTGACGCCGGAAGAACTCAGGCGCGGCGTGATCGCCGCCTCGGCCGGCAACCACGCGCAGGGAGTGGCGCTGTCCGCGGCGCGCCTGCAATGCAAGGCCATCATCGCCATGCCGGTCACCACGCCGCAGGTGAAGATCGACGCCGTGCGCGAACGCGGCGGCCAGTGGGTGGAAATCGTGCTGCACGGCGAGTCCTACAGCGACGCCTACAACCATGCCGCGGAGCTGGAGAAGAAGCACAAGCTGACCTTCATCCACCCGTTCGACGATCCCGAGGTCATCGCCGGCCAGGGCACCATCGCCATGGAGATCCTGCGCCAGCACCCGGGCCCGATCCATGCCGTGTTCGTCGCCATCGGCGGCGGCGGACTGATCTCTGGCATCGCCTCGTACATCAAGGCGGTGCGCCCCGAGATCAAGGTGATCGGCGTGCAGACGGTGGACTCTGACGCGATGAAGCGCTCGGTCGACGCCGGCAAGCGCGTCGAGCTGAAGGAAGTGGGGCTGTTCTCTGACGGCACCGCGGTCAAGCTGGTCGGCAAGGAGACCTTCCGCATCACGCGCGAGCTGGTCGACGACATCATCCTGGTGGATACCGACGCCATCTGCGCGGGCCTGAAGGACGTGTTCCAGGACACCCGCAGCATCCTGGAGCCGGCCGGCGCGCTGGCCGTGGCGGGCCTGAAGGCCTATGCCGAGCGCGAGAAGCTCAAGGGCCAGCACCTGGTGGCGATCGCCTGCGGCGCCAACATGAACTTCGACCGCCTGCGCTTTGTCGCCGAGCGCGCCGAGGTGGGCGAGGCGCGCGAAGCCGTGTTCGCCGTGACCATCCCGGAAGAGCGCGGCAGCTTCAAGCGCTTCTGCGAGCTGGTCGGCACGCGCAGCGTGACCGAGTTCAACTACCGCATCGCCGACACCAGCATGGCGCATATCTTCGTCGGCGTGCAGATCGCCAGCCGCGCCGAGAACGACAAGATCGCCGCCAGCTTCCGCAAGCACGGCTTCGACACGCTGGACCTGTCCAACAACGAACTGGCCAAGCAGCATATCCGCTACATGGTGGGCGGGCGCTCGGCGCTGGCGCATGACGAGCTGCTGTTCCGCTTCGAGTTCCCGGAGCGCCCGGGCGCGCTGATCCGGTTCCTGTCCAGCATGAGCCCGAACTGGAATATCAGCCTGTTCCACTACCGCAACCAGGGTGCGGATACCTCCAACATCCTGGTCGGCATCCAGGTGCCGAAGAACGAGAAGCGCGCCTTCCGCGCCTTCCTTTCAACGCTGGGTTACGTACACTGGGACGAGACCGACAACCCGGTGTACAAGCTGTTCCTGTCCTGACACCTGCTGAGCGCCCCATGAGCCTCCCTGAACACTCGCCGCTGGGCAAGCCTTCGGCCTACAAGACCGAATACGACGCCTCGCTGCTTTTTCCGATCCCGCGTCAGCCCAAGCGCACCGAGATCGGCCTGCCCGAAGGCAAGCCGGTGCCGTTCTTCGGCGTCGATATCTGGAATGCGTACGAGCTGTCGTGGCTGAACCTGAAGGGCAAGCCGCAGGTGGCGCTGGCCAGCTTCATCATCCCGTCGGACACGACCAATATCATCGAGTCCAAGTCGTTCAAGCTGTACCTTAACTCGTTCAACCAGACCAAAATTGCTTCACCCGAGGCGCTGCAGCAGCTGCTGCACCACGACCTGTCCGAAGCCACCGGCGGCACCGTGCAGGTGCGGCTGGTGACTGAAGCGGACCTGGGCAAGCAGAAGATGGGTGAGCTCGACGGCCTGCTGCTGGACCGGCTCGATATCGAGGTGGACCGGTATGAGCCCGCGCCTGAGCTGCTCAGCGCGGACCAGGAAGAAACCCCGGTGGAAGAAACGCTGGTGTCGCACCTGCTCAAGTCCAACTGCCTGGTCACCGGCCAGCCGGACTGGGGCAGCGTGCAGATCCGCTACGTGGGTGCGCCGATCAACCAGGAAGGGCTGCTCAAGTACCTGATCTCGTTCCGCAACCACAACGAGTTCCACGAACAGTGCGTGGAGCGGATCTTCATGGACGTGATGCGCGAGTGCAAGCCGGTCAAGCTGGCGGTGTATGCGCGCTATACGCGCCGCGGCGGGCTCGATATCAACCCGTTCCGCACCAACTTCAATACGGCGTGGCCGGACAACAAGCGCAACGCGCGGCAGTGAGGCAGGCGGGGAGGATCAGAACTCCCCGTGAAACCGTACCCCGTAGAACTTGACCGGGCCGCGGTCGCGGTTGTAGCCGGGGTTGCGCACGTACTGGAAGTCCGGGCTGATGCTCAGGTACTTCACCGGCTGGAAGCTGTAGTAGATCTCCAGGATCTGCTCGGGCCCGTAGCGCAGCGCACCGTCGCCCAGGAACGCGCCCAGCCCGCCCGCGGCCAGGTAGTTGCGGTGGTTTGGGCCCAGCATGTTGATCGCCACCGCCACGCCCAGCGCATCGCGCGCCCGTCCCCACGCATCGCCCTTCAGCACGCCGCCCGCCGACACCTGGCGGCCGATCTCCGTGAAGGCGTAGGTCTCGGTCTTGTCGTCGGACAGGCTGGCGCGCGCGAATATCCCCAGTGAATCGGTAACCTGCTGCACCAGTGTCACGCCCACACCGCTCTTGGCGTGCTCGCGCCGCACGTCGGCGACGTCCGGTGTGCTGTTATTGGCCATGCCGAAGCCGATGGCATCGCTGAACGCGCCCATGCGCGCCTTGTTGCGGAACCACAGCAGCCGCGCGGTGCCGGGGCGGCCGGCCAGCTGGTAGCGCTTCTCCACTTCGATGATGTCGCCGTAGTGCTCGAACATGCGGGTGTCGAGCTGCAGCCCGTTGGATTCCAGCGGCTGCAGGAAGCGCCCGATGCGCGCCGACCAGCCGTCGCCGATATATTCCAGCGACAGGCCCCAGCTATAGCCGCGCGCATCGGCCGGATAGTCGAAGGCGCCATGTGTCATGAACGACCAGTTCATGAATTGCGTGCGCGGGTCCGAGCCGAACTCGTTCTGGTCGAAGACATCCAGTACGCCGAAGTTGCCCGCCGTCAGCACCACGCGCTGCTGGTCGACGGTGCGCGCAAACTGGTTGAAATCCGCTTCCAGCGCTTCGCTGCCGCCGCCCAGGCCCCAGGTCTGCCGCACGAAGGCGCGCGCGCGGTAGAACACCGGGTTGGTGCTGGCGGCCTTGCCCAGTTCACCGTTGGACAAGCCGCCCAGGCCGTGCAGGCCGGAAAACGGCACGCCTTGCGTGACTTCCGGGTTGAAGTGGAACTCCGCGCCTTGCCACAGCTTCAGTCCCAGATCCAGCGTCGCGCTGAACGAGTAGCTCTTGGCCCGTTCGGTACCCAGGCTATTGGGGCCGGAGTATGCCGCGCCGAATGATGGCTTGCGCTGCCAGATGTAGGTGCTCTGGCCGTGAAAGGCGAACGGGCTTTCCGCTTCAGCCAGGCCTTGCACCGGCTCCGCTTGCTGCGCCATCGCTGGCAGGCACGCACAACAGGCCAGCGCCGCCAGCACACGGCGAAAACGGAGCGCTCGACGAACGGGAGCGGTGGCAAGTGGCGGAAACGGCATCGGCAGAGGCGGTCAGCAAAAGAAGTGCCGGAGACGGCGCGTTCCGGCGCCCGCAGCATAGCCAAGCGCCCATGACATGTCTACCTGCCAAAGGGTGTGCCGGAAGGCCGACGTTGTAACCGCCCTTGAATTAATTAACGCAAAAATTAATATTCACTGGAGACCGCTTGCATCCGTTTGCCCATGCCGCGCCCGCCCGCCAAACCGAAACCTTCCGCCCGCCGCAGCCCCGGGCGTCCTGCAGCCGGCCAGCCCGGCCAGCGCGAACGCATCCTCGATGCGGCCACCGACCTGTTCTCGCGCCAGGGCGTGGCCGGCACCGCGGTCAAGGCGATTGCCACCCAGGCCGGCGTGACGCCAGCGCTGGTCCATTACTACTTCAGCGACCGCGAATTGCTGCTGGACGCCGTGGTCGAGGAAAAGCTGCAGCCGCTGGTGGCCAGCGTCTTCGCTGCCGCCGGGGATGCCGAGCCGATGGCCATGCTGATCGGCATTGCCGGCCAGCTGATCCGCACCGCGGCCGCCACGCCCTGGTTTCCCGGGCTGTGGATCCGTGAAGTCGCCAGCGCCGACGGCGCCCTGCGCGAGCGCGTGCTGGACCGCTTCGCGCTGCAGCGCGCCGGCGCACTGAGCGCGCCGCTGGCGGCCGCGATCGCGCGCGGGCAGCTCAATAGCGGCCTGGAGCCGGCGCTGGTGATGCCGTCGCTGATCGGCCTGACGCTGCTGCCGCTGGCCACCACCCATATCTGGCGCAGGCTGCCCGGCGGCGAAGCGGTTGATACCGACACGCTGGTGCGCCACGTATCCGCGCTGCTGACGCACGGGCTGGCACCGGCGTCCGACGCCGGCAAGTCCAGGCTTTCTCCGGAGTCATCATGAACCCCGCCCACTCCACCCGCCCGCAACTGCCGGCAGCGGTGCTTGCCACCTTCGCGGCGGTGCTGCTGGTCGCCGCCTGCAGCCGTGAACGCGCCGACACCTGGCAAGGCTATGTCGAAGGCGAATTCGTCAGCGTGGCCTCGCCCTTCGCCGGGCGCCTCGACACGCTGTCGGTGCAGCGCGGCCAGCAGGTCGGCCAGGGCGCCGCGCTGTTTGCCCTCGAATCCGACGACGAGCGCGCCGCGCGCCAGCAGGCCGAAGACCAGTTGCGCGCGGCCGAGGCCCAGCTGCAAGACATGAAGACCGGCAAGCGCCCGGTCGAAGTCGAGGTCAGCCGTGCCCAGCTGGCGCAGGCACAGGCCCAGGCGCAGCGCAGTGCCGCGGCCTTGCGGCGCGACCAGCGCCAGTATGAGATCGGCGGCATCGCGCAGGCGCAGCTGGACGAATCGCGCGCGCAGGCCAACAGCGACGCCGCACGTGTGCGCGAACTGCAGCGCGATATCGACGTGGCCCGGCTGCCGGGCCGGGATGCGCAGCAAGCCGCGCAGGCCGCGCAGGTGGCCGCCGCGCGCGCGGCGCTGGCGCAGGCCGAGTGGAAGCTGTCGCGCAAGACCGTGGCCACGACCCAGGCGGGGCTGGTCTACGACACGCCCTACCGCCTCGGCGAGTGGGTGCCGGCGGGCAGCCCCGTGGTGCGCATGCTGCCGCCGGGCAACGTCAAGGTGCGCTTCTATGTGCCGGAGACGGTGGTGGGCGCGCTGCGCAACGGCCAGGCGGTGCAGGTGCGCTGCGACGGCTGCGCCGCGCCGGTGGCGGCCACCATCAGCTACGTTGCCAACGAGGCCGAATACACGCCGCCGGTGATCTACAGCAACGAGACCCGGCGCAAGCTGGTGTTCCTGGTCGAAGCGCGCCCGGCGGCTGCCGATGCGCCCAAGCTGCGGCCGGGCCAGCCCGTTGAAGTGGTACGGCAATGAACACGACAATCAACGGCGGCGCGGCCGGGCTCGCCATCGACGTGCGCGGTCTGAACAAGCACTTCGGCGACAAGCACGTGGTCAACGACCTGAGCATGCAGGTCGCGCGCGGCGAGATCTTCGGCTTCCTCGGCCCCAACGGCAGCGGCAAAACCACCTCGATCCGCATGATGTGCGGCCTGCTGACGCCCGATTCCGGCACGGGCACCTGCCTGGGCTACGACATCCGGAGCGAGTCCGACGAGATCAAGCGCCGCGTCGGCTACATGACGCAGAAGTTCTCCTACTGGGACGACCTGTCGATCCGCGAGAACCTGGACTTCGTCGCGCGCGTCTACGGCATGCCGAACCGGCGCGAGGCGGTCGACCGCGCACTGGAACACCTGGGCCTGGCCACGCGCTCGGCGCAGCTGGCCGGCGCGCTGTCGGGCGGCTGGAAGCAGCGGCTGGCGCTGGCGGCCTGCCTGCTGCACGAGCCCGAGCTGCTGCTGCTGGATGAACCCACCGCGGGCGTGGACCCCAAGGCCCGGCGCGACTTCTGGGAGCAGCTGCACCAGCTGGCCGCGCGCGGCATCTCGGTGCTGGTCAGCACGCACTACATGGACGAGGCCGAGCGCTGCCACAAGCTGGCCTATATCGCCTACGGCAAGCTGCTGGCGCAGGGCACCGCCGATGAAGTGGTGGCCAGCCAGAATCTGTCGACCTGGAGCGTGGAAGGCGACGACCTCGCCGCGCTGTCGGAGCAACTGCAGGGTGCGCCGGGCGTGGAGCAGACCGTGGCCTTCGGCACCGCACTGCATGTGACCGGGCGCGATGCGCAGGCGCTGGCCGATACGCTCGCGCGGCTGGCCGGACCGGGCCGGCGCGTCGAGCAAACCCAGACCAGCCTGGAAGACGTGTTCATCCACATGATGAGCGGGGCCGAAGACAATATGGCGGCCCGCAAGGCCAGGGAGGCGTCATGACAGCCGCCGCCCGCAAACCGGCCGCGCAACAGCGCTTCTCGCTGCAGCGCTGGTGGAGCATCGTGCTCAAGGAGTTCCTGCAGCTGCGGCGCGACCGCGTCACCTTCGGCATGATCATCGGGCTGCCGATCATGCAGCTGCTGCTGTTCGGCTTTGCCATCAACACCGATCCGCGCCACCTGCCAACCGCCGTGATTGCCGCCGACCAGAGCGAATTCACGCGCTCCTTTATCGCCAGCATGGAGCAATCGACCTACTTCAAGCTGGTCGGCACGCTGCCCGACGAACAGGCCGGGCGCGAGGCGCTGATGAAGGGCGAGGTGCAGTTCGTGCTGACCATCCCGCCCGACTTCACGCGCCGGCTGCTGCGCGGCGAACGGCCCGCGCTGCTGGTCGAAGCCGATGCCACCGATCCCTCCGCCACCGGCCAGGCCATCGCCGCGCTGCCCCAGCTGCCCTACCGCGTGGCCACGCATGACCTGAAGGGACCACTGGCGCCGCTTGCCGGCGGCAAGCCGCCTTTCGACGTGCAGGTGCAGCGGCTCTACAACCCCGAAGGCATCACGCAATACAACATTATTCCCGGCCTGATGGGCGTGATCCTGACGATGACCATGGTGATGATGACCGGCCTGGCCATGACGCGCGAACGCGAGCGCGGCACCATGGAGAACCTGCTGGCCACGCCGGTGCGGCCGCTCGAGGTGATGACCGGCAAGATCGTGCCCTATATCTTCATCGGCCTGATCCAGTCGACCATCGTGCTGCTGGCCGCGCGCTGGATCTTCAGCGTGCCGTTCGTCGGCTCGGTGCTGGCGGTGTACCTGGCGGCGCTGCTGTTTATCGCGGCCAACCTGACGGTGGGCATCACGCTGTCGTCGCTGGCGCAGAACCAGTTGCAGGCGATGCAGCTGACCTTCTTCTACTTCCTGCCCAACATCCTGCTGTCCGGCTTCATGTTCCCGTTCGCCGGCATGCCGGGCTGGGCGCAGGCCATCGGCAACATCCTGCCGATGACGTATTTCCACCGCATGGTGCGCGGCATCCTGCTCAAGGGCAACGGCTGGGTCGAGCTATGGCCCAATGTGTGGCCGATGGCGCTGTTCATCGTGGTGGTGATGGCGATCGCGGTGCGCTTCTACCGCCGCACGCTGGATTGAAGGGGTTCGCCATGTCTCGACTCACGCCTGTCTTTGTCGCCGCGGCACTGTTGTGCGGCTGCGCCGTCGGTCCCGACTTCCGCGCGCCCGCGCCGCCCGATGACGCCGGCTACGTGCCGGGCCCGCAGCCAGTGGCAACCGTCGCGGCCGACGCCGCGGACGCGGGCGGGCAATCCCACGCGCAAACCCTGGCCGCCGGCGCCGATGTGCCCGCGCAGTGGTGGGCGCTGTTCCGCAGCCCGGCGCTGGACGCCACCATCCGCGGTGCGCTGGATGCCAGCCCCACGCTCGCACAGGCGCGCGCCCGGCTGCGCGAGGCGCAGGAGAACCTGGCCGCGCGCACCGGCGCCACGCGCTGGCCCGCCGTTGACGCAAAGCTGAACACCACGCGCCAGCAGGTCGATTTCCAGTCCCTGGGCATCACCGCGATCCCCAGCCCCGGCCCGTTCACGCTGTACGGCGCCACGGTGCAGGTGTCGTACGTGCTCGACCTGTTCGGCGGCCAGCGGCGCGAACTGGAGGGACTGCAGGCAGCGGTGGATTACCAGCGCTATGAACTGGAAGCCGCGCGCCTGGCGCTGACCGCCAACGTGGCCACCGCGGCCATCCGCGAAGCCGGCCTGCGCGCGCAACTGGCCGATACGGCCGCCGTCGCTGCGGCCCAGCAGCGGCAGCTTGGCATCACCGAGGAGCGCCTGCGCGCGGGCGGCGTCGCCCGTGTCGACGTGCAGCGCCAGCGCGCCGAACTCGCGCAAACCCAAGCCCTGGTGCCGGCCCTGCAACGCCAGCTCGATGCCACGCGGCACCAGCTCGCGGTGTACACGGGCCAGACCCCGGCCTCGGCCACGCTGCCCGAATTCCGCCTCGACGAACTGCAGCTGCCCGACACGCTGCCGGTCAGCCTGCCGGCCACGCTGGCACGCCGCCGGCCGGACATCCGCGCGGCCGAGGCCCTGCTGCACCAGGCCTCCGCCAATATCGGCGTAGCCACCGCCAATCTCTATCCACAGATCACGCTGAGCGCCAACGGCGGCACGCAGGCCACCGCGGCGCGCGACCTGTTCAGCAGCCTGAACGTATGGAGCCTGGCTGCGGGGCTGGTGCAGCCTGTATTCCGCGGCGGCGAGCTGCAGGCCCGCAAACGCGCGGCGGAAGCGGCCTATGAGCAGTCGCTGGCCGCGTATCGGCAAGCCGTGTTGCAGGGCCTGCAGAACGTGGCCGATTCACTGCGCGCACTCGAAGCCGATGCCGCGGCGCTGCGCGAACGCGCCGACAGCGCGCGGCAGGCGCGCGATACGCTGGCAGTGGTGTCGGAGCAGTACCGCCTGGGCGGCGTCAGCCAGCTGGCGGTGCTGGATGCCGAACGGCAATCACGGCAGGCGTCGCTGGAACTGGCACAGGCGCGCGCCGACCGGCTGGCGGATTCGGCGGCGCTGCTGCAGGCGTTGGGGGGTGGGTGGTGGAAGGAGGAAGGCGGCGCTGTGGCGGCAGCGCCGCGGTGACGGCGGCGGCCGGCTACTTCTTGTCGCTCTGGGTGTACCAGTAGGTGCGCTTGCGCTTGCCGATCCCCGGCGGCGAGATCTTCTGCGCACCGAGCGACGAGGTATTGTCGCCACCGCCCGGCCCGTTCTGGTTGCCGCCGCCGATCAGCACCGGCACGTTGCTGGTGTTGCCCTGGGCATCGCTCACCGCCACCACGCCAAACACCGGCGACGGCGGCAGGCCGCCATTGTTGAACTGGACATAGCGGTTGTCGTTAAGACCCTTGCCCGTCAGGAACGACACCGCGTAGCCCCTCGCGATACCCAGGTCCGGATAGCAGGCCCCTGACTTGGGCACGCTGGGGGTATTGGTGCCGAAGTAGGTGTAGCCGGCCACAGTCAGCGGCGCGTTAACCACCTTCTCGCCGGTACCCAGCGTCAGGTAGAAGCCCTTGCCGGTACCCGAGTCGGCATACACCGTGGCGGTGGCGTTGAACAGGCTGCTCTCGGTCAGCGGCGTCCATGTCGCAGGCAGCCCGCCGGTGAGCGCGGTGTCCTTCAACATGTAGAAGCGGTTGGTGACGTTATAGGCCAGGCCCGCCGCGTTGCTGGTGGTGTATAGCGGATGCTCGCGGTCGCCGCTGCCGATCATCACCGCGTCATAGGCGCCGGTGGTGATGACATCTGGTGGGTACATGAACTTGCGCGCATCGTTGCTGGTCTGCGCGCCGCCCAGCGCGGCGAACTTGCCCAGCGTCCAGGCCGCCGGGCCCGTGCCGGCAGCCGTCTCGAAATCCAGCCGCCAGACATTGCCGCCCATGTCGCCGACATAGCCCTTGTCGATCAGACCGTCGCCGTTGCGGTCCACCACCGCGACGTCTGACGGGATGGCGCGGTTCAGGCCGGCGGGTACCGAGCAGACGGTGGCGCCGAGGCCGGTGCAATCGGCCAGCCACGCCCGCACCACAGTGCCCGTGAGCGCATCGAACACGATCACGCCGCGCCCCTGCCCCGTCGCGCCGCCGCCCTGCGACGGCTCGGCGTCTTCGGCTGCGTCGTAGCCGGCGCCCATCACCACCAGGGGGTTGGTGTAGCCCTTGACCCGGATCACGCGCGGCTGCGACCAGGTCTGGCCCAGTTCGGCGATCTGGTTGCTGTCGGACTTCCAAAGGAACTCGGGCGCCACCGGGTTGGTCACGTCCAGCGCATAGACCAGCCTGCCGCCGCGCCGCGCGGTCAGGTAGATCACCACGCGCGGATTGGCCGGATCGCGCAGGTCCTGGAACACCGTGGTGGTGCCGTCGAAGAAATAGTCGCGCGGTTTGGCGCCTGAGCCGGTCGGCGAGCCGCTCAGCTGCACCTCGGGCGTGTTGGTGTAGAGGCGGCCGAGCTTGCCATAGAACTCCGGCGGCACGAAGCCCCACAGCTCCCCGCCGGGGCGCACCCCGTTGATGCCGGTGGTCTGGTTGCCGTTGACCGCATGGAAGACGCCGTCGTTGGCACCGTAGAAGACCACCACGCCGGTGGTGCCGCCATAGTTGATCACCACCGGGCGCGAGTGCAACACATCACCGTGCACCGAGCCGCGCACCGTGACGCTACCGCCGGGGCCCTTCTGCTGCTCCGTGCCGGCCACGGTGCTCTCGCCCAGCGCCTGCACGTCGCGGCCGCGCACCCAGTTGATCAGGTTCTTCACGTCGGCAGCGCTGCTGTTCAGCGCCGTCTGCCCGGTGGTGTTGGTCAGCCAGGTGTTGGCGGTATCGAACGACGCCAGGGCCTTGGTGGTGCACGCTCCCGACGGGCAGGTGTAGAGCTTGCGCGCGTCCTGGTCGGTGACTATTTGCGCGCGCAGCATTTCGCCGGCGCCGCCCTTCTCGACGATCTCGCCGTCGCCACCGGTGACGCCAGCGGCGCCGTCCGCAGAGTCCAGCGCCCCGGCCGCGCCCGAGGGGCTATTGACCCAGAAGCCCTTGGCGGGCCAGCCGGTGACGGCACTGCCGGAATAGCTGCTTCCGCTGAACGCCAGCGGCGGCTCCGCGGTCCAGAAGCTCTTGGCGTTGGGCGAGATAAAGCCCGTGCCGGCATTGCTGATCGCGCTCTGCTGGTTGGGCCCGCTCGGATTCGCATCCAGCACCACAATCTGCTTGCTGCTGTCGTAGCCAAGCTTGTATTGCTTCAGATTGCCCATCCAGCGCGGCGCCGCGGTGGCGTCAGGACGAAACATGCCGATGTAGATCTGGTTCAGGTACGAGCCCTGCCCGTTCACGCTGACCGGCAGGCTCACCGACGAAAACACGTTGTTGACGGCCTGCATCTCGTTGAAGATCTGCAGCAGCGCATCGACCAGCGCCTGCACGTCGCCCAGCTTCACCACGTAGCGCTTGCCGCCGCCGTTGTCGCCCATGCTGCGGGTCGACTCGACATAGTCCGGGTTCTCGTCGTCGGTGACGGCGATGGTGTAGGTGATGATGTTCTGGTTGTTCTCGACATTGCCGTTCACGTCCGTCTGGTACATGAACCGCGCCCATTCATCACCCCAGTTGCTCTCGTACTTGTTGGCGGCCGGATTCAGCTTGAGCGTGGTCAGCTGCGTCGCGTTGGCCCCGGCCGCCACCAGCGCATCCTTGGCATCCGTGCCGGTGTCCTGCGGCTTGCCGTTGTTGACCGCATTGGCGATGTAGATGACGAAATTCTTCTGGCACGGGTTGGTGATCGGCGACTTGTACTGCGTGCCCGACAAGCCCTTCTTACCCGCGAAGAATGCCCACGCCTCCTGCATGCCGCCGCCCACCTGCGAGTTGTTCGAGTTGTCGCGCAGGCGGTCGATGCTCTTGATGTACTGAAGGAACGCGTTACCGTTGGTGGCATCCATGGTCGGCAGCGTATAGGGCGCCGCCGACGGATAGCGGAAGATCCCGCCAGTGTTGGTGCTGGTGCCGAACATCATCAACCCCATGTTGATGTTGCCGGCGAGCTGCGGATTGGTCACGAGCGTGTTGACCGCCCGGTACAGCGCGCACTGGATCGCGCCGACATCGGTGCCGGCATTGTTGGCGCTGACCACATCGGGAATGTCGCAGCCCTTGATCGTGGTGCTGGCGTTCCAGGTGGACGCGTTGTCCAGCAGCAGCAGCACGTTGGGCTTGGTGCCGGCGTTGGTCTGCAGACCGGTGAACAGGTCGATGTCCTCGGCGCGCGCGCCGTTCACGCCCGCAAAGGTAAGCAGGGCGATTGCGAAAGCCGCAAGGCGGCGCTGCCGGCAGGCGTTGGTCGTCATGCTGGTTCCCGTCCGATCGATGGTGAAGAGGTCGTAGTGTCCTGCGCGGTCACGGACAGGCCGAACCGGTCGGCATGCGCACCGCCACGCCCTGGTGCACGGTTGCAACGGTGCCGGTATTGGCGGCATCGTTGACAGTGGCCGCCACATCCCATTGCGTGGCATTGCACAGCGAATTGCCGCCGCTATTGCCTGCAGTCACGATCCCGGTGTTCTGCACGCCGCTGCCGATCAGGCAAGACACGTCGTCGGCATCGCTCAGGTCGAGCTCAACGTTCTTCATTGGCTTGCTTGTCACGCACTCTGGCTGCGCCACCTGTGCCACGTAGTCCGCCTTGCCGTCGCCGCTGACGTCCACCGGCACCGCAACCGCGGCCGGCGCCTTGGTGAAATCGTTGCTGATCACCTGCTCGATCGCCTGCTGCGCCACGTCGCGCGCCTCGGCGGTGTGCTGCTGGTTGGCGGCCACTTTCACGTTGACCAGCCCGGAATTGACCATGGCCATGGCGATCAGCAGGAACAGGACCATAAACACCAGCGTCACGACCAGCGTGACCCCGTCCTGCCCGCGGCGCAGTGGCCGGCCCTGCGGTTGGCGACCCGTTTGCTTGATCATTGCTTGCTCTTTGCGGGGTGAGGTCATTGCTCGCGCAGTCCGGCCACGTTGACCAGCCGCGCCACCTGGGCGTACACATGGCGCTTGAAACCGTCGTTGAACGGACCGCTGGCGGCGGCGCGGCCCACGTCGTAGGTGCGGTTGTCGGACTGGCCGCCCGAGGGCTTCAGCGTGCGCGCCAGCAGGTTCACGCGCACGGTGGTGACGTTGCGCCAGTTGGCGAGCGCGTTGGTCCAGTCATAGCCCGGCACGGTGGCGCAGGCCGCGGCGTTGTTGGCGCCGGGGTCGGCCACGTAGCAGTCGGCCGAGCCGTTGCTGTCCAGGTCCACGCCGTACTGCAGGTGCATGTCCTGCACGCCCTGCGCGACCGAGCGCGACTGGAACGCGCCGCCCACCAGCTCGGCCATCTTCAGCGTGGGGATGCCGTCGCCGCCGTTGCTGCAGCGGTCGCAGCCCGCCAGGTAGAACACGCGCACCACGGCCTGTCGCAGCGCGGCCGGCTGGGCGGAATCGCAGGCCTTGGTGCGCAGGCCGAAGGCCGCCGCGGCGCTGGCGTCGAAGACGAAGGAGTTGGTATCCTGCGGGCAGGCCGAGACCTGCAGATAAGGCACGCCCGGCGTGGGTGCGGCCACCGGCGTGGTCGATACGCGCCGCACCACCAGCACCTCGGAGGTGGCCGCCAGGTCAGGCAGGCATGCCGCCGCCACCCCGGGGCCGTAGCCCGTCAGCGCCAGCGGCACGGTCAAACCCGCCGCGGAGAAGCCCAGCGCCGCCGGGTCTGCCGCGCACAGCGCTGGCTCGGCCACGGTAGCGCCGCGCGCGATGCTGCCGGCGCCGAAGAACCCCGCCAGCTCCACTTCCCGCCGGATCTGGTCCAACGCGTAGCGCCCGTTCTCCACCTGCTCGGCTGACTTGACAAACTCTGTACGCGACAGGCTGTTGGCGTAGTACAGGCTCGCCAGCGCGGTCAGGAGCACCAGGCCGATGGTCATGCCGATCATCAGCTCGATCAGCGAAATGCCGCGCTGGCGGCGCGCGGACAGGCGCAGGGGGCTCATGACACGGTTCCGAGGGTGCCGACGCGGATCTGCGTGCTGACCGCGCGGCGATAGGCATCGTTGCCGTACTGGTCCTTGCCGCAGCCCAGCGCGGGCGCGCCGGTGGTGGCCAGGCCCTGCCAGGCCACGGTGATGCGGTAGATATTGTTGACGGCGTCCACGGTCTCGATGCAGCCGCGCGCGCCGATCATGGCGCCGACGGCCTGAGCGGCATCAGCGGCGCTGGCCCCCGGGCGCTTCTCGGCACTACCCAGCAGCGCCGTGTTCCAGGCCTGCAGGTCCGCATCGGCGGTAGCTTTCTGCGCGGCGGTGCCCTGCGTGCACGCCGCCGGCGGCGCCGCCGCGCTGCCCAGCTGCATGCCGGTCGCGCCGTTGGCATAGCACGATGCCACCTGGCGGTTGGCGTTGAGGCGCGCAACCATGTCCTGCAGCAGCGCCAGCGCCTGCACGCGCTGGTAGGACTCCATCTCGGTCTGCCCCGAGCGCGCCACTAGCCCGGCGGTGCCAAGCAGCGCGACCAGCAGGATCACCACCGCCACCAGCACCTCGATCAGCAGGAAGCCGCCCTGCGTGCGGCGGCCAGGCATGCGCGGCCGCAGCCGCGGGGTTCTGTGCTTCATGAGCAGGCTCCCGTGGCGGAGGCGACGCGGCCAGTCTCGCTGACCTGCACGCAGACGCGCGACGCCGCTGCCGTATCGCCGTTGGGTGCCACTTCGAAAGTCATGGCCGCGCCCGTGAGCCGGCCGTCGTTGCCAAGCGCAAGGGCCCCGGCAGCGCTGGGCGTGATGGTCAGGCCGCCGTAGGGCCCGAAGCTGCGCACCGTCTCGGGGCCTGCGGTGACCGCCCAGCCGGCGGTCCAGGCGGCACCGGTGGCTGCCAGCGTGACCGTGGCATTGCGCTTGACCGCCTCGCTGCGCGCCAGCAGCAGCGCCGAGGTCAGGTCAAGCGAGGCGCCGCGCACGCGCTGGTTGGCGATCAGTGAAGAGAACGACGGCGCCGCCACGACCGCCAGGATCGCCAGCACCGACATGGCGCACAGCAGTTCGACCAGGGTGAAGCCGCGGCGGGTGGGCCGGCCGGGCGAAGACGGCGTGAACGTGGCGCGCCGCATGGTCAGTTCCAGCAGTCGGTGCCTGAACCAGACGCGGATTTCGCGCCGGCACTGGTCAGCGTCAGCGAGCCGCAGTCGGCGTCGCCGGCAACCTGGCTGCCCTTGGGCGTGGCCACTATGCTGTAGCCGGGCGGCGGCGCCGCGTTTGGCGTCACGGCGACGTCGTAGCGCGTTGCCTGCGCGGCCGGTACCGACATGCCCAGCGTGCCCAGATTGGCGGCGTAGGCGCGGTTGTCGACCAGGTAGCGCTCCTGGGCGCCCGAGACCTCCAGCATGAAGGACTCGATTGCGGCCCGGTGCGAGCGCACGACGTGACGGCTGTAATTTGGAATGGCGACGGCGGCAAGAATGGCAATGATCGCCACCGTGATCATCACTTCGATCAGCGTGAAGCCATGCGCTGCCCTGGCGCCGCGCAGGCGCCGGCCCCGGCATGGATTGCCGGTTGCCCCAACTTCCCCAATGACCCGAAACGACGAGTTGACCCTCCCGCCGTGTCGCACTGCCGGGCTTCTATGTCCCATGCTCGCGCTCCGATACCAATTATGTTCCGGTTGACCGAATTCCGGAGGTTATGGCGCGGAGTGTAAGTCACGATCCGCCAAGTGGGTAAGGAAAATATGATGCCGGCTGGCCGGCGTTGTAGCGAACAGACAGTGGCGTTACGGGATCTGCACAGGGCATACAGCCAAGGCATGCGGCAGACGTTATCCGGCAGCGAGGGGGAACCCTGACCCGCCCTGGTTCGACTGGCCCGATGCGCGCCCGGGTGCACCTGTGCAACAATCGTTACAAACACCGAATCCGGAATGCCCATGCCGCCCGACAGCCCCACCCCATCGCCGCAAGCGCCGCCGCAGGACCTGGACGCCCTGATGGCGCTGCTGCGCAGCAACTTCCCCACCCTCAGCACGCAGTTCCAGGGCGGGGCGCGCTACCTGCTCGACCATCCGCAGGACGTGGCGGTGCTGTCGATGCGCAAGATCGCGGCCAGTGCCGGGGTGCAGCCTGCCACCCTGGTGCGGCTGTCGCAGCATCTCGGCTTCGAGGGCTGGCAGGGGCTGCGTGAGTTGTTCGTTGATGCGCTGCGCGGCGGCAGCCAGCCGTACGCGCGCCGCGCGCGCAAGGTGGTGCGTGAAAGCAGCGCCAGCCGCATGCTGGGCGAGATGCTGGACGCGCAGCACCACAACCTCGACATGATCGCCGCCAACAATGAGAAGACGCTGCAGCAAGCGGCAGAACTGTTGTCGCATGCGGCGTGCGTGCATGTGGCGGGTTTCCGCTCGTGCTTCCCGATCGCGTTCACCTTCCACTATGTCTACCGGCTGTTCCGCAGCACCGTGCACCTGATCCGCGCCGATGCCGGCACGCTGGAGATGGAGCTGCGCGGCCTGGCGCCCAAGGATGCGGTGCTGGTGGTCAGCTTTGCCCCCTACTCGCAGGAAAGCATCCGGGTCGCCGCGGCCGCGCGCGAGTGCGGCTGCAAGGTGATCGCGCTGACCGACAGCACAGTCGCGCCGATCGCGCTGGCGGCAGACTGCACGCTGCTGTTCTCGGTGGAAAGCCCATCGTTCTTCCCGTCCGTCACCGCCGGCGTGGCCATGGTCGAGGCCCTGGTCGAGCAACTGCTTGCACGCAAGGGCAAGGGCGCAATCCGCGCGCTGGAGCAGGCCGAGGGCGAACTGCACCGCACCGGCGCCTATGTGGCGGCCGGACGCGGCTGAGCCGGCCCGCCGCGCTTAATCGAAGGCCTCGTCGTTGGGGTTGGCGTAGGCCTTCTTCAGCGGTTCGCTCATCGGCAGCTCGAAGTTCACGTGCTTGGGCGGCACCGGTGCGGCAAACCATCTGGCGTAGAGCTTGTTGATCTCGCCGCTGCGGATCAGCCCCGTGATGGCACCGTCGACCATCTGCTTGAAGCCAGGGTCGTCCTTGCGCATCATGAACGCGTAGGCCTCGAATGACTGCGGCGTACCCACCACCGCCCACTCCGCGGGATTGGGCGCCAGCGTGCGCGCGCCGGACAACAGCACGTCGTCCATCATGAATGCCGCCACCCGCCCGGACTGCAGGATCAGGAATGACTCGCCATAGTCCTTGGCGCTCTGGACGGTGATATTGGCCTGCTTCTCGTCGTTGAGCCGGCGCAGGATGCGCTCGGAGGTGGTGCCGGCGTTGGTCACCACCGCCTTGCCCGACAGGTCGGCGAAGTCGCGCACCGGACTGCCCTTCTTCACCAGCAAGCGCGTGCCCGCAACAAAGAAGGTGGTCGAGAACGCCACCTGCTGCTGGCGCGACTTCAGGTTGGTGGTGACGCCGCATTCCAGGTCCACGGTGCCGTTCTGCACCAGCGAGATCCGGTTCTGCGAGGTCACCGGCACCATGCGCACCTGCAGGCCGGGCACGCCGGTCTCGCGCTTCACTGCATCGATGACGCGATCACAGATGTCCTGCGAGAAGCCGATCACCTTCTGGTTGGCGTCGTAGTACGAAAACGGGATCGACGAGGTGCGGTGGCCGATGGCGATCGTGCCCGACGACTTGACCTTGCTGAGCGTCGGGCTGGCCGCCACGTCGGCAGCACCCGCCGTGCCCGCGAATAACGCCAGTACGGCGGCGGCAAGTGGCTCCGCCAGGGGACGCTGCGAACTGCGCGGACAGGTGACTTGTGCTGCTTTCATACCAGGCTCTCCTTGGGTAGCGTTCACGCGATGCGCCTTTGCACCGGAATGCTAGGCAAAGAGCAACAAGTGTTCCATCATGGATAACCATGAAACATATGTATTTTTACCCGGCGTGGTGAAACAGACGCGTCCGGCGGCAGGCGGTTGCGTAGCTATGGGGCAGCCATGCGCCGCGCAGGTGCATGACGAACGATCTGTGTTGGGAGGACGGGCCGGAACGGCCTGGGGAAGGAAAAGGCGGAAAAGGCAGCGGGCGACTGTGGTGCCGCCCGCGGTGTATTGCCGGCTGCGGCCGACCGCGCGCGGCTTACTGCGAGCACTTCTCCCGGTACGCCTGCTGCAGCGACTTCTTCGGCCGGTCACGCTCCAGTTCCGGGATCATGCGGCCCTGGGCGGTCTCGATGGCTGGCTGGGTGGCGCGGTATTCGCGCTTGGGCGCTTCGGCAATCTGCGCGGCCAGGGCGCGGCATTCGTCCGACTGGATGCTGCCCGGCGTTGCCGCCGGGTCGGGACGGTAGGGCGTGGTGCCCTGCTGCACCGCTTCGTTGATGGCCGCGGCGGCGGCACTGTCCCCGTCCGGCCTCTGCGCATGCGCGCTGCAGGCCATCGCCAGGGCAGCGATGGCGGCAATGCGGATCAGGGTTCGCTGGCTCGGCATGATGACTTCTCTCCTGTGGCTGGATGAATTTATGCAAAGGCTGCCAGCTTAATCGTTCGCGGCCTGCCTGACATTACCGGCATTTTCAGCATTTGCGGCGTCGATGCCACCTGCAACGGCTCCGCTGCCCTCCTTGTCTGCCCGGGTGCGCGCGGCCTCGCGCCAGCCCCGGCGCTGGCGCCGCATCTGCCCCAGCGCCATCCGGGTCATGCTGGCCCAGCCGGACGGCCGCGGATCGGCCAGCATGCTGAGCGCGCGTGCGTAGTCCAGCGTCAGGCCGGGCGTCCAGGCCATGGTCTTGGCGCGCTTGCGGATCTGCGCCGCCACCCACAATTCCGGCGTGGTCAGCAGGCGCCAGAGCGGCCGCCAGCCCCGGGCCTGACGCCAGACCCGGGCCGACGCGCCTTCCAGCGCCGCTTCCAGCGCGTGCGAGACGGTGCTGGAACAGTTGCGGTCGGTCAGGTTGTAGGTGGTGTTCTGGCGGTAGGCGCTCCAGAAGCGGCCCAGGCGCTCGGGGTCATAGTTGCGGATGCGCACCTGCACCGTCGACGGGCACCAGGCGCGCGATTCGGTCTGGTAATCCGGCTGGAACTTGCCGCCCACGTCGTTTTCGCGGGTGGCGCGCAGGATGCGGGTGAATTCGTCTGGCGAGCGGTCGATTTCCTCGGCCGGGTACAGGCTGATATAGATACCCTCGGGCGATTCCAGCGCGGCATGGCCGGTGGAGATCACGCCGTCGCGGTCCACCGCGGCGATATAGCGGTCGACCAGCGGCTGGCGGCGCGCTTCGCCGCGGGCGGACCCGACCGGGGTCCAGACATGCACGGTCAGCGCATGCTCGCCGGGCTCGGGCGGGCCGTCCCAGAGGGTCATGTCGGGTGCATCGGCAGCAGCAGCCGTATCGGTTGCCGGGGCGGCGGCGGCGGGAGCGGCCGGTTTGGCATCGGCTTCGTCCATGCCGGGGTTGTGGTCCAGCCGGCGCAGGCGTGAGGCCAGCAGCAGCATGTTCCAGCCGCCGAAGATCAGCCCCAGGGCCAGGCAATAGGGCACGGTGCCCACATAGTGGGTCGGGTACGGCTGGTAGAAGAAGATGGCCAGCGCGATCTCGAACATGCCGACGGCTACCGCCAGGCGCCAGGTGCGGAACCGTACCACGCGGGCCGAGACGATCTGCAGCAGCCGGTCGGCCAGGAACAGCGTGCCGAAAATCATCGACAGCACGAAGTTGCCGTGATGATGGCCGGCCAGGATCAGCACCGCGGCAAAGCAGAACGACACACCCTTGACCTGCCGCAGCGTGCGCTGCCCGCCGATGCCGGTGCGCGCCACCACCAGCGTTGCCAGCCCTTCGAGCAGCAACACCACCGCGAACGGCGTCATCGGGAAATAGATGGCGTTGTCCAGCGCATCGACAAACATGGCCACCCCCAGCAGCACGCTCAGGCAGCCCAGCCGCAGCAGGCCGCGCCAGCGCGTGCGCAGGTAGTCCACGCCCAGCAGGATCATCACCAGTCTTGCCATGTCAGGTCGTCCTCCTTCCGTTGCCGGGCCGCCGCTGAGCGCGGCCCGTGGTGGGGTCACATGAGCGGTGATTCCGCTAGGGAGCGCGGCGCCCGCCTCCTTCGTCGCGCTCAAGCTCCCAGTCGCGGCGCATCATCACATAGGTGAACGAGGTGGACCAGCCGATCAGGATCAGGCCGACCAGCGGCTCGATGCTGGCGATCAGGCGGCTGGCGCCCACCGGGACGATGTCGCCCAGGCTCTGCGTGGTGAAGGTCTCCAGCGCAAAATAGGCATAGACCAGCGCGCCTGGCTGCGTGTGAACGCCGGACACGCCGGCACTGCCCATCGCGGTCAGCCCGCCCAGGCCCAGCACGTGGTCGGCGAACCAGAAGCCCAGCGCAAACACCAGCGCTTCCAGGCAATGGACCACGATGATGCAGACGATCAGCACGCCGATGTTCATGCGCCCGCTCCAGCGCCGGGGATGTATCGCCGACAGCAGCCGCAGCGCCTCGTAGTGGATGCCGACCACGGTCACGGTCAGCACCGCGGCGCACAGCAGGGCCAGCGAATAGTGTTCGGCGGAGGTTTCCATGCGCAGCGGCAGAGCCTGGTCGGTGTCCGGGAGGATCGGGAACAGCGCGGGAAAAAAAAGCGCCCTCCAAAATAGCACTGGAAGGCGTTCAGGAAAACCAGGGAGCGGGGTGCGGCTGGCGCGCGGCCGTGCTCGTAGCCCTGGCAGAGGGTTGGTGGCGGCCGGGTGGCCGCCGCATGGATCAGCTGCTGCTCTTGCAGGAAAGACTGACGTACAGCGCGCCGCCCCATTTGAAGTTGCGGTTGCCACTGACCTGCACCTGGACAATGTCGTTAGCCGCCACCGTCGTCGTGGCCGGCGCCGAGCAAGTCCGCACGGTGGCGCCAAGCGAGCAGGCGGACGCGTCGGTGATGGCAAGCGGGGCGATCGTTTCCAGCGCCGCGCCGCTGGCGACACGGTATGCCGCCAGGGTGTACTTGACTTCGTCATCGGGCACGGTGCCCGCCAGGCTCGCGTTCAGGGTCAGGCCGCCACTGCAGCCCACCGGCATCACCGCGCCGAAATTCGGATCGATACTTTGGCGGTCCAGCCCGGTGCCGGTCATGACATAGGTGCCATTGCCATCCGGCGAGTTGTACACAGCGAAGTTGGCCGTGTAGATCGTCGCTCCGGCGCCGCCATTCCCGCCTGCCTCTCCTTGCTGGCCCTGGGGGCCGGTGGCGCCAGTCTCGCCGGTATCACCCTTTTCGCCCTTTTCGCCCTGCGGACCTTGCGCCCCGGCCGCGCCGTCGGACCCGGCCGGACCCGCCGGCCCGACCGGACCGGTCAGGCCGACCACGGAGACCCCGGCCGGCCAGCCTTCCGCCGTCTTCGGGCCGAACAGCGTGTTGGTGGTCGTATTGAGGTAGAAGCTGCCTTCGCCGCCATCGGCAGCGGTGGGATCTGCCGCGCCGTGCAGCAGCACGGCGCCGGGCGCGCCGGCTACGCCCTGCGGGCCGACCAGCGACACGCCGGCAGGCCAGGCCCCGCCAGCCTTGGGCCCGTAGAGCGTCGAGGTCGTGGCATTGAGGTAGAAGTCGCCGTCCGTGCCAGCGTCCGCCGTGGGCGCATTGGTGCCGGACAGGATGGTCTTGCCGTTCGCGCCGGCCGGGCCGGCCACACTGGCGGATGGCGCAGCGTTGGCCGGCGCGGAATCGCCGCCACCGCCACCGCAAGCGGCGAGCAAGATGGCGAGGCAGGCGAGCGGGATCGCCGCAAGTCTCAGGTCAATGTGTTGCACGATGGAAGCCCCCCGGTTTCTCATTAACGGCATGCCCGGATCCGTGCCGGGTGAGCCCAATCTAGAGATCGCGGCGATTCCGATAAATCGTGCATTCGCACGGGCTGTTTCATTAATGAAGCGCGTTCCCGGAGCATCGGAAAACTGCTCCCGCTTCAATAGCGCCAACGCCCGTTTAAAATTCAGGTGACTCGGGATAATGCTTATGAAAATACCCGGATTGCCGCGCCTGGCGGTGACACGAAGGCTGCCCGGCCCAATTCAGAGCAGGCGGATTCAAGCATCATGCGACCGCATCCGTGCATGTCGGCGCGACCAGAAAATACCGGAAATATCTCGCCCAAATGGTTGAGTTCCGGATGAGACGGCGTAACTCCGGGTTGTTCAAAAGCGAAACGAATAATCGCCATTTACCCCTTCATGGGGGGATATGCGCAGCACCGGCAAAACCAGCCGACTCACGCCGCACCCGGCCAGGTGCGGGACGGCGCGGCGATGGACTATGCTGGAAATCCCAACAGCGTCTTCGTGGAGGCCATCGTGCGCAAATCTGTCCTTGTCCTTATGGCACTGCTGCTGGCCGGCGCCCCCGGCCTGGCGCTGGCCCATAACTGCCCCAATGAGATGAAGGCCATCGACGCCAAACTGTCGACCAGGCCGGCGCTGTCGCCAGAGGATTCCGCCAAGGTCGCCAAGCTGCGCGCCGACGGCGAGGCCTATCACAAGGCCGGCAAGCATGACGAAGCGATGAAATCACTGCTCGAAGCGAAGAAGATCCTGGGTATCTGATACCCATCGCAAAAAAAGAGCCGCCACGCGCCCTGGCGTGGCGGCCTTGTTTCTTTTTCCCGCGGCCGTCGCCGCAGCAGGCCGGGTCAGGAACCCGATCCGACCTGCTGGACCACGCCGTTGGGCGCCACCAGGTAATATTCCGCGCCAATCCCGACCCAGCGGGTGCCCTTGCGCGGCGCGGGCAGGTTGTATTGCTTATAGTCGTCGATCACATACTGGCGGTCCCTGAACTCGGTGGGCAGCCGGTCACCCTTCTTCCACTGCTGCACCTGCATATAAGGCGAGTTCTGCGCCGCCGGCGCGGAGGCGGCCATGGGATCCGTCATCGGCTTGGGCTTGGACTTGGCACCGCCCTGCGCCATCGCAAACGGCGCCGCCAGCACGCTTGCCGCCAGCAACAGCGCCGGCATCGCTTTCTTGGTCTTCATCGTGATCTCCTTGCGTACGGGAAAACCGAACTGCCGGAGGATCCGGACAGCATCTACCAGATTAGTCACAAATACGGACAACTGCGGCATCGGCCATCCATGGCGACGACGCTTCATATGACTGATGATGCATTCGGCTTGGCAGATTGTTCACAATTGTTTGCGGGTTGGCGCCCATTGGGGGGGAGCCGCTAACGTCACCCAAGACTAGAATGGGTCCTGACAGAAACAATTTGTTACGGGCGGCCGCTACGTAGTCTGTCAGCGGGCCGTGGCCCCGCGGCCCCGCCGCTGCGGGCGCGCACCGCCCGCTATGTTCCCTGGCTCACGCCCTGTTCACGGCGCTTCGCACGCGGGCACCCGTCCCTGCCAGAGAACCATAAAAACAGGGGACTCTCCGTGTTGCACGATGCTGGTCAATTCCTGGCCCTGGTCAATCCCGCCATTGCCATCCTGCTTTCGCTCTGCTTCCTGCTGGCCTGGAACCATGAGCGCACGCGGCACTATCTGCTGCAGCTCGGTGCCTGCTATTTGCTGTACGCGCTTGCCGTCGCCCTGCAGATCGTCTGGGTGCCGCGCAACGGCGGCGGCAACGCCACGGTCACCGGTGCGCTCTACCTGGGCAGTGCCGTGCTGATGCTGCGTGGCATGCTGGCGCGCATCGGCGCGCGCGTCGATACCTGCGCGCTGGTGTCGCTGCCGCTGGCCCTGTTTGCGGCGCTTGCCTGGTTTGATTTCGTGCAGCCCCAGTTGGTCGCCCGCATTTACATCCTGAATATCGGCATCGCGCTGATCCTGCTGCTGGGGATCGCGCCGCTTGCCCGCCTGCGCACGGGCAGCACCGCGGACCGGGTGCTGTTCTGGGTCTTCCTGTTGTTTGCCCTCCATTTCCTGCCGCGCACGGTACTGACCATTGCTCCGGCCACCGGACAGGACGCTGCCGCCTTCACCCGCTCGGCCTATTGGCTGTGGCTGCAGGTCACGCTGGCATTGCTGCTGCTCACGCTGGCGCTGGCGCTGCTGGCGGCGGCCATGCAGGACGTGATCGACGGCCTGCGGCATGAACGCGACACCGATCCGCTGACGCAGCTGCACACGCGCCGCAGCCTGGAGGCGCTGGCCGCGCGCGAAATCCCGCCACCTCAGGGCAAGCCGCTGAGTGTGCTGCTTTGCGACCTCGACTTCTTCAAGTTCATCAACGACAACTACGGCCACAGCGCCGGCGACGCGGTGCTGGCGCAAATCGGCCGGATCATCGCCGCCGGCGTCCGCCGGCGCGATATCGCCGCGCGCCTGGGCGGCGAGGAGTTCGTCGTGCTGTTGCCCGATACCCCGCCCGATGCAGCCTTGCACCTGGCCGAACGGTTGCGCCAGACGCTGGAGAGCTCGGAAATGGACGTGCTGCCGGGCATGCACTCGGTGACCGCCAGCTTTGGCGTGGCCACGCTGCGGCCCGGCGAAGACCTGGAAGCACTGCTGATGCGCGTGGACAACGTGCTGTATGCGGCCAAGAACAAGGGCAGGAATTGCGTGGAGTGGGAACGGGAGGCCGGCATGCCGGTGCTGGCATGATGCTCGGCTATGCAACCGCAGGCGCATCGCCCACAGCGAACTCGGGCCCGTCATAGCCCTCCGCCACGGCCACGCCGCCATCGAGCAAGCGCTGGCTCCAGTGGTCGATCGCCGCGCGCGCGGCCGTGCTGACATCGCGGCCCAGGGCGAGCCGAACGGCCGCCGGCGCTTCCAGCCCGAAGCTGTGGATGGTTCCCCATGCGATCCGGTCCCGCTTGAAATCCCCGATCGCCAGCTCGACGCACAGGCCGCTGTCGGCCACCGCGGAAGCCAGGAAGACATCGGGATGCCTGCTGGTCCAGTCGAGCACGTTGCCGATCTGGCGGATGCCCGCGGCACGGCAGGCGGCGATGGCACCGTCGCGGCCACCGTCGATCATCGCAAATACGATATCGGCGCCGGCGCGGGCCTGCGCGGCAACCGCGCCGCCGGCCAATGCCGGATCGTGCTGGTTGCCGCAGAAGGTCGTGAGTGCCGGCAGGCCAGGCACCACGCTGCGCACGCCATGGAGAAACGCCGCGCGCCCCTTCAGCCCGGGGCACACCTTCTCGCCCGACAAATGGGCAACCACGCCGGTGCGCGAATCCATCGCCGCCAGCACGCCCGCAAGGAAGGCGGACTGTTCCTGCAACACCGCATAGCTCGCGGTGTTGGCGCACAGCACGCTGCCCTGCGTGACCACGAAGCGCCGGGCGGGATGGCGAGCCGCGGCAACCGAAACGGGATAGTCCCCCTGTCCGCCATGCGCAACGATCAGGTCCGGACCGGTCTCGCACAGCGCCAGCAGCGCTGCGGCACGCGCCTGTGGATCCGGATCGGCAATCCACGTCACCGCCAAGTCGTGGCCGGCATTGCGTGCGCGCATGGCGCCGACATGCCCGGCTTCGTTGAAGCTGCCGCGTCCTTCGGGTCCGAACAGCACTACCTGGATGCGCGCGCTCATGACAGCGTCGCCCCGGTTGCCGCGACCACAGGACCCCAGGCCTGCGCCTGCTGGCGTACGTAGGCGGCGAACTCATCGGGCCGGCGCTCGGCCAGCACAAAGCCCTGGGCCTCCAGGCGGCCGCGCAGGGCCGGTTGTTGCAGGATGACCTGCAGTTGTTGATGCAAGCGTTGCACGATGTCCTCGGGCAGGTTGGCCGGCGCGGAGACGCCGACGAAATTTTCGGCCACCAGGCCGGGATAGCCGGCTTGCGCCACGGTGGGCAGCTGGGGCGCCTGCGGCACGCGTTGCGCCGAGGTCACCGCCAGCAGGCGCAAGGCGCCGGACTGCAGCAATGGCAGGTTCTGCGGCAGGGCATCCACCGCAAACGGGATCTGTCCGCCGAGCAGGTCGGCGCGCATCGGACCCGCGCCCTCGTATGGCACGTGCGTCAGCCGTAACCCCGCCTGCTGGCCAAACAGCTCGCCGACGATATGCGCCACCGACGCCGCCCCGCCACTGCCGAACGGCACGGGGTCGCGCTGCGCGCGGATCCACGCCGCCAGCTCCGCGAGGTTGCGCGCCGGCACCGACGGATGCACGGCAAAGACCGTCGGCACCGCGCCGATGTAATGCACGTGCGTGAAGCTGCGTACCGGGTCGTAGGCGGGCCGCCTGAGCAGGAACGGCGAGATGCTCAGCGCCGCCGAGTTCGACATCAGCAGCGTGTAGCCGTCATTGGGTGCCGCGGCGACCGCTGCCGCGCCAATCGTCGATCCCGCCCCCGGCCGGTTGTCGGTCACGAATGGCTGCCCCAGCTTTTCCTGCAGCACCGGTGCCAGCAGCCGCGCCACGATGTCGCTGGACCCGCCCGGCGGGAAGGTCACCACCAGCCGTACCGGATGGCGCGGCCATGCCGTGGCGCCGCTGTCCGCGCGCGCCGGCATCCCCGGCAATGCCGGCGCGGCCAGCGCCGCGGCAAGGAACTGTCTTCTCGAAATCACGATGGCCCTCCGGCTTTACAAGCGATGGCGCAGGCCGACGCCGCCGCCGAACTTGTTGCCACGCACGCCCATGAAGGCGGGCAGCGCATAGCTGCCGCTGATGCGGTTGAAATCGGCTTCCGCATAGACGCTAGTGCGTCTGGACAAGCTGTACTCAGCCACGCTGGTCAGCATCAGCCGGTGGCCGCTGGCGGCGGTCTGCCGGTCATAGCCGGCCGCCAGCGACAACGCCAGCGCGGGCGTTGCCTGCACCGTGGCGCCGCCGGTCAGCACATGATTGCGGGTCGGGCTCAGGTGATAGCGGTTGTCCAGGTAGCCGAGCGCCAGCTTGACGCGCCCCAGCTGGCTGCTGCCGCCGATGCCCCAGATCGTGCGCTTCTCTTCGTTCGCCAGGGCACTGGTGCTCTGGAACAGGGCGCCCACGTCGATCCGTGCCGTGATCCAGGCCAGCGCCAGCCCCCGGCTGCTGCTGGCCGCCGCATCGCCCGGCACTTCGCCGAAGGTGTAGTGCGCCGTCGCCGAGAATGCGTTCCACTGGCCCGCGTACTTCGCCATGTTGTCTTGCCGCGGACCGGTATAGCCGTTGAGGATGGCCACCGCATCGAGATTGGGATGGCCATAGGGCTGGAAGCGGAAGGTCGCGTCATAGGCCGTGGTGAACTGGCGGCCGACCGTCAGCTTCCCCCACGCCAGGTGCTCGATCCCCAGGTACGACTGCCGGCCGAACAGCCGGCCTGTACCCTGCGTGCCGACCTGTCCGTAGTTCGACGCCGCAGTGCCTTGCAGCGAAGTGCCCGTAGCCAGGTCGAAGCCGCTTTCCAGGTTGAACAGCGCCGACCATCCCGCACCCAGCGCCTCATTGCCGCGCACGCCCCAGCGCGAGCCGCTGAAGTAGCCCTCGCTCAGTTCAGCCAGGCTCTGGTCCCCGCGGTTGTTGTCCGAGTATCGGACCATGGTGTCGATCAGGCCGTAGACCGATATGGAAGTCGATACTGATTGCGCCAGCGCTTGCTGCGCAACGCCGCAGATCGCCCCCGCCAGCACGCCCGTGAGCGCCATGGCGTGACTGCGCCTTGTGTTCCCCACCTTCACGCACCACCCTCAATTTTGCATACAAATTAAGAATGCAAAATATAGGGGGTGGCCGCACATCCGCATACGAATGTGTGCGCATGAGGAAATGCGGTTTGCGCGGAGAATGCGGGCGCAAAAAAGCCCGCGTAGCGGGCTTTCGGGGTGATGCGTGAAGCGAGGTAGGAATCAGAACGGAATATCGTCGTCCATATCCTCGAAACCATTCGAGGCCGGCTGCTGCGGACGGCGTGCCGCGCCACCGCTCTGGCCGCCACCCTGGGCACCGCCCTGGCCGCCGCGGGCGCCACCGCCGTAGCCGCCGCCCGACGCTTCGCGGCTGTAGCCACCGCCGCCTGCGCCGCCACCGTAGCCGCCTTCGTCACCGCCACCGCCGCCGCCCGGGCGCGAACCCAGCATCTGCATCTGGTCGGCAACGATTTCAGTGGAGTACTTGTCCTGGCCCGACTGGTCCTGCCACTTGCGCGTGCGGATGCGGCCTTCGATATAGACCGACGATCCCTTGCGCAGGTACTGGCCGGCGATTTCGGCGATCTTGCCGAAGAACGAGACGCGGTGCCATTCCGTGGCCTCCTTCATCTCGCCGCTCTGCTTGTCCTTGTAGCGATCGGTGGTCGCCAGGCGGATATTGGTCACGGCGTCGCCGCTGGGCAGGTAGCGGGTTTCCGGGTCTGCGCCGAGGTTGCCGACGAGAATGACTTTGTTGACCGATGCCATGTGAATGTTCTCCAAAAGCCACGCGCTGTGTTGAAAAGCGTGGCAATACGATGACGGTAAAGCGGATGTAGTGTGACGCGATACTGCGGTGACGTAAACGAACATCGCGCCCCCGGCCAGACGTCGGGTGGCGCGATCATGCTAGCCCTTTTCCAGGCCGGATTCTTTACGATGTGATGCAGGTCAGGCCGGCGTTGCCGGTGCAGCTTCCTGCCCGCGCGCCGGCGGCGCCTTCATGCTCCAGGCGATTATAAGCCAGAGCAACAGCACCACCGCGCAACCGACGAACACGGCGCTGCGCCCCTCGTGCTTGAGCAGCCAGCCACCAGCCGCGCCGCCCAGGAACAGGCCCAGCGCCTGCGTGGTGTTGTAGACGCCCAGGGCCGCGCCGCGCGCGGCCGCGGCGTAGCGCGACACCAGCGACGGCTGCATCGCCTCCAGCACGTTGAACGCGACGAAGAAGAGCAGCAGGACGCCGACGATGGCCCACAGCCCGTGCACGGCGGCAAACAGCAGCTGCACCGCGGTCATCAGCGCGACCGCGCCCAGCAGCACCGGGCGCACGCGGCCGTAGCGCTCGGCCGCCATCATCGGGCCCAGCATCAGCACGAAGGACACCAGCACCACCGGCAAGTAGACCTTCCAGTGCTGGTCCAGCGGCATGCCGGCATCGGCCAGCATGGCGGGCACCACCATGAACATGGCCACCTGCGAAGCGTGCAGCGCCAGCACGCCGACATTCAGGCGCGCCAGGTCGGCGTTGAGCAGCACCTTTCGGAACGGCAGGCGCACCGGATGCGGCGGCGGCGGGGTCGGCACCAGGAACAGCGTCACGCCGATGGCCACCAGCCCCAGCACCGACATCAGCCCGAAGATGCCGGACATGCCGATGCTGTGCAGCAGCGGCGAGGCGATCACCAGCGACAGCGCGAAGGTCAGGCCGATGCTGCCGCCCACCATTGCCATCGCCTTGGTGCGATGGCGCTCGCGCGTCAGGTCGGCGATGCAGGCGGTGATGGCCGCGGAGATCGCGCCCATCCCCTGCAGCGCGCGGCCGGCGATGATGCCGCTGAGCGTGTCGGAGAAGGCGGCCACCAGCCCGCCGGCGATGAACAGCAGCAGCCCGGCCACCATCACCGGCTTGCGCCCGATGCGGTCGGACAGCCAGCCCAGCGGGATGTGCAGGAATGCCTGCATCAGGCCATAGATGCCCATGGCCAGGCCCACGCGCTGGGCGTCGTGCCCGTCGGGCAGGCTGTGCGCGAATTCGGCAAAAACGGGCAGGATCAGGAACAGGCCAAGCATGCGCAGCGCGAAGATGCTGGCCAGCGACACGGCGGCGCGCAGCTCGGCGCGGGTCATGCGTTCGCGGGCGGGGGCCTGGGATGCGTCAGCGGCACCCGCACCCGGGGAGGAAGACTGGATCGACGGCATTGCGATCGTGGGATCGTGGAATCTGTCAGGCTGGCTGCCGGTGCATCGCAACGGCAGTTTCGATCGGGATCGCGGGGGGAAGTTGCCGCCCGGAACCCGGGGCCGGCGGCGGCTTCGCCGGGCGCCTGCATGGCGCGGGCAACCCCGGAAACCGAAGTTGGGTATATTAACAGGTTTGCTCCTTCGCGCTTCCCGGGTCACCTGGCCATGCCAGCTGGCCCCCGGGCGTGTGCCCGGGCGCGCATTCCGGCCGTCGCCAGCGGTCGGAAGTGCCAAATACGGTACTTGTTTCTGGGTTTTGCGATTCCTTCAGACAGCCTTGCCAACCCCGGCAGGGCGGCCTGTCTGGCGACGACTTTTCGGCATATGGAAGAAATCAAGATCCGTGGGGCGCGTACCCACAACCTGAAGAACATCAATCTCGACCTGCCGCGCAACCGGCTGATCGTGATCACCGGCCTGTCGGGCTCGGGCAAGTCCTCGCTCGCCTTCGACACGCTCTATGCCGAAGGCCAGCGCCGCTACGTGGAGTCGCTGTCCGCCTATGCCCGCCAGTTCCTGCAGCTGATGGAAAAGCCGGACGTGGACCTGATCGAGGGGCTGTCGCCCGCGATCTCGATCGAGCAGAAAGCCACCAGCCACAACCCGCGCTCCACGGTCGGCACCGTCACCGAGATCCACGACTACCTGCGCCTGCTGTATGCGCGCGCCGGCACGCCCTACTGCCCCGACCACAACCTGCCGCTGCAGGCGCAGAGCGTATCGCAGATGGTGGACGCCGCGCTGGCACTGCCGGAAGACACCAAGCTGATGATCCTGGCGCCGGTGGTGGCCGACCGCAAGGGCGAGCACTCGGACCTGTTCGACAGCATGCAGGCGCAGGGCTTCGTGCGCTTTCGCATCCGCTCGGGCGGCGGCGCCGCGCACGAGGCCGAGGCCAAGGTCTATGAGGTCGATGCGCTGCCGAAACTGAAAAAGACCGAGAAGCACACCATTGAAGTGGTGGTGGACCGCGTCAAGGTGCGCGCCGACATCAAGCAGCGCCTGGCCGAGTCGTTCGAGACCGCGTTGCGCCTGGCCGATGGGCGCGCGCTTGCGCTGGAACTCGACAACGGCAAGGAGCATATGTTCAGCTCCAAGTTTGCCTGCCCGATCTGCTCGTATTCGCTGCAGGAGCTGGAGCCGCGGCTGTTCTCGTTCAACAACCCGATGGGCGCCTGCCCGAGCTGCGACGGGCTGGGCCAGATCACCTTCTTCGACCCAAAGCGCGTGGTGGCCTTCCCCAACCTGTCGCTGGCCTCGGGCGCGATCAAGGGCTGGGACCGCCGCAACCAGTTCTACTTCCAGATGCTGCAAGGCCTGGCCGCGTACTACGACTTCGACACCGAGACGCCGTTCGAGGAGCTGCCGGAAAACGTGCAGCAGTCGGTGCTGCACGGCTCGGGCGAGCAGGAGATCCCGTTCACCTATATCAACGAACGCGGCCGCACCACCGTGCGCGAGCATGTGTTCGAAGGGATCATCCCCAACCTGGAGCGCCGCTACCGCGAAACCGATTCGGTCGCCGTGCGCGAGGAACTGGCCAAGTACCAGAACAACCAGCCCTGCCCCGCCTGCCACGGCACCCGCCTGCGCACCGAGGCGCGCCACGTCAAGCTGGGCGAGGGCGAGCAGGCGCGCGCGATCTTCGAGATCAACGGCTGGCCGCTGCGCGACGCGCTGACGTACTTCCTGACGCTGGACATGCACGGCGCCAAGCGCGAGATCGGCGACAAGATCATCAAGGAGATCTCGGCGCGGCTGAACTTCCTGAACAACGTCGGGCTGGACTACCTGTCATTGGAGCGCAGCGCCGATACGCTGTCGGGCGGCGAGGCCCAGCGCATCCGGCTGGCTTCGCAGATCGGCTCGGGACTGACCGGCGTGATGTATGTGCTGGACGAACCCTCGATCGGCCTGCACCAGCGCGACAACGACCGCCTGATCGGCACGCTCAAGCACCTGCGCGACATCGGCAACTCGGTGCTGGTGGTCGAGCATGACGAGGACATGATCCGCGCCTGCGACTACGTAGTCGACATCGGCCCGGGCGCCGGCGTGCACGGCGGCATGATCGTGGCCGAGGGCACGCCGCGGCAGATCGAGGAGTCGCCGGCATCGCTGACCGGGCAATACCTGTCCGGCCAGCGCCGCATCGAGGTGCCGAAGGAACGCGCCGCGCCCGACGATGAGCGCCTGCTGCGCATTGTCAACGCCAGCGGCAACAACCTGCGCAACGTCACCGCCGAGGTGCCGGTGGGCTTGCTGACCTGCATCACCGGCGTGTCCGGCTCGGGCAAGTCGACGCTGATCAACGACACGCTCTACCACGCGGTGGCGCGCCACCTGTACGGCTCAACGCCGGAGCCGGCGCCGCATGACCGCATCGAGGGGCTGGAGCATTTCGACAAGGTCATCAACGTCGACCAGAGCCCGATCGGCCGCACGCCGCGCTCCAACCCGGCCACCTACACCGGCCTGTTCACGCCCATCCGCGAACTGTTCGCCGGCGTGCCGTCGGCCAAGGAGCGCGGCTACGATCCGGGCCGCTTCTCGTTCAACGTCAAGGGCGGGCGCTGCGAGTCCTGCCAGGGCGACGGCGTGCTCAAGGTCGAGATGCACTTCCTGCCGGACGTCTATGTGCCCTGCGATGTCTGCCACGGCAAGCGCTACAACCGCGAGACGCTGGAGGTGCTGTACAAGGGCAAGAACATCTCCGAGGTACTGGACCTGACCGTCGAACAGGCGCATGAGTTCTTCAGCGCCGTGCCGGTGGTGCGGCGCAAGCTGCAGACGCTGCTGGACGTGGGCCTGGGCTATATCCGGCTGGGGCAGTCGGCGACCACGCTGTCGGGCGGCGAGGCGCAGCGCGTCAAGCTGTCGCTGGAACTGTCCAAGCGCGATACCGGGCGCACGCTCTATATCCTGGACGAGCCCACCACCGGGCTGCACTTCCATGACATCGAACTGCTGCTCAAGGTCATCCACAAGCTGCGCGACCAGGGCAATACCGTGGTCATCATCGAGCACAACCTGGACGTCATCAAGACCGCGGACTGGCTGATCGACATGGGGCCGGAAGGCGGCGCCGGCGGCGGGCAGGTGATCGCGCGCGGCACGCCGGAGGATGTGGCCAGGAGCAAGGCCAGCTTTACCGGCAAGTACCTGGCGCCGCTGCTAAAGCGCGCATAGGGGTGTGCAGGCGCATGCGGGCCGGTGGCGCCGCGCCGCTTGCATTCACCACCCCGCGCCCTACCATGAACCCGATGGCGGCAAGCCCTGCGGCCATTCGGGAGCCTGTCATGGAACTGTCGGTCGTGTCGGTCACCAAGCCGGAAGCCACCAACTTCATCTTCGGCCAGTCGCATTTCATCAAGACCGTGGAAGACCTGCACGAGGCGCTGGCCGGCACCGTGCCGGGCATCCTCTTCGGGCTGGCGTTCTGCGAGGCCTCGGGCAAGCGCCTGGTGCGCTGGTCGGGCACAGATGAAGACCTGATCGACCTGGCCTGCGAAAACGCCCGCGCCATCGGCGCCGGGCATACCTTCCTGATCTTCCTCGGCGACGGCTTCTTTCCAGTGAACGTGCTGGCCGCGGTGCGGGCGGTACCGGAGGTGTGCCGCATCTTCTGCGCAACGGCCAACCCGACCCAGGTGATCATCGCCCAGACCGATGCCGGGCGTGGCGTGGTGGGCGTGATCGATGGCGCCTCGCCGCTGGGGATCGAGACCGATGCCGATGTGGCCGAGCGCAAGGCGCTGCTGCGGAAGTTCGGCTACAAGCTCTAGCGTCGCCGCTCAGTGCTGCGCTGCCTGCACGGTCGACACCGTCGGCAGGTCGTCTTCCTTCATCCGGCTGCGGTTGAGCACCCCAGCCTGCTCCAGCACCGGATAAGCCGTCGCACAGAACAGCGAATTCAGGCGCTTCAGTTCGCTGATCACATCCAGGTGCAATGAGCTGGTCTCGATGCTCTCGGCGGTCTGCACCGCCACGCGCTGCAGGTGGGTGCGCGCGTACTTGCGCTCCAGCTCGCGGAAGTTCGCTTTCTCGGCCATCAGCGCCTGCGCGCTCTTGAGGTCGCCGTTGAGGAACACCGACAGGCCCAGCCGTAGGTTGGCGACCAGGCGTGCGTGCATCTCTGCGATCTCCTGCATGCCCGCCTCGGAGAACATCAGGTTGTGGGCGATCTTCTTGTCCTTGGTATCGAGCAGGATGCGCTCGATGATGTCGCCCGCGTGTTCCAGGTTGATGGTGAGCGAGATGATCTCGGTCCAGCGCTGGCCGTCGCGCTCGTCCAGCGCTTCCAGGCTGATGCGGGTCAGGTAGAGCTTGATCGCGGTGTAGAGGTCGTCCACCTCATTGTCGATGCGGCAGGTGGCGTCGGCCAGCTTGGCGTCGTTGGTGCGCAGCACGCGCAGCATGTTGTCCAGCATCTGCTCGACGCGGTCGCCGATGCGCAGCACTTCGCGCGCGGCGTTGGCCAGCGCGAGCGTGGGCGTGGTCAGCGCGGCCGTATCGAGGTGGCGCGGCGTGACCTGGCTGTCGCCGGTGTTGCGCCCGGGCAGCACCTTCTCGCACAGGCGCGCCAGCGGCGCGGTGGCGCCCAGCAGCAGCACCGCCAGCGCGACGTTGAACAGCAGGTGGAAATTAACGATCAGCCGTTGCGGGTCATGGTCCAGCAGCGCCAGCAGCTCTTCGGCCTGGCCCAGCAGCGGCAGCGCCACCAGGCAGCCCAGCAGGCGCGACAGCAGGTTGCCCAGCGTCACGCGCTTGCCCGGCTGGTTGTTGCCCGAGGTGGTCAGCAGCGCCGAGATGCCCGAACCCAGGTTGGCCCCCAGCACCAGCGCCAGCGCCACGTGGATCGACACCACGCCGGCCGACGCCAGCGCGCCGCAGAACAGCACCACGGCCAGGCTGGAATAGCACAGGATGGTCAGGAAGGCACCGACCAGCATGTCCAGCCCCGAGTCGCCGGTCAGCGAGGCGAACAGCACCTTGACGCCGGCGGCCTGCACCACGGGACGGGTGGCGATGGAGATCAGTTCCAGCGCCAGCGTGATCAGCCCCAGGCCGATCAGCACGCGGCCGACGTGGCCGGGCTTGCTGCCCTTCCAGGTCAGGTGGCAGATCACGCCAACGAAGATCAGCAGCGGCGACAGCCATGACAGGTCCAGCGAGAACACCTGCACCATCAGCGCGGTGCCGACGTTGGCGCCGAGCATGATGGCCAGCGCCGGCGCCACGGCGATCAGGCCCTGGCCGACGAAGGAGCTGACGATGACCGCGGTGGCGTTGCTGCTCTGGACCAGGCCCGTGACGCCGAGCCCGGCAAGGAAGGCGGTGAAGCGGTTGGAGACGCTGGTCGACAGGACATGGCGCAGGTTCGCACCGTAGACGCGCAGGATGCCGACCTTGACGATGTTGGTGCCCCAGACGAGCAGGGCAACGCCTGATAGCAGGTGAAGGAGTACGCCCATTGTGCGCCTTTGTGTGTCCAGTGCCGACAAAACCCTGGAGGCTCGGCCCGGTCATCGTGTAGTTGTCAATGGGGCATTATGCGCCCGCCACCCGACAGCGGCAACGGCACGGGTGCGGCGTGCGGGCAACGGGCAACACCGGCAAAGCATGCCGCAACGAGCGCCCGGGTGCGCGCCAGGCGACGGCGCTCAGGGCAGCGCGACCTTGATCCCCAGACCGACGAAGATCGCCCCGGCGGCGCGGTCCAGCCAGCGGCCGGTGGCCGGGCGGCGGCGCAGCCAGGCGCCCAGCCAGCCGGCGCACAGCCCGAACAGCGAGAACACCACCGCCGTCTGCAGCATGAAGACCACGCCCAGCAGCAGGAACTGCAGCCCCGGGTGCGTGGCATCGGCGCGCACGAACTGCGGCAGGAACACCAGGAAGAACAGTGTCACCTTGGGATTCATGATGTTGCCGAGCACGCTCTGGCGGAACACGCGCCCCAGCGGCACCGCATCGACATCACCGCCCTGCGCCAGCCCGCCCTTTGCGCGCAGCGCCTGAATGCCGATCCAGATCAGGTAGGCCGCGCCCGCGTACTTGATCAGCTGGAACGCCAGCGGCGACGAGCGCAGCACCGCGGCCAGCCCCACCGCCGCAATCACGGTGTGGAACAGGCACCCGACCGAAAAGCCCAGTGCCGCCACCAGCCCCGCGCGCCGGCCCTGCGCCATGCCGCGCGCCAGCACCTGCAGGTTGTCGGGCCCCGGGGCCACAGTCACGGCAATCGAAGTCAACAGGAACAGCAGCAGGTCAGGCATGGGGTCTCCTTGCGTGGAAATCTTGCGGGCCGGTCAGCGTGGCTCAGTGACCTTCAAACTTGCACACGGTGAACAGCGGCAGCCCGCCGTCCTGCAGCAGCTTCGAGCCGCCCAGTTCGGGCAGGTCGACGATGGCGGCGCCCTCCACCACCGTCGCGCCCAGGCGCTCCAGCAGCTTGCGCCCGGCCATCATGGTGCCGCCGGTGGCGATCAGGTCGTCGACCAGCAGCACGCGGTCGCCGGCCTTGCAGGCGTCGGCATGGATCTCGACGGTGGCGCTGCCGTATTCCAGCTCGTACTCCTCGGCCACGGTCTGGAACGGCAGTTTGCCCTTCTTGCGGATCGGCACAAAGCCCAGGTTCAGCTCATACGCGACGATCGCGCCCAGGATAAAGCCGCGCGCGTCGATGCCCGCCACCAGGTCGAGCTGCGCATCCATGTAGCGGTGCACAAAGACATCGATCAGCACGCGCAGCGTCTTGGGATTCTGCAGCAGCGGGGTGATGTCGCGGAACATCACTCCCGGCATGGGCCAGTCCGGCACGGTGCGGATGCGCTCGCGCAGGTAGCCGGTGACGTCGCCGAGCTCGGGGGACTGGATGATGGAATCTGCCATAGGGGTCTGGAGACGGTAGGCGCGCAGCGTGGCGCGCACCAGTCAGAAAGGGGTCGCAGTGGGTCGCGGCAGGGGTGGCCGCCGGCGCGGTAACCAGTTACCACCCGCGCCACCGGGGCGGCCAGCACAATGGCCCTGCCGGCCCGGTTGGCTAGCCAAGGGGCCGGGCTGCCGCGTCCGGCACCCGCCGGACACCCGTAACCATACAGGAGACCGCGATGGCAAAAAAGATTCTGATGCTGGTGGGCGACTACGCCGAAGACTACGAAACCATGGTGCCGTTCCAGGCACTGCAGATGGTCGGCCACACCGTCCACGCCGCCTGCCCGGACAAGCAGGCGGGCGACGCCTGCGCCACCGCCATCCATGACTTCGAGGGCGACCAGACCTACACCGAGAAACGCGGCCACAACTTCACCCTCAACGCGACCTTTGCCGGGATCGACCCCGCCAGTTACGACGCACTGGTCATCCCCGGCGGCCGCGCCCCGGAATACCTGCGTCTGAACGCGCGCGTGCTGGAGATCGTGCGCCACTTCGCCCAGGCGGACAAGCCGATCGCCGCGGTCTGCCACGGCGCCCAGCTGCTGGCCGCGGCAGGCGTGCTGGAAGGCAAGACCTGCTCAGCCTACCCAGCCTGCGCGCCCGAGGTGAAGCTGGCCGGCGGCACCTATGCCGATATTCCCGTCGACCACGCCCATACCGACGGTAACCTCGTCACCGCCCCGGCCTGGCCCGCGCATCCGGCCTGGCTGGCACAGTTCCTTGCCGTGCTGGGTACGCGGATCGTACATTAGAGCTTTCCGCACGCGGCGCCCCCACGCGTGAAGGCACGGCCCGCCCCCCTGCGGCGAGCCGTGCACATGCCCGCCGGCCGCGCCGCCCGCACGGGAGCATCCATGTGTGAAATCTTTATCCGCGCCAATCCGGCGTCGTACCAAAGCCAGTCGCGCTCGCTGCGCCTGCATGGCGTGGCCACCAGCATCCGGCTCGAGAGCCTGTTCTGGGAAGTGCTGGAAGAACTGGCGCGACGCGACGACATGACCGTCAACCAGCTGATCACGCGCCTGCACGATGAACTGACCGAACATCGCGGCAGCGAGGCGGTGGCGGGCAATTTCTCGTCCTTCCTGCGTGTGTGCTGCCTGCGCTACCTGATGCTGCAAGGCGAGGGCCGCATCCCGGCCGATACCAGCGTGCCGATCCGCTCGCTGGACGCACGCGCCGTGCTCGACAACCTGCCGGAATCCTGGGTCGAGGCGCGTCCGCACTGACGCATCCGGCGGCCCCGCTTAGCCGTTCAGGATGCGCGTCTCTGCCGCTTCCAGCGCCTCGGGCGGGCCGCGCAGCACTACGATGTCGCCCGGTTCCAGCACTGTCTCGGGCTCCGGGTCGAAGGCGCGGATGCCGCGCCGGCGCACCGCGGTCACTTCCACGCCGATGCGCTCCAGCCCCAGCACGCCAAGGCGCCGCCCCACCGCCGTGGATTGCGGCCCGAGCGACACGGAGTGCAGCCGCACCGAATCGCGCTCGACCATGTCCTCATCATCGTCGCGGCCGTGGAAATAGCCGCGCAGCAGGCTGTAGCGCGCGTCGCGCGCCTGCTGCACGCCGCGCACCACCCGGCGCATCGGCACGCCCAGCAGCACCAGCGCGTGCGAGGCCAGCATCAGGCTGCCCTCGATGATCTCGGGCACCACTTCGGTGGCGCCGGCCTTCTGCAGCGTGTCGAGCTCTGAATCGTCCACCGTGCGCACGATCACCGGCAGCGCCGGCGCCAGCTCCTGCACGTGGTGCAGCACCTTAAGCGCCGATGGAGTGTTGGCATAGGTGACGATCAGGGCGGCGGCGCGGTGGATGCCGGCGGCGATCAGCGCCTCGCGCCGGCCGGCGTCGCCGTAGACCACGGTATCGCCGGCCGCGGCGGCCTCGCGCACGCGGTCGGGGTCCAGGTCCAGCGCCACGTAGTTGATGCCCTCGCGCTCCAGCATGTGCGCCAGGTTCTGCCCGCTGCGGCCGAAGCCGCAGATGATGGCGTGTTTCTCGGTCTGCAGGCTCTGCGCGGCGATGCGGGTCATGTTCAGCGACTGCATCAGCCATTCGTTGGCGGTAAAGCGCAGCACGATGGCGTCGCTGTACTGGATCAGGAATGGCGCGGCCAGCATCGACAGCAGCATCGACGCCAGGATCACCTGGATCAGCACCGGGTCGACCAGGTTCAGGCCGTCGATCTGGTTCAGCAGCACGAAACCGAATTCGCCGGCCTGCGCGAGCCCCAGCCCGGTGCGGATGGCCACCCCCTGGCGCGAGCCGAAGACCCGCGCCAGCAGCGCGATCAGCACCAGCTTGAACAGCACCGGCACCACCAGCAGCGCCAGCACCAGCCATACGTGATCCAGCACTACGCGGATATTGAGCAGCATGCCGATGGTGACGAAGAACAGCCCCAGCAGCACGTCGCGGAACGGCTTGATGTCCTCTTCCACCTGGTGGCGGTAGGGCGTCTCGGAGATCAGCATGCCCGCCATGAAGGCGCCCAGCGCCATCGACAGGCCCAGCCGCTCGGTCAGCGCCGCCATGCCCAGCGTCACCAGCAGCAGGTTCAGCATGAACAGTTCCTGCGAACGGCGCGCCGCCACCACGTGGAACCAGCGGCTCATCAGGCGCTGGCCGAGGAAGAAGATGGCGCCCAGGGCCACCACGATCTTGACCGTGGCCAGGCCCAGCGCCACCATCAGGTCGCCCGGATCGCGCGACAGCGCCGGGATCACGATCAGCAGCGGCACCACCGCCAGATCCTGGAACAGCAGGATGCTGATGATATTGCGGCCGTGCTCGCTTTCCAGCTCCATGCGCTCGGACAGCATCTTGGAGACGATCGCGGTGGAAGACATCGCCAGCGCCCCGCCCAGCGCCACCGACGCCTGCCAGGACAGCGGGAACAGCCAGTTGAAAGCCCAGCTGGCCGGCACCACCGCCAGCATCGACAGCACCACCTGCGAGCCGCCCAGGCCGAACACCAGCCGCTTCATCGAGCGCAGCTTGGTCAGGTTGAACTCCAGCCCGATCGAGAACATCAGGAAGACCACGCCGAATTCGGCCAGGTACTTGGTCTGCGCGGTGTCGCTGGCCAGCCCCAGCGCATGCGGGCCGATCAGGATGCCAACGGCCAGGTAGCCCAGCATCGGCGGCAGCTGCAGCATGCGGAATGCGACCACGCCGAAGACGGCGGCGGCCAGCAGCACCAGGGTCAGTTCCAGCGGAGAATGCATCAGGCGGTCTGGGTGACCGGCCAGGCGCGCGTCCGACCCGGCACGGGCACCCTGCCGGCAAAATACGGCGAGCACGGCAAGCACGACGTGCGCCATGGGTCGGGCCAGGCGCCATCGCATTCGTTGGTATACTTCGTCGCCATGATAGCCAATTTCGATGCGGATCGAGCACTCAGACTCGCCCGCGACACTCTCCAGACCGAAGCCGATGCGGTTTCCGCACTTTCCGGACGCCTGAACGGCGACTTTGCCCGTGCCGTGCTGCTGATCCTGCAATGCACCGGGCGCGTGGTCGTCTCGGGCATTGGCAAGTCCGGCCATATCGGACGCAAGGTCGCGGCCACGCTGGCCTCTACCGGCACGCCGGCGTTCTTTGTGCACCCGGCCGAAGCCAGCCACGGCGACCTGGGCATGGTCACGCGCGACGACGTGCTGATCGCCTTCTCCAATTCTGGCGAGACCGGCGAGCTGCTGTCGATCATCCCGATCGTCAAGCGCATCGGCGCGCGGCTGATCTCGGTCACCGGCAACCCCGACTCCAACCTGGCCAAGCTGGCCGACGTCCACCTGGACGCGGCGGTCGAGAAAGAAGCCTGCCCGCTGAACCTGGCGCCGACGGCCAGCACCACCGCGGCGCTGGCGCTCGGCGATGCACTGGCAGTGGCGGTGCTGGACGCGCGCGGCTTTGGCGAGGAAGACTTCGCCCGCTCGCACCCCGGCGGCGCGCTCGGGCGCAAGCTTCTGACCCATGTGCGCGACGTGATGCGCACCGGCAACGCCGTGCCCGAGGTGCGTGAGAACACGCCGCTGGCCCAGGCGCTGATGGAAATCACCCGCAAGGGCATGGCCATGACCGCCGTGGTGGATCCGGACGGACACGCCATCGGCGTCTTCACCGACGGCGACCTGCGCCGCCTGCTGGAAACCCCGCGCGACTGGAAGACCGTGCCCATCGGCGAGGTCATGCACCGCAACCCGCACGTGGTCAACGAGAACCAGCTCGCCGTCGAGGCGGTGCAGGTGATGGAAGCCAACCGCATCAACCAGCTGCTGGTGGTGGACGACGACGGCCGCCTGACCGGCGCGCTGCATATCCACGACCTGACCCGCGCCAAGGTCATCTGAGCGGGCGCGGGCCCGGCACAACCGGCACAACGCCAAGGACACCATGCAGGCACTCCTCGCCTCCCTCAGCGGCATCGTCATGCGGCTGCTGCCGCTGCTGCTGATGGCCTTCGTGGCGGGCAGCACGTTCTGGCTGGTCCAGATCAACTCCCCCAAGGAAGACCTGGCCGCGCAAAGCACCAAGAAGCATGAGCCTGATTACTTCATGGACCGCTTCTCGGCCACCGAGCTGGCGCCGGACGGCAGCACCAAGATCCGCTTCACCGGCGAGCGCATGGTCCATTTCGAGGACGACCAGACCTACGAAGTGACCCGGCCCGCCATGCGCGCGTACGAGCCGGACCGCCCGCCGGTCACCGCCCGCGCCGATATGGGCCGCATGAACGCCGAGGGCTCGGTGATCGACCTGTACGGCAACGGCTTCGTCATGCGCCAGCAGGGCGTGGACGTGTCCAAGGACCCGCAGCTGACCGCCGCATCCAGTTATTTCCAGCTGCTGATCAATGACGACATCGTCAAGACCGACAAGCCAGTCAAGCTGACGCGCGGCCCGTCGGTGATGACCGCCAACGGCCTGATCTTCAACAACGTCACGCGCGAAGTACAATTGCTCGGCAATGTACGCGGCACCATCATCACCGGGCCGTCCCCAGGCCGCGCGCCGGGGTCCTGAGCCCCGGCCCGGGGGCCGCACCAACCCGCACCAACGTACCCAGACGCCCTCAAGCAACCCCTGCCAACATGACTGCTTCCCTGACGACATCGTCCCGTCGACGCACCGCCCCGGCTCTGCTCGCCCTGGCCATGGCCTTCGGCCTGCTGGCCCAGCCCGCCCTGGCCGAGCGCGCGGACCGCGACAAGCCGATGGTGCTGGAGGCGGACAACGCCAGCTACGACGACGTCAAGCAGATCTATACGCTGACCGGCAACGTGGTGCTAACCAAGGGCACCATGATCCTGAAGTCCGACGCCGCCGAACTGCGCACCGACCCCGAGGGCTACCAGTTCGCGGTAGCCACCGCCAAGCCGGGCAAGCAGGCCTACATCCGCCAGAAGCGCGAAGGCGTCGACGAATACATCGACGGCTGGGGCGACCGCATCGAGTACGACGGCAAGCAGGAGTACTCCAAGCTGATCGGCAATGCCCGCATGGCGCGCCTGCAGGGCGCCAAGCAGGTCGATGAGATCCGCGGCGCGGTGCTGACCTACGACAGCCGCAAGGAGTTCTACACGGCCGCCGGCGGCGGCAGTGGCGACGCCGCGGCCGCCAATCCGTCCGGTCGCGTGCGCGCGGTGCTGTCGCCGCGCCAGGACCAGAAGGCCGGCGCCACGGGCAATGGCGGCTCGCCGCTGGACCTGAAGACGGCGCCCGCGCCTGCCAACAAACCCTGACGCCTGGCGCCGGCTTGCCTGCCCGCGCCAGAAACGCCTGAACGCCAGACCGTGCCAATGACCGATACCGCAACCATCGCCGACAAGCCTTCCGTCGAAGCCTCCACCGTCCTTCCCGGCGGCAGCACGCTGGTCGTGCGCCACCTGAAGAAGCGCTATGGCTCGCGCACGGTGGTCAAGGACGTCTCGCTCGACGTGAAGAGCGGCGAGGTGGTCGGCCTGCTCGGGCCTAACGGCGCGGGCAAGACCACCTCGTTCTACATGATCGTGGGCCTGGTGGCGCTGGACGAAGGCGATATCGTGCTCGACGGCGACCACATCAGCGGCCTGCCGATCCACGAGCGCGCGCGCATGGGGCTGTCGTACCTGCCGCAGGAAGCCTCGGTGTTCCGCAAGCTCAACGTCGAAGAGAACATCCGCGCGGTGCTGGAGCTTCAGGTGAGCAACGGCAAGCCGCTGCCCAAGACCGAGATCGAGCGCCGCCTGGATTCGCTGCTCGACGACCTGCAGATCGCGCACCTGCGCAACAACCCGGCGCTGTCGCTGTCGGGCGGCGAGCGCCGCCGCGTGGAAATCGCGCGCGCGCTGGCGTCGTCGCCGCGCTTCATCCTGCTGGACGAACCCTTCGCCGGCGTGGACCCGATCGCCGTGGGCGAGATCCAACGCATCGTCAGTTTCCTCAAGGCACGCAATATCGGCGTGCTGATCACCGACCACAACGTGCGCGAGACGCTCGGCATCTGCGACCACGCCTACATCATCAGCGAAGGCACGGTGCTGGCCGCGGGCCAGCCCGAGGAAATCATCGCCAATGACGCAGTGCGGCGCGTCTACCTGGGCGAGAACTTCCGCATGTGACTTAACGGCCTGCCCGCGAGCGGCAGGCCTCTTCGCGGGCGCGCGTGGGCCCTCCCACAGCCAGCGGCGATCGGACCGCATAAGCGATAGCAATTTCCGTTCCAACAACGGAAAGATGCGCATAGAATAGCTCGCATGAAACCGTCGCTACAGCTCCGTCTTTCCCAGCATCTGGCCCTGACCCCGCAACTGCAGCAGTCGATCCGGCTGCTGCAGCTCTCCACGCTGGAACTGCAGCAAGAGGTCGAACAGGCGCTGACGGAAAACCCGCTGCTCGAGCGCGAGAACGACTGGATCGAAAGCCCGCTGCGCGTGGCGGCCGACGGCTCGGTCAACCTGCAGAGCGCACCGGCGCCCGCCCCGGCTGAGCCCCAGGGCAATGGCGAGGCTCGCGCCGACGGCGCGGGTGACGACGACAGCTATGGCGACAGCGGCAACGGCAACGGCGACGACTACGGCAGCGGCGACTGGAGCCTGGACGACTTTGCCCGCCGCCCCCAGGGCGACGAGGATGAAAAAACGCCGATGCAGCTGCGCGAGGCCGAGCCCACGCTGCGCGAGTACCTGATGGAGCAGCTCACGCCGCTGAAGATCTCGGCGCGCGACAAAGGCCTGGCCATCTTCCTGATCGAATCGCTCGACGACGATGGCTACCTGAGCGCATCGCTTGAGGAGATCTGCACGGAGTTGCCGGAAGAACTCGAGTTCGAGATCGACGAAGTCCACGCCATCCTCACGCTGCTGCAGAGTTTCGACCCGCCCGGCGTGGGTGCGCGCAACGCCGCCGAGTGCCTGGCCCTGCAGTTGCGACGCCTGACGCACCCGCAACGCGAACTGGCGCTGAACATCGTTAGCAATCACCTGGAGTTGCTCGCAGTACGCGACTACACGCGGCTGAAGAAGGCGCTGCAGGTAGATGAAGTGGCACTGAAGTCCGCACACGAACTGATCCGCTCGCTGGCGCCCTACCCCGGCCATGCGTACAGCCGCCCGGAAGCGGACTTTGTGGTGCCGGACGTGTTCGTGCGCAAGGGTGGCGGCGGCTGGATCGCGCAGCTCAATCCGGATGTGATGCCGAGGCTGCGCATCAACGATATGTATGCCCAAATCCTGCGTGGCGCGAAGGGTGAGTCCGGCACGGCCGGACTGCAGCAAAAGCTGCAAGAGGCGCGCTGGCTGATCAAGAACATCCAGCAAAGGTTCGACACAATCCTGCGTGTCTCGCAGGCCATTGTCGAGCGTCAAAAGAACTTTTTCAGTCACGGCGAAATCGCCATGCGCCCCTTGGTTTTGCGGGAGATTGCCGATACACTGGGTTTACACGAGTCAACCATCTCCCGGGTGACGACCAATAAATTCATGGCAACGCCGATGGGTACTTTCGAACTGAAGTACTTCTTCGGCAGCCACGTGTCCACCGAAACCGGTGGCGCGGCTTCATCAACGGCCATCCGCGCCTTGATCAAGCAACTGATAGGAGCCGAAGACCCGAGGAATCCCCTTTCCGACAGTCGCATTGCCGAACTGCTGGGTGAGCAAGGCTTTGTTGTTGCGCGCCGCACTGTTGCCAAGTATCGCGAAGCCCTGAAGATCCCCGCAGTCAATCTCCGCAAGTCTTTGTAGCCGAGCCCACCGCCTGCCTGGTGAGGCTCTTTCAGAAGGAGAAGCGCTATGAACTTCAAGATCAGTGGACACCACCTGGACATCACGCCCCCTCTGCGTGAGTACGTGGAAACGAAGCTGGAGCGAATCGTCAGGCATTTCGATCAGGTCATTGGCGTTAGCGTGCTGCTCTCTGTCGACAACCACAAGGAAAAGGACCGGCGTCAGTACGCGGAAATTAATCTACATCTCAAGGGCAAGGACATCTTTGTCGAGGCGCATCACGAAGACCTATATGCAGCGATCGACGCACTCGTCGACAAGCTGGACCGTCAGGTGATCCGCTACAAGGATCGCGTGCAAGGCCACGACCGCGAAGCGGTCAAGTACCAGATGGCCGCAGCGCAAATGCAGCAATGACCGTGCCCGGCAGCCCCGCAGCGGGCTGCTGAATCAGGATTGAACAGGCAAGCCGCGCCACGAAGCGCGGCTTTTTTGCGCCCTTGCGTTCCGGGTTGCCGCCGGCATGCCGCGCCCGCACTGGCGGTGCGGCCCGGCTGTGGCGCCGGAGCCAACGCTTTTCACCCGAATGGGCAAGAGTGTTCGCAAGCGCAGCGCCAAGGTGTATGCTGCGCCATACAAAGAGAGGGAATCCTGGCCGCGCCCCGCATCGGTGCGCCGGCTCCCGGCCCGGAGGCACGATTGCATCACCATGTATCGTTCTGCACCGGCTTGCCCCGCTGCGCTGCACAATACGGGGGTAGTCGCTGCTCTATAATGGGCCGGACGCCTCCGGCCAGGCCAACGGCAGCCCGGAGCCAGCCCACTGCCCCGCGGAACGATCTGCCCGCTAACTGAAATCCTGCGCATCGCCCATGAATCGTTTGGCCAAATTGCTGCCACCCGGCAACATCACCCTGGACGTCAGCGTCACCAGCAAGAAGCGTGTGTTCGAGCAGGCCGGGCTCCTCTTCGAGAACAACCATGGTGTGGCGCGCGCCATCGTGACGGACAACCTGTTCGCGCGCGAGTCGCTGGGATCCACCGGCCTGGGCGCCGGCGTGGCGATCCCGCACGGCCGCATCAAGGGCCTGAAGCAGCCGCTGGCCGCCTTCATGCGCCTGGCCGAGCCGATTCCGTTCGAATCGCCGGATGGCAAGCCGGTATCGCTGCTGATCTTCCTGCTGGTGCCCGAACAGGCTACGCAGCAGCACCTGGAAATCCTGTCAGAAATCGCGCAACTGCTTTCCGACCGCGACATGCGCGAAGGACTGGCCACGCTGCCGACGCCCGATGCCGTCCATCAGTTGCTGATCGCATGGCATCCCTGATCCCCTGATCCCCCAGGCGGGCCGGCACCAGACCGGGCAGGCGCCAGGCGCTTCGCAAACCGCCCCACCAGTCATACCGCATGGAACTCACCGGCGTCACCTCCCAGTCCATCTTCGACGACAACGCAGCCGACATCAAACTCTCGTGGGTGGCCGGCCTGGAAGGCGCGGACCGCGCCTTCGACGTGGAGTTCGCCCGCGAAGCCACCTCCGCCGCCGACCTGGTGGGCCACCTGAACCTGATCCACCCCAACCGCATCCAGGTGCTCGGCAAGCCCGAAATCACTTATTACCAGCGGCTGGACGATGAGACCCGCAAGCGCCAAATGGGCGAGCTGATCCTGTTGGAGCCGCCCTTCCTGGTGATCGCCGACGGCATGGAGCCGCCGCCCGACCTGGAACTGCGCTGCACGCGCTCGTCCACGCCGCTGTTCACCACGCCGGTGTCGTCGGCCGCGGTGATCGACCACTTGCGCCTGTACCTGTCGCGCATCTCCGCGCCGCGCGTGACCATGCACGGGGTCTTCCTCGACATCCTGGGCATGGGCGTGCTGATCATGGGCGAATCGGGCCTGGGCAAGAGCGAACTGGGCCTGGAACTGATCTCGCGCGGCCACGGGCTGGTGGCCGACGATGCCGTGGACTTCGTGCGCCTGGGGCCGGATTTTATCGAAGGCCGCTGCCCGCCGCTGCTGCAGAACCTGCTTGAAGTGCGCGGCCTGGGCCTGCTCGACATCAAGACCATCTTCGGTGAGACCGCGGTGCGGCGGAAGATGAAGATCAAACTGGTGGTGCAGTTGGTGCGCCGCAACGACGGCGAGTTCGAGCGGCTGCCGCTCGATTCGCAATACCTGGACGTGCTGGGCCTGCCGATCCACATGGTCAAGATCCAGGTGGCGGCCGGGCGCAACCTGGCCGTGCTGGTCGAGGCCGCGGTGCGCAACACCATCCTGCGCCTGCGCGGCATCGATACGCTGCGCGACTTCATGGACCGGCAGCGCGCCGCGATGCAGGCCGATGCGGTTTCGCGCGGCCAGGGCCGCCTGCTCTGAGCCCCAGCGTTTTCATTTGCTTACAACGGCGTTGACGCAGAACGTCAACGTTCTTCAGGCATGCTCCGTTTTGTGCTGTAATGGGCATCGCGCCCGTTACGGAAGCTGCAACGCCGGCAATGGCGCGCGGCCATGAAGTTTTCCACACCCAGGAGAGCAAGCATGAAGAAACTGATCGCGATGTGCGCGCTGGTCACCCCGATGATCGCCGCCAGCGCTTTTGCACAGACCACGGCCACGCCGGCAACCCCCGCCACGCCAGCCAAGCCAGCGGCCACCGCACCGGCAACGCCGGCCATGCCTGCCACGCCCGCCACCCCGGCTACCCCGGACAAGCCCGCAGCCAACGCCCAGCAGGACAAGATGAAGGCCTGCAATACGCAAGCCGCCGGCAAGAAGGGCGACGAACGCAAGGCGTTCATGAAGGAATGCCTGTCCAAGGGCGCGTCCAAGACCCAGCAGGAGAAAATGGCTTCCTGCAGCAAGTCGGGCAAGGGCAAGAAGGGCGACGAATACAAGGCCTACATGAAGGAATGCCTGTCCAAGGCAGCCTGAGCCGCAGCCAGCGCTGCAAACTGACGGCAAAAGCATGGCGAACCGCGAGGTTCGCCATGCTTGCTTTGTGCGTGGTGTCATGACGCCTTCATCACGTGATGCTATGCTTCAGTTGCTATGCGCATCATCCTCATCACCGGCATATCCGGTTCCGGCAAGTCCGTCGCACTGAACGTGCTCGAAGACGCAGGCTACTACTGCGTGGACAACCTGCCGGCTCAGTTCATCCCGGAACTGACCCGCTACCTCGACAGCCAGGGCTATACGCACCTGGGCGTCGCCACTGACATCCGCAGCCGCGAGTCGCTCGACCAGCTGCCCGACACCGTGCGCGCGCTGGCCGCGGAGCACCAGGTCGAGGTGGTGTTCCTGACCGCCAGCACCGACGCACTGGTGCAGCGCTATTCCGAGACGCGCCGCCGCCACCCGCTGTCGGTGCGTACCGACGGCATGCCGGGCCCTGGCGTTGAACCGGCCTTCAACGACACCGCGCTGATGGAAGCGATCGAGATGGAGCGCGCGCTGCTGAGCCCGCTGGCCGAGGCCGCGCACCGCATCGACACCAGCAATGTGCGCACCAATACGCTGCGCAGCTGGATCAAGGAGCTGATCCGCGACGACAGCCAGCGGCTGACGCTGCTGTTCGAGTCGTTCGGCTTCAAGCATGGCGTGCCCAGCGATGCGGACATGGTGTTCGACGTGCGCTCGCTGCCCAACCCCTATTACGACCTGGCCTTGCGCCCGCTGACGGGGCGTGACACGCCGGTGATCGACTTCCTGCAGGCCCAGCCAATGGTGCTGGCAATGGCCGAGGATATCCGCGCCTATGTGGAAAAGTGGCTGCCAAGCTTCATTGCCGACAACCGCAGCTACCTGACCGTGGCGATCGGCTGCACCGGCGGGCAGCATCGCTCGGTCTATATTACGGAAAGGCTTGCCAACTACTTCCGGGCGCATGGTAATGTGCTGGTGAGACACCGAGAGCTCGCACCGGCGGGCTGACGCAGGCGGGACTGCCCACTGGGATCACTGGCATCTGCGCACCGCGTTGGCCGGCTGGCCCATTGCTGCGCGATACCCAAGCTGGCACTGCATGTCCTCGACCGACCTCTACCGTCCCACGGGATCAGAAGTTCCGCCACGGACGCTCGACAACCTGCCGCTGTTCCCGTTGCACACCGTGCTGTTTCCCGGTGGACGGCTGCCATTGCGCGTGTTCGAGGCGCGCTATGTCGACATGGTGCGCAACTGCTTGCGCGACAACACACCCTTTGGCGTTTGCCTGATCGAAAGCGGCGAGGAAGTGGCCCGGCCGGACCAGCCTACCGTGCCCGAGCTGGTCGGCTGCCTGGCGGAAATCGTCGACTGCAACATGGAGCAGCTGGGCGTGCTGCTGATCCGCGCGCGCGGCCGCGAGCGCTTCCATATCGTCAGCCATGACACCCGCGACGACGGCCTGCTGGTCGCCCGCGCCGAGGTGCTGCCCCCCGACATCATCGACTGCAAGCTGGAGCTGCTGGGCGAATGCCTGGATGCGCTGCGGCGCATTGTCACGCGGCTGCACGCCGAGCACCCTGACCGGCTGCCGTTCGACGAGCCCTACCTGTGGGACGACCCGAGCTGGGTCGCCAACCGGCTGTGTGAGTTGCTGCCGGTGCCGCTCAAGGCCAAGCAGATGCTGATGGCGCTGCCCGATGCCGGCATGCGCATCGAGATCGTGCACCGCTACATGCGCCAGAACCACATGCTCTAGGCGCGGATCCCCAACCCCAGACTTCAGAACAGCCCGCCGCGCGCCTGGTCCTCCAGCAGCCTGCGCACCGGCGCGGGCGTCCCCACCGCATCGAGATCGTCAAGCGAGATCCAGCGCTGCGCGGCTTCCGCGGCGCTGTCCTGCGCCATCAGGCTTGCGCCGTCCGCACTCACATCGACCCGGATGGCACGGATCAGCAGGCGGAAGTGCGTGAACACATGGGTCAGCTCGCCGGTCAGCGCGGCGCGCGCGGGCTTGCCGAAGGCGCTGGCATAGTCGAGCGCCGCCGCCTCGGCGGCTTCCGCGTCGAAGGGCACGCTGTCGACCGGCATCTCAGGCAGGCTCCACAGCCCGCCCCAGATGCCGCTGCCGGGGCGCAGGCGCAGCAGCACTTCGCGCTGGCGCCGGACCAGCAGCATCACCGTGCTGCGCTCGGGGATGGCCGCGCGCGGCTTGGGCGTGGGCAGCACGCCGGTGAGACCGTCGCGGCGCGCCACGCAGTCGGCCGACAGCGGGCACGCGCCGGCATCGGCCAGGCAGGCCGGCTTGCCGCGCGAGCATACCGTGGCGCCCAGGTCCATCAGCCCTTGCGTATAGGCGATCATGTCCTCGGCCTGGCGCGGGCCTGCCGCTGGCAAGGCCAGCTCGGCCAGCTGCCACATGCGCGTTTCCACCACGCGCTCGCCCGGATGGCCGTGGATGCCGAAGCAGCGCGCGAACACGCGCTTGACGTTGCCGTCCAGGATCGGCGAGCGCACGCCGGCGCTGAACGCGGCGATCGCCGCGGCGGTGGAGCGGCCGATGCCGGGCAACGTGGCCAGCAGCGCGGGATCGGTCGGGAAACGGCCACCGTGCTCGCTCACCACCTGCATGGCGCAGCGGTGCAGGTTGCGCGCGCGCGAGTAGTAGCCCAGCCCCGCCCATAGCGCCATGACCTGGTCGGCAGGCGCCGCCGCCAGTGCCTGCACCGTGGGCAGCTGCGAGACAAAGCGCTGGAAGTAGTCGATCACCGCGCTCACCTGGGTCTGCTGCAGCATGATCTCCGACAGCCAGATGCGGTACGGGTCGCGCGTGTTCTGCCACGGCAGGTCGTGCCGGCCATGCTGGCGCTGCCAGTCGACCACGCGGGCGCCGAAGTCGGGCGGCACGCGGATATCGTCGGGGATGGCGGGAACGGCACGGGGGGCTGGTTTGCGGGGCATCTGGGTGAAACGTTCTGAAGCGCGGGGGCACGGCGGCGCACCAAAGTAAATGGCGCCGCTCAGTGCGGCGCCACATGATATACCGGCTTCAGGATCTGGCTACGCCACCGCAAGGCTCGCGCTGTCGGCGGCGGCCGTCGGCCGCAGCAGCCGCTGCGCGTAGCCCTCGATACGGCCGCTGCGCTCGTCCAGGCCGTTGAGCACTTCCTCGAGCTCGGCAATGCGGCTTTCCAGCGTGTCGGTGGCCTCGTGGATGCGCTCGATCGAATCGACGCGCCGGCGCAGCTGCTTCTGGTGCTCGCGCACCTGCGCCTCCAGCGGCGTCATCACCGACTTGAGCCAGACCTCGATATCGCGGTTCAGGTCGCGGAAGTTCTCCAGCACGCGGCTGGCCATGGTGCTGAAGGCGCTCTGCACCAGCTGCGGGCGCGAGCGCGTCAGCATGCTGACCGTGCCGAAGTGCGCATGCACCAGGCGCAGCGTTTCCTCAAGCTCGGCCACGTAGCGCTCGGCAGTGAACTGCATCGGCGCGGGCAGCGTGAAGCCGTGCTCGGCGTTGAAGCGCCGGTACATGCTTTCGATCAGCTGGTGCAGCTGGCCGATCTTGTTGTCGGCATCGGTCACCAGCCTGGTCAGCTGCGCGAACAGCGCGTCCATGTCTTCGCGCAGGCCGCGCGAGAAGAAGCGCTCTTTCATCTGCTCGCGCGCGCTGCGCATGGTGAGGCGCACGTCGCGCAGCTGCAGGCTCTTGATGATGTCGGCACTGTGGCGGCCGAAAACCAGGCGCAGCGCCTGGAACTTGCTGATGCTCTGCTCGAACTCTTCCTTCTCGCCCTGCACGCGCATCAGCATGTGCTTGACCATCGCGTGGTTCTTGCCGCGCAGGCCGCGCAGCTCGAACAGCTGCTCGACGATATCGCGGCGGCGGGTCTGCAGCAGCTGCTGCGCGGCGCGCGCCATGTCCTGCACCAGGCGGTGCGCCTGGTCTGAAACGATCTCGCGCCGGCGCGGGATCAGCTGGTCGGACAGCACGTGCTCGAACTCGGGCAGGCCGCTGCGCGCCAGCAGCTCGTCGTCGTGTGTGACCTTGGCCACCAGGCCTTTCTGCGCCGATACCGGATAGACGCGCGACTGCTCGATACCCAGCACCTGCCCGGTGGTGGACACCTGCCGCGCAATCTCCTGCGCGATCTCGCCCGGCTCGCGCAGCGGATCCCACAGCCCGTCGATCTTGTTGAGCACCGCCAGGCAGCCGCGCCGGTGGCCGGCGCCGACATGGCTGCGCCACAGCTCCAGGTCGCTCTTGGTGACACCCGCATCGGCGGCCAGCACGAACACCACCACATGGGCGTCGGGGATCAGCCGCAGCGTCAGCTCGGGCTCGGTGCCGATCGCATTCAGGCCCGGCGTGTCCAGGATCACCAGGCCCTGGCGCAGCAGCGGATGCGGGAAATTGATGACGGCGTGGCGCCAGCGCGAGATCTCGACCATGCCCTCGGCATCGACCGCGTAGGCGGCATCGGGATCGTTCTCGTGGTACAGGCCCAGCGCCTCGGCCTGCGCGGGCGGCACGCGCACGGTCTGCACCACGTGCTGGAACGCAGCCAGCATGCCCTCGGGCGAAGACGGGTCCAGCGGCACCGAATGCCAGTGCGAAGCCGAGGTGCCGGCCTCCAGGAAGTCAGCGGTAGAGGCCTCCTGCAGGCGTGTCTCGATCGGCAGCAGCCGGATGCACGGCGGCTCGGCCTCGTCATAGCGCAGCTCGGTCGGGCACATCGTGGTGCGCCCCGCCGACGACGGCAGGATGCGGCGCCCGTAGTCGGCAAAGAAGATGGCGTTGATCAGCTCGCTCTTGCCGCGCGAGAACTCGGCAATAAAGGCGACCTTGAGGCGGTCGCTGCGCAGCACGCTCTGGATGCGCTGCACGCGGTCATCGGCCTGGGCGTCGTACAGGTCGTGCTGCTGCAGCCAGGACTGGAATTCGGCCAGTGACTGGAGGACCCCGGTTCTCCAGGCGCCGTATTGTTCGAATTGATGGGCGAGCGTTGTCATGGAGCTGTTCGGCTGACTTGGTTTTACCTCGGGGCACGCCGCTTTCGCGCTGCGCCCGTGTTCGCGCAATGCCGGCCCGACCACTGTCTACCCTGCAAGCGGTCGGGCCATTTTGTAACTTTTTATGACTGCACACACGATACAGGTTTCCACAGCGGTTTTGTGGAATTCACGCCCCTCGGTCATGGCTTGCACAAGGAGTGTTGCGCCGACCCATCGACAATCGCCGGCGGCGCGCATTGTGCGCCACACGGCGCCTGCCCGGGCGGCTGCCGCCAGGGCTCAGTGCTGGCAGTTCGGGCAGTAGAAGGTGGAACGCTGGCCCTGCACGATCTGGCGCACCGGCGTGGCGCAGACGCGGCACGGCTGGCCCGCGCGGTCGTAGACCAGGCAATCAAGCTGGAAATAGCCGCTGGCGCCGTCGCTGCCGACAAAGTCGCGCAGCGTGCTGCCCCCGCGCTCGATCGCCTGCGCCAGGGTCTCGCGCACCGCCTGCGCCAGGCGGTCGCAGCGCGCGCGGCTCAGGCGCCCGGCCGGGGTGGTCGGGCGGATGCCGGCGCGGAACAGACTCTCGGACGCATAGATATTACCGACGCCCACCACGATGCCACCGGCCAGCAGCACGGTCTTAATGGCGGCGCTGCGCCCGCGCGTGTGGCGGTGCAGCCAGGCGCCGTCGAAGGCAGGATCGAAGGGCTCGATGCCGAGCGTGCGCAGCAGCGGATGCGACGGCAGTTCGGCCTCGGGCAGCGTGCTCCACAGGATGGCGCCGAAGCGGCGCGGATCGCGAAAGCGCAGCACGATGGTGCCCGGTTGGGTGCCCAGCGCGGCGCCGGGCGCGGGGGCCAGCAACAGGTCCAGGTGGTCGTGCGCGCCAGGCGGCGGCGCATCGGGCAGCACCCGCAGCGTGCCGGTCATGCCCAGGTGGACCAGCAGCCAGCCGGCCGACTCGCCCGCCGCCTCGCTCACGCATTCCAGCAGCAGGTATTTGCCGCGGCGCTCGATCCGGCGCACCACGCGCTGGGCCAGCCGCATTTCCAGTTCCGGATCGACCGGCCAGCGCAGGCCGCGGTGGCGCACCGTGACCGCGGCGATGCGCCGCCCCACCACATGCGGCAGTAAGCCGCGCCGGGTCACTTCGACCTCGGGCAATTCTGGCATCGAACCTCTCCGTTGGTTACCGCTCAAAACTCCTGCGGCGCCTGTGGGCACCGGCCCGCGGCGCCAAGCAGCGCATTGTAGCGGCAGGCTACAATGGCCTCATCAATGCGTTTTCTCCCATCCTTCGCCAGCGCGCGCCGGAGCAATCACTACATGTCGGACCTCATGCCGGACCTGATGCCGGACTCCACGTTGCAAGCCACCGCGGGCGGCCTCCCGATCGCTTTTCCAGGCGCCGTTCCCCGCACAGCGCGCACGGCTGGCGCCCTGGCCCGGTTTTTCCAGGCGCCGCGCCGCCATGCGCGCGCGCTGGCCGCCTCGGCATTGCTGGCCCTGGCCGCCGGCGCCAGCCATGCCGCGCCGCCCGCGGGCGCCATGCCATTGCCATCGGCACTGCAGTTGGCCGCGGCCGAAAGCGAGCGCCCCGCCGCCGCCAGCAAGCCGGCACGCAGCGCGCTGCCGTCGCTGGAGCTGACCGACGACATCGTCTATATGGTGCTGGCCGCAGAGATTTCCATGCAGCGGGGCCTGGTCGGCCCGGCCTACCGGACCTACATGGAACTGGCCCGGCAGACCCGCGACCCGCGCTTCGCGCAGCGCGCCACCGAGATCGCCTTCAATGCGCGCATCCCGCAGCAGGCGCTGGACTCGGCGCGCCTGTGGAAGGAGATTTCGCCGACTTCACCCGCCGCAAATCAGGTGCTGTCGACGCTGCTGGTGCTCAACGGCCGCTGGGACGATGCCCGGCCCCTGCTGCAGCAACAGCTGGCGGCGGTGCCGGCCACCCATCGCGGCGAGGCCATCCTGCAGCTGCAGCAGCAGCTGTCGCGCACCAGCGATCCGGCCGGCGCGGCCACACTGCTGCAGGACCTGACCAAGAATGACACCAAGCTGCCTGAAACGCAGCTGGCCCTGGCGCGCGCCAGGGAAGTCGCCGGCGACGAGCCGGGCGCGCTCGCCGCGCTCGACCAGGCGCTGCGGCTGCGCCCGGACTATGAAGCGGCCGCGCTGATGGCGGCCGAGCTGCGCGCCGAGAAACAGCCCGACGAAGCCGTCGCGATCCTGAAGCGCTTCCTGGACAAGTCGCCCGATTCGGTCAACGGCCATATCACGCTGGCGCGGCTGTACCTGCTGCGCAATGACATGCAGTCGGCCCGGCAGGAGTTCGAGACGCTGCGCAAGGTAGCCCCGGGCGACCCGCGCGTGCCGCTGGCATTGGGCCTGACCAGCCTGCAGGCCAAGAACTACGGCGAGGCCGAGCAGTACCTGAAGGAATACTTGCAGCTGGTCGAGAAGCAGCCCACCGCCAACCCCGACATTGCCTACCAGTACCTGGCGCAGATCGCCGAGGAGCGCAAGGACTACGCCGGTGCCATCCAGTGGCTGGACCGCATCGAGGACATCCGGCTGGCGCCCGCGGCCACCGCCAAGCGCGCACAGTTGCTGGCGCGCATGGGCAAGCTCGACGACGCCCAGGCGCTCTTCGGCGAGATGCTCACCGACGCCGAGGACATCCCCGATCCCGGCCAGCGCACGCAGCGCGTGACCGCCATCCGCCAGGCCGAGGTGGCCACGCTGATGGAAAGCAAGGCCTATGACCGCGCCCGCAAGCTGCTCAACGACCGCGTCACGGCCGAGCCCGACAACGCCGACTGGATCTACGAGCTGGCCATGCTCGACGAGCGCCAGAAGCGCTACGACAGCATGGAAAAGGGCCTGCGCAAGGTGATCGCGCTGCAGCCGCAGCAGAAGCAGGGCTACAACGCCCTGGGCTACTCGCTGGCCGACCGCAACGAGCGCCTGCCCGAGGCGCTCAAGCTGCTGGAGCGCGCCTCCGAGCTGGGGCCGGATGATCCGTACATCATGGACAGCCTGGCCTGGGTCAAATTCCGCATGGGCGACCTGCGCCCGGCGGCCGACCTGCTGCGCAACGCCTATTCCAAGGCGCCCGAGGCCGAGATCGGCGCGCACCTGGGCGAGGTGCTGTGGCAGCTCGGCGAGCACGACGAAGCGCGCAAGACCTGGACCGAGGCCGTCCGGACCGATCCCGAGAACGAGACCCTGGTCGACACGCTGCGCCGCTACAAGGTCAACATGCAACTGTCCAAGTAACCCCGCCGCCGCGGCCCGCAGCCCGGGTCCGCGGCGCCGGATTCCCGTCAGCCGGCGGCCGCCGCCGCGCCGCCGTCCTCACGACCAAGCCCATGAACCGATCCCGACGCCTGGCGCTCCTCTGCCTTGGCGCCCCGCTGCTGCTGCAGGCGTGTGCCAGCGTGGCACCGTCGCGCAGCTTTGATGGCGACCAGGCCGCCGCCAGCCAGCAATACACCGGCCGCTTCTCCGCCAACTACGTGCGCTACGGGCGCGACGAAGGCGTGCAGGGAAGCTTCCGCTGGGAAGAGCAGGGCCGCAACGTGCGACTGGACCTGGTGTCCCCGCTTGGCCAGACCCTGGCCGTGGTGACCGCCACGCCGTCCGGCGCCACGCTCGACCTGCCCAACCAGCCGCCGCGCAACGCGCCCGAGGTCGACACCCTGATGGAAGAAGCACTTGGCTTTGCGCTGCCGGTGTCCGGCATGCGCGACTGGCTGCACGGCCGCGCCACCAAGGGCGCGCCCGCGCGCACCACGCGCGACGAGCAGGGCCGGCTGGCAACGCTGGCGCAGAACGGCTGGACCGTGCGCTACGTCGCCTGGCAGGAAGCGGCCGCCCAAGTGCCGCGCCGCATCGACCTGGCGCGCGACGCCGGCAGCAATCCGCTGTCGGTGCGCCTCGTGATCGATCCCCAGACGCCGTGAACCACGCCATGCACCGCAGCCAGCCCCTGCCCCCGCCCGAACTGCGCGACTGCCCCGCGCCGGCCAAGCTCAACCTGTTCCTGCACGTGACCGGCCGCCGCGCCGACGGCTACCACACGCTGCAGACCGTGTTCCAGCTGGTCGACTGGTGCGACACGCTGCATTTCCGCAGGCGCGATGACGGCCTCATCGCACGTGTCACCGACGTGCCCGGCGTGCCGGCCGACACAGACCTGACAGTGCGCGCCGCGCGCGCCTTGCAGGCTGCCAGCGGCACGGCCTTCGGCGCCGATATCGCCATCGACAAGGTGCTGCCGATGGGCGGCGGCATCGGTGGCGGCTCGTCCGATGCCCCCACCACGCTGCTGGCGCTGAATCACCTGTGGGGACTGGGCCTTGCGCGTGCCGAACTGATGCGCATCGGCCTCGCGCTGGGCGCCGACGTGCCGGTGTTCGTGTTGGGCCAGAACGCCTTTGCACAGGGCATCGGCGAGGACCTGACGCCAGTCGAGCTGCCCGACAGCTGGTTCGTAGTCATCCACCCGAAACAGCATGTCCCCACCGCTGAAATTTTTTCGGACGAGTGCTTGACAAGGGATACGCCGCTCTCCATAATTGCGGTCTTCGCTGCTCGCACAAACAAATTCGATTTCGGTCGCAACGACCTGGAACCGATAGCAACAGCGAAGTTCGGCGAAGTCGCCCGAGCCCTAGCATGGCTGAAGCAACACAATCAGCATGCCAGGATGACCGGTTCCGGAGCCTGCGTGTTTGCGCGTTTTCCCGACGCAGCAACAGCACAGCAGGTTTTGGAAAGGTTGCCCCCTGAATGGGATGGCAGGTGTGTGCGCAGTCTGGCACGTCATCCGCTCGCAGCGCTCGCGTAGCAAGTTTTCGTTCGGCGCGGTACGGCAGTCTGGTACCACGAAGAACGGCCCGGTTGTGTAGGGGAGTCGCCAAGTTGGTCAAGGCACCGGATTTTGATTCCGGCATTCGAAGGTTCGAATCCTTCTTCCCCTGCCATTACATTCCTATAGTGTCCTTACGGACCCTCTGTATCAGTCACCGGCTTTGCCGGTGACACCAAGCTCCCCCAGCAGCAAGACAGGTGCCCCGAATGAGCAGCGAAGGCTTGATGGTATTTACCGGCAACGCCAACCCCAAACTCGCGGAGGCTGTCGTACAGCACCTCGGCATTCCTCTGGGCAAGGCGTTGGTTGGCCGTTTCTCCGACGGCGAAGTTCAAGTTGATATCCAGGAAAACGTTCGCGGCAAGCACGTCATCGTGCTGCAGTCCACCTGCGCGCCGACCAACGACAACCTGATGGAACTGATGGTGATGGTCGACGCGCTCAAGCGCGCCTCGGCACGCAGCATCACCGCCGCCATGCCCTACTTCGGCTATGCCCGCCAGGACCGCCGCCCGCGTTCGGCGCGCGTCGCGATCTCGGCCAAGGTCGTGGCCAACATGCTGGAAGTCGCCGGTGTCGAGCGCGTGCTGACGATGGACCTGCACGCTGACCAGATCCAGGGCTTCTTTGATATTCCCGTCGACAACATCTACGCTTCGCCGGTACTGCTGGGCGACCTGCGCGAGAAGAACTACGGCGACCTGCTGGTGGTGTCGCCGGACGTCGGCGGCGTGGTCCGTGCCCGCGCACTGGCCAAGGAACTGAACTGCGACCTGGCGATCATCGACAAGCGTCGTCCCAAGGCCAATGTGGCCGAGGTGATGAACATCATCGGTGAAGTCGACGGCCGCAACTGCGTCATCATGGATGACATGATCGACACCGGCGGCACGCTGTGCAAGGCCGCCCAGGTGCTGAAGGAGCGCGGCGCGCTGAAGGTCTTCGCCTACTGCACGCACCCGGTGCTGTCGGGTGGCGCGGCCGCCCGCATCGCGGACTCGGCGCTGGACGAAGTGGTGGTATGCGACACCATCCCGCTGTCCGAAGAAGCCGCCAAATGCACCAAGATCCGCCAGCTCTCGACCGCCCCGCTGCTGGCCGAGACCTTCACCCGCATCGTCAAGGGCGACTCGATCATGTCGCTGTTTGCGGGTTCCTGATAGAATTTAGGGCTTTACTGCGTTGATCGCCGTTTTTCAGCGATCAACGTGACCTGATCGGCGCATCATTTTCTGTTTGCGCCGCAACGAGGCTGTCTGGTCGCGGACAGCCTTCTTACATTTGGAGTCATCATGAAAGTTGTCGCTTTCGAGCGTAGCGTACAGGGAACGGGTGCGAGCCGCCGCCTGCGCAATTCGGGCAAGACCCCCGGCATCATCTACGGCGGCGCCGCCGAACCGAAGATGATCGAACTGGATCACAACGCGCTGTGGCACGCCCTGAAGAAGGAAGCGTTCCACTCGTCGATCCTGGAACTGGAAGTCGCTGGCAAGTCGGAACAGGCCCTGCTGCGCGCATTCCAGATGCACCCGTTCAAGCCGCTGGTGCTGCACGTCGATTTCCAGCGCGTGTCGGCCAACGACAAGATCCACGTCAAGGTGCCCCTGCACTTCATGAACCAGGAAACCGCTCCTGGCGTGAAGCTGGGCCACGGCATCGTCAACCACATCGTGAACGACCTGGAAGTGTCGTGCCTGCCGGCCGACCTGCCTGAGTTCATCGAAGTGGACCTGGCCGCCGCCGAGCTGAACCAGACCGTCCACCTGTCGGACATCAAGCTGCCGAAGGGCGTGACCGTGATCACCCACGGTGACGACAACCCGGCTATCGCCAGCATCTCGCAACCGGCTGGTGCCGTGTCGGAAGCTGCCGAAGGTGGCGAAGCCGCTGGCGAAACGCCGGCTGCCTAAGCTGCAGCAGCGGTTGCGGCCTGCCGGCCGCGCCACGAAGAAACCGCCGCTTCTTGCGGCGGTTTTTTTTCGCCCGGCAGCCGTCTGCCGGTTTTTCGGTATCCTTGGCGCTTGTGGCGCAGCCTTGCGCGCCAACGACCCAGTCAAACGCATGATCAAGCTCATCGTCGGCCTCGGCAATCCCGGTGCGGAGTACGAGGCCACCCGACACAACGCCGGCTTCTGGCTGGTGGACCAGCTGGCCCGCATGGGCGGCGCCACGATGCGCGTGGAGGGCCGCTTCCACGGCCTGGCCGCGCGTGCGCGGCTGTGGGACCAGGATATCTGGCTGCTCAAGCCGTCGACCTTCATGAACCGCTCCGGGCTGGCCGTGGTGTCGCTCGCGCGCTTCTACAAGGTCCTCCCCGACGAGATCGTGGTCGCGCACGACGAGATGGACCTGCCGGCGGGCGCGGCCAAGCTCAAGCGCGGCGGCGGCGCGGGCGGCCACAACGGGCTCAAGGACATCTCGGCCCACCTGTCCACGCAGGACTACTGGCGCCTGCGCCTGGGCGTGGGCCATCCGCGCAACGCGCCCGGCGGCGCCGGCGCGGGCCGCGAGGACGTGGTCAACTTCGTGCTCAAACCGCCGCGGCGCGAGGAGCAGGAAGCCATCGATGCCGCCATCGACCGCTGCATCGACCCGCTCGGCCTGCTGGCGCGCGGCGATGCCGAACGCGCCATGGCGCAGCTGCACACCACGCGCTGACAAATACGCACATCCCTGCGACAACAGCATGAAAACGGGCCGCATCTGCGGCCCGTCGTCATTTGGCGGTCCAAGACTGCTGTTGCAGACAATATGTCATCAAAGTGCCATGGGCGGCACATACATTCCGTGGTTTCCAATCGCATCGGTATCGCATGGTGGCCGATGCGCATGACAACCCACAGGAGGAAGCCCATGTCGTACCTGACCGATGAAGCACGAGCCGCCAGCCGCGCTGCCAAGCCCGACGTTGAAGTGCCCGGCCAGATGCTTGAAGACATCGTAGCCGCCAATCCGGCCCGCCGCCGGGTGCTGCGCGGCGGCCTGGGCCTGTCGCTGGCCTCGGCGTTCGGCAGCGGCCTGCTGGCCGCCTGTGGCGGCGATGACGATCCCGCACCGGCACCGGCACCGGCCCCCGCGCCCGCACCCGCTCCGGCCCCCGCGCCCGCCGCGGTCGCCCCGAGCTACGACGTCACCTTCGAGCCGATCGCCAAGTCGACCGCCGATACCGTGGTCGTGCCCAACGGCTACAGCGTCGACGTGCTGTTCTCCGCCGGCGACCCGGTCGAAGCCGGCGCCACCGGCTATGCCGGCGCCTTCCAGTCCTCGGCCGAAACCGAGCGCCAGGCCGGAGGCAACCACGACGGCATGCACTACTTCGCGCTGCCGGGCGTCGATCCGCAGAAGGGCGGCCTGCTCGCGATCAACCACGAACTGCCGGACTACAACATCCTGTTCCCGACCGCCTACAACGCCGCCACCGCAAGCGCGGAGCAAAAGCGCATCGCCCTGTCGGCGGTGGGCATCTCGGTGATCGAAGTCGAACTGGCCGTCAGCGGCAAGTGGCAGGTCAAGCGCGACTCGATCTACAACAAGCGCTACACCGGCAACACGCTGTACCGCGTGGGCGGCCCGGCCGCCTCGGTGGTGGGCTCGACCGTGGTCGGCATGCTCAACAACTGCTCGAGCGGCTACACGCCGTGGGGCACCTACCTGACCTGCGAAGAAAGCACGGACAACTACATCGACCCGACCCAGGCCGAGAACGGCTACGGCTGGGTGGTCGAGATCGACCCGTACGGCACGCTGGGCGCGCCGGCCAAGCGCACGGCGATGGGCCGTTTCGACCATGAGAACGTCGCCTTCCTGACCGACGCCAGCAACAACGTCGCCTTCTATATGGGCGATGACGGCACGCCGGGCTGCATCTACAAATTCATCCCGAGCAAGGCCTTCGATCCGAACAACCGCGCCGCCAATGCCAACCTGCTGGACAGCGGCACGCTTTACGTTGCCAGGTTCAATGCCGACGGCAGCGGCCAGTGGATCGAGCTGACGCAGGGCAAGAACGGCCTGACCGTCGGCGCATCGGACCCGGGCAACTGGACCCAGTCGGCGGTCTCGCCGGCGCCGAGCACGGTCGACTTCACCAGCCAGGCCGATGTGCTGATCAACACCAAATCGGCCGCGCGCGTGGCCGGCGGCACGCTGATGGACCGCCCCGAGTGGATCACGGCCGCACCGGACAAGACGCTCTACTGCACGCTGACCAACAACAGCGGCCGCCAGCAGACCGACGCCGCCAACCCGCGCAAGAACAACCTGCACGGCCATATCGTCAAGTGGAACGAAGCCGGCAATTCGCCGCTGGCCACGACCTTCACGTGGAGCATCCTGCTGCAGGCAGGCGACCCGTCGCTGGCCACCGACAACCTGAAGGGCAATATCAACGGCGACACCTTCTCCAGCCCGGACGGCCTGCGCGTCGACCCCAAGGGCCGCCTGTGGGTGCAGACCGATTCCAGCACCAGCGCCACCTATACCGGCACGTTCGGCAACAACAGCATGTACTACATTTCGCCGACGGGTCAGTCCCGGCGCTTCCTGGCGGGCCCGACCGGCTGCGAGATCACCGGCATTGCCTACACGCCGGACCTGACCACCTGCTTCATCAATATCCAGCATCCCACCGGCAAGTGGCCGGACGCGGCCAAGCCGCCGCGCTCGTCCACCATCGTGGTGCGCCGTAGCGACGGCAAGCCGATGGGTGCGTGACCGCGCAGTGTTGTAGGTAGTAGCAGTAACTGGGGAAAAGTTAAACCCCCGTCACCTTGCGGTGCCGGGGGCTTTTTTTGCCTGGCTGAAGCTGCGGGTCAGGCGGCGTGCTTTGCGGCCGTCAGCAGCCGGTAGCGCTGCATCAGGACCTCATGCGTTTCGACGCGGTTCGGATCCTTGGGGATACAGGCGACCGGGCAGACCTGCTGGCATTGCGGCTCGTCGAAGTGCCCGACACACTCGGTGCACTTGTTGGGGTCGATTTCATAGATCTCGGGCCCCATCGAAATGGCTTCGTTCGGGCACTCGGGCTCACAAACGTCGCAGTTGATGCAGTCGTCAGTGATCATCAGCGCCATGGTGTTTCCTTCCTGCGGACACGCCCGCGCCCGACTGGCCGCGACTCGACGTATCTGAGTCTGCTATTTTATTCCGGTTTGCCGATTTTCTCTTGCAGCCAGCGTTCCACCGACGGGAACACGAACTTGCTGACGTCGCCGCCCAGCACCGCGATCTCGCGCACAAAGGTGCCGGAGATGAACTGGTACTGGTCCGACGGCGTCAGGAACATGGTTTCCACGTCGGGCAGCAGGTAGCGGTTCATGCCTGCCATCTGGAATTCGTACTCGAAGTCGGACACCGCGCGCAGGCCACGCACGATCACGCGCGCATTGTTGTTGCGCACAAAGTCCTTGAGCAGGCCGGAAAAGCCTTCGACGCGCACATTGGGATAATGCCCGAGCACTTCACGGGCAATGCCGATGCGCTCTTCGAGCGAAAAGAACGGGCGCTTGTTGGGGCTGTGCGCCACGCCCACCACCAGTTCGTCGAAGATGTTCGACGCACGGCGGACCAGATCCTCGTGTCCCCGGGTCATTGGATCGAACGTGCCGGGATAGACCGCGATGACCATACTTCCTCCTTGATCTGCCCGCTGCCGGCCGTGGGCCGCCTCTTGCGCCGGCCGGACCGGCGTGGGTGCTGCGTCGCGAGCGTTGTGACAGCGGCGTAGTGTAACCCCAAATGCGCCACTTGGAAGTCGCCCGGCGCACCGTTTTGCCGCAGCGCAGCTAAGAACCCGTTTCCTATTGAGGAAGGGGACCTTCCTCATTGCGGAACAGGCCTACCCCGACAATCGCCCCAGCCTGGTGCATCAGGCCGCGCCGTTGCCCGGCACGCGATGCTGCAGCAGGTGGAAATGCACCGCGCCGGCGCGCGCGTGGCGCACGATTTCAAGCGATGCCGGCACCGGCGCGTCGGCACCGGTCAGCGCATGGTCGGTCTCGACATAGACTGCGCCGCCGGGCCGCGACAGCCGCGCCGCATGCTCCAGCGCCGGCCCGATCCAGTCCTCGGCAAAGGGCGGATCCAGGAAAACCACGTCGAAGCTGGCATCGGGCAGCTGCGCGGCAATGGCAAAGGCATCGCCCTGCATCACGCGCACCTGGGCCGCGTCGAGCCGGTACTGGTTGTCGCGCAGCTGCTTGGCCACGCGCGCATTGGACTCGACCAGCGTGACCGCGGCGGCACCGCGCGAGGCGGCCTCGAAGCCGAGCGCGCCGGAGCCGGCGAACAGGTCCAGGCATTCCAGCCCGGACAGGTCCTGGCCGAGCCAGTTGAAGAGCGTCTCGCGCACGCGGTCGGGCGTGGGGCGCAGGCCCTGGGCGTCGGGAACGGGCAGCAAGGTGCGCTTCCAGCGGCCGCCGATGATGCGGACCTGGGACGGTTCCTGGCGTGGTGCCTGGCGCGGTGCCTGGCGTGGCGCCGCGGAAACGGGGGAACGCCCGCCGCTGGCAGCGGCAGGAGAGGCGGGTCGCCCGCCGGTGGCGGGCGTCGGCAATCGGGAACGCGAATTCATCCCGTGATTGTAGAGCCTGCGGGCCGGTTCGCCGCACGCGCCGGAGTCCCGGCGCGCATGACGGGCCCAAGCGGTGCCGGCATCACTGCCTGGCGGCGGTCGCAGGCGCTGCCACCGGGCCGCCGACGATCACCGTCGCCATATTGTCCGGGCGCACATGACGCTGGAAAGCGGCCCTGACCTGCTCGCGCGTGACCTTGCCAATCTGGGCGGTCCAGGTGTCCAGGTAATCCAGCGGCAGCCCGTACCAGCCGATATTGGCGACGTTGGTCAGCAGCTTGCGGTTGTTGTCGATGCGCAGCGGGAAACCGTTGATGAGGTTGTCCTTGGCCGCGCGCAGCTCTTTCTCGGTCGGGCCCTCGGCGACAAAGCGCGCCAGCACCTGGCGCACCAGCGCCAGCGCTTCGTCGGTCTGCGCCTTCTTGGTCTGCAGGCTGATGCCGAACGGACCCGGCTGCTTGGACGGCGCGAAGTAGCTGTCCACGCCGTAGGTCAGGCCGCGCTTCTCGCGCACCTCGTCAGTCAGGCGCGAGCTGAAGCCGCCGCCGCCCAGCACGTAGTTGCCCACCAGCAGCGCGAAGTAATCGGGGTCGCCGCGGGCAATGGCCGGCTGGCCGATGGCCACGCTGGACTGCTGTGCCGGATGCGGCATGCGCTGCTCGCTCGGGGCGATGTTCAGGCGCACCTGCGGCATGGCCGGCGCCGCGCTGCCGGGCGGCAGCCCGCGCGTGAGCTGCTCGGCAATGGCTTCGGCCTGCTTGCGGTCGACCGCGCCGATCAGCGTCACCACGGCGCGCTGCGCGCCGTAGTTGTCGCGCCAGAACCTGACGATGTCGTCGCGTGTGATCGACGCCACGCTGTCCGGCGTCGCGGCCACGCCGTAGGGATGGTCGGGATACATGGCCTTGGCCAGCGCCTTGTCGGCGATTACGCCGGGCTTGACGTCGGCTTCGCGGATGGCGGTGATCAGGCGCTGCTTCTCGCGCCCGACCACGGCGTCCGGGTAGGTCGGTGCCTTGATCAGCTGCGCGGCCAGCGCGACTGACTGGTCCAGCTCCGGCTGCTCGGTCAGCGTGCGCAGCCCGATGCCGCCGCGGTCGCCGCCGGCAGCGCCGCCAAAGGCGGCACCGGTATCGGCAAAGCCATCGGCGATCTTCGCTTCATCGCGCGCCGGCTGGCCCTCCAGCGCCGCGGCGCCCTTGTCCAGCAGCGCGGCGGTCAGCGTGGCCAGCCCGGCCTTGCCCGGCGGGTCATAGCGGCTGCCGGCGTCGAAGTCGATATTGACGTCGAGCATCGGGATCGACGGGCTGTGCACGAAGAACACCTTGGCGCCGGTGGACGCGGTCCAGTGCTCGATCGGGATCGCGGCCTGCGCAAGTTGCGCGGCCAGCAGGACGACGGCGCCCAATGCGGCGCCGGCCAGTTTGCGCAGCGCACGCTGCGGGGTGGTGACGTACTGAGTCATCGCCTTTCCTCAGTGGCGCAGGCCCGACGGGGCCTGGGGCTTGGGCTTGTTTGGATCGATCGGCTGCGGCACCAGCGTGGCCACGGTCAGGTTGTCGTCGTTGAAATACTTCGCGGCGACGGCCTGCACCTGCGCCGGCGTGACGGCCTTGATCTTGTCGAGCATGCGGTCGATCTGGCGCCAGGAGATATCCGAGATCTCGGACACGCCGATTTCCATGCCCTGCCCGAACACCGAATCACGCTTGTAGATCTGGCCGGCCACCACCTGCGCCTTGACGCGCTTGAGCTCTTCCGGCGACACGCCTTCCTTGGCGATGCGCTGGACCTCGGCGCGCAGCGCGCGCTCGATCTCGTCGGTGTTGTGGCCTGTGGCCGGCGTGCCGTCGAGTACGAACAGCGACTCGCCGCGGTTGATGCTGTCGTAGCCGACGTTGACGTCGTCGGCCAGGCGCTGCTCGCGCACCAGTTCACGCGTCAGGCGTGCGTTGTCGTAGCCGTTGAGCACGGCCGACAGCACCTCAAGCGCGTAGGGGTCGACGTCCTTCTCGATATCGCGCAGGCGCGGCACCTTGTAGGCCATCACCATGTACTGGTTCTCGGCCGGCGCCTTGACCCAGATGCGCTTGATGCCCTTTTGCGCCGGCTCTTCCTGGTCCTTACGCAGCGGCAGCGTGCGCGGCTTGACCTTGCCGTAGTAGCGCTCCGCCAGAGCGCGCACTTCCTCGGCCTTGACGTCGCCGGTGACAATCACCATGGCGTTGTTGGGCACGTACCAGTGCCGGTACCACTCCTTGACGTCATCCACGCGCATGTTGACCAGGTCGTCCATCCAGCCGATCACCGGGTGGCGGTACGCGGCGGCGGTGTAGACCGTGGCCAGCAGCTGCTCATAGACGGTACCGCGCGCGGAGTCGTCGGTGCGCAGGCGGCGTTCTTCCATCACCACTTTCATCTCGCGTTCGAACTCGTCCTTGGTGATGATGAGGTTGGCCATGCGGTCGGCCTCCAGCTCCATCATCCTCGGCAGATACTGCTTGCCGATCTGCTGGTAGTACATGGTGAAGTCGCGGTTGGTCATGGCGTTCTCACGCCCGCCCAGCGCGGCCACCTGCTTGGAGAACTCGCCCACGCCAACTTTGGGCGTGCCCTTGAACATCATGTGCTCGAGCATGTGCGCCACGCCGGTGGTGCCGCTGACCTCATCGATGCCGCCCACGCGGTACCAGATCTGGTGCGCCACCGTGGGCGCGCGGTGGTCTTCCTTGACGATCAGCCGCAGCCCGTTGGACAGGCGGTATTCAGTCGTGCCCTGCGCGGTCGCGCCGGCCAGGGCGGTCTGCGTGCCGGGCCTCGGCGAGGGCACGGCTTCCTGCGCCCCCGCCGGCATCGACCAGGGCAGCAAGGCCAGCAGCAGCGTGGGAATGACACGCCGCGCAAGACGCGCGGCGCGGGCAGAAAGCGGATTGGAAGGTTGTGAGAGGCGTTGGATGCGCGTTTGGACGCAGGCTTTGGTGCCTTGTGCGCCCGCAGCGGTCAGGACAGCGCAATGGTTCATGCGACCCCGTCTGCTAGAATTTTGCCGATCGACTCACGTGCGCAAGACTGCGCGCATGAATCTGCCATGTAGCGAACTATACGCAATCGCCGGCCGGGACCACAACGGTTTCTCCCCAGCCATCGCGACACCTGCGTAACCCATTGATTTATAACCGGTTGCCTGCTGGCATTGGCTGCCGCCAGGGTATCGCCCCCGGTATTGACTCCATTCCCCAATGTTTAGTTTCTGGAAGAAGCGCAAGGCCGAGCCCGCGCCCGTCGAGGCGCCAGCCCCGGCCCCCGCTCCGGTCGAGGTCCCCGCCCCTGTGCCGGCACCGGCCCCCACGCCTGCGCCAGTCCCTGCGCCCGCACCGGCACCGGTCCCAGCGCAAGTGCCACCCCCTGCCCCAGCGCCCGTGGCAGCCCCGGTCCCCGTGCCGGCGCCCGCACCGGCCGAAGCGCTCGAGCTGGTCCCGCCGCCCGCCCAGACCGCTGAAGCGAAGCTGGGCTGGATGCATCGGCTGCGTACCGGCCTGTCCAAGACCAGCCGCAACATCGGCACGCTGTTCGTCGGCGTCAAGGTCGACGAGGCCCTGTTCGAAGAACTGGAAACCGCGCTGCTGATGGCCGATGCCGGCGTCGAAGCCACCGAGTACCTGCTGGGCGAGCTGCGCAAGCGCGTCAAGGCCGAGCGCATCGAGACCGCTGAAGGCGTCAAGGCGGCACTGCGCGAGCTGCTGACCCAGCTGCTGCGCCCGCTGGAAAAGACCATGGCGCTGGGCCGCGAGCAGCCAATGGTGATGATGATCGCGGGCGTCAACGGCGCCGGCAAGACCACCAGCATCGGCAAGCTGTGCAAGCACTTCCAGCGCTATGACCAGAAGGTGCTGCTGGCCGCCGGCGACACCTTCCGCGCCGCCGCGCGCGAGCAGCTGACGATCTGGGGCGAGCGCAACAACGTCACCGTGGTGGCGCAGGAAAGCGGCGACCCGGCGGCGGTGATCTTCGACGCCGTCAATGCGGCCAAGGCGCGCGGCATCGACATCGTCATGGCCGACACCGCCGGCCGCCTGCCGACGCAGCTGCACCTGATGGAAGAGCTCAAGAAGGTCAAGCGCGTGATCAGCAAGGCTATGCCGAGCGCGCCCCACGAGGTGCTGCTGGTGATCGACGCCAATACCGGCCAGAACGCCCTGCAGCAAACCCGGGCCTTCGACGACGCGCTGGGCCTGACCGGGCTGATCGTAACCAAGCTCGACGGCACCGCCAAGGGCGGCATCCTGGCGGCGATCGCGCGCCAGCGCCCGGTGCCGGTCTACTTCATCGGCGTGGGCGAGAAAGTGGAAGACCTGCAACCGTTCAAGGCGGACGAGTTCGCCGACGCGCTGCTGGGATAAGGCCCGGCAACCTGCGCCAAGCAAAACGCCCCGGCAGTGCCGGGGCGTTTTGCCTTGCAGGCCTGCGAACGCTTATTCCGCGTCGGGCTGCGACTTCGGCTGCGCCTTCTGGAAGGCAGGCAGCTCCATGCAGGTTTCATAGATCCTGGCGATCGCCGGGTAGCGGGCCAGGTCGATATTGAAGCGCTGCGCGTTGAACACCTGCGGCACCAGGCAGATATCGGCCAGCGTGGGCGTATCGCCAAAACAGAAGCGCCCGGCCTTGCCGCCGCGCTCCAGGTTGGTCTGCAGCGACGCAAAGCCCAGCTCGATCCAGTGGTGGTACCACGCGTCCTTGACCTCGTCGGTCACGCCCACGGTGTGCTTCAGGTACTTCAGCACGCGCAGGTTGTTCAGCGGGTGGATCTCGCACGCGATCTCCTGGGCCAGTCCGCGCACATAGGCGCGGTCCAGCGCCGTGCCGGGCAGCAACTTCGGCTCGGGGTGGATCTCGTCCAGGTACTCGACGATGGCCAGCGATTGCTGCAGCACGTGCTCGCCGTCGACGAACGCCGGCACCAGGCCGTCAGGGTTCACGGCGCGGAATTCCGGCTTGAGCTGCTGGCCGCCTTCCTTGAGCAGGTGCACCGGCACATAGTCATAGGACAGCCCCTTGAGCTCCAGCGCAATGCGCACGCGGAACGAGGCCGAGCTGCGGAAATAGCTGTAAAGCTTGAGCATCGGATCAGACTACCTTGATGGTGAGATCGCCCACGCCGCCGACGTGGCAGTGCATGACATCGCCCTTGACCACGGGGCCCACGCCTTCGGGCGTGCCGCTGAAGATCAGGTCGCCCGGCTGCAGCTCGAACAGCTTCGACAGGTACGACACCATCTCCGGCACCGACCAGATCAGGTCGGACAGGTCGCCGCGCTGCTTTTCCACGCCGTTGACCGCCAGCGTCACTGCGCCCTTCTCTGGATGGCCGATGGCCGACACCGGCACGATCGGGCCGATCGGCGCGGACTGGTCGAAGGCCTTGCCGGTCTCCCAGGGGCGGCCGGTTTTCTTCGATTCGTTCTGCAGGTCGCGGCGGGTCATGTCCAGGCCCACGGCGTAGCCGAACACGTGGCCGGCCGCCTGGTCGACCGGGATGTCGCGGCCGCCCTTGCCGATCGCCACCACCAGCTCCACTTCATAGTGGCAGTTGCTGGTGCCCGGCGGGTACGGGAAGGCGCCTTCGGTGCCGTCGGCGACATAGCTGACCGCATCGGACGGCTTGCAGAAGAAGAACGGCGGCTCGCGGTCGGGGTCCGAGCCCATTTCACGGGCGTGGGCAGCATAGTTGCGGCCGACGCAGTACACGCGCCGGACCGGGAAGCTAGCGTTGCTGCCGCGCACCGGCACGCCAACGGGCGCGGGCGGGGCGAACACGAATTCGGTCATGCATCTCTCCAGATTTGTTCTGATCAGTGCTGCGGCGCAGGGATGCGGGGTTGCGGGATGCAGCCACTCGCGGCGTCGCCAGCAGACGCGCCCGGCGCAGCAGGGCAACAGGATACACCGCGAGAGTTGGCTCTGCGTACGACCGCATACAATGAATCCAGGCATCCTCGCAGCGCCACCGCACCGGACTGGCGCAGGTGACCGGATACTTACCCGGCGCGAATCTTGCATGGCGCACTGCAACAGAGCCTAGCCATGACACGACGCCACCCGCCCCCATCGCCCACCCCCGCCGCACCTGCCCCGCCGACTGCCGGCGGCCGGGTGTTGCGGATCCTGCTCGTGCGGGACCCGCATGACGCCGACCCGCTAAACGTCGAGATCATCCGCGGCGGGCTGGTCAGCGCGGGCTTTACCGAGATCCAGATCGTCGATGCCGACCTGCGCCTGCCGGATGTGATCACGGCCACCCAGCCCGACATGCTGATCATCGCGTCCGAATCCGCCGCGCGCGACACCATCGAGCATGTCTGCGTCTCGACCCAGCATGCGCCGCGCCCGATCGTGCTGTTCACCGATAACGACGACAGCCAGCGCATCAAGGCAGCGCTGACGGCGGGGATCACCGCCTATATCGTCGACGGCCTGCGCGCCGAGCGCGTCAAGACCGTGCTCGACGTGGCCTATGCTCGCTTTGAACTGGACCAGCAGCTGCGCGCCGAGCTCGATGCCACCCGCCTCAAGCTGGCCGAGCGCAAGGTGGTCGAGCGCGCCAAGGGGCTGCTGATGCAGGCGCGCGGCCTCAGCGAGGACGAGGCCTACAAGCGCCTGCGCAGCATGGCGATGGAGCGCGGCCTGAAGCTGGTGGACGCGGCCCAGCGCGTGATCGACGTGATGGGCTGAGCCGCTCCCGCCTGCCAGTCGTGGTGCGCTGCCGCACGCGACTGGTGCAATGCACGCTCCTGGCGCTGCCGCGCGGCGTCACCTCCCTCCCCGGCTCCCCCGAATGTGGCAGCGGCGACCGCGCGCGCACCGCATCCGACCATTCCCTCCCGATCCGTCACAAATCCGCCCTCGAATGCTGCACTGCACAGGCTGGCATACGCCTTGCGTTATGCAGGTATCGGCCAACGGCGGCCGACCAACCATTTCGGCGGACACGGCCAACGCGGGCTGCGTCACGCCACGGACAACGGCGTCCCTGCGCCGCACCGGTCTTCTGGCGAAGCCGGTCGCGGCAGGGACGCCTTTTTTCTTGGAGCCATGCAATGCCCTCTCGCCTCAGGATTGCCAAGCCGCTGCACGCAGCCGTCCACGTTTCCGACGCGGCTGCCGACGCCGTCCCGGCCAGCAGCGGCCGCCGCCGCGTGCTGGCCACCATCGCCGGCGCCAGCGTGATGACGCTGGTCGATCCGCTGGTGCGCGCCGGTGCGTGGGCTGCGGGCTCGGATGCGCCCGAGAAGACCGATGTGCGCATCGGCTTTATCCCGCTGACCGACTGCGCCTCGGTGGTGATGGCCGCCACGCTCGGGCTGGACAAGAAATACGGCATCAAGATCACGCCGACCAAGGAAGCCTCGTGGGCCGGCGTGCGCGACAAGCTGGTCAACGGCGAGCTGGACGCGGCGCACGTGCTGTATGGCCTGATCTACGGCGTGCAGCTGGGCATCGGCGGTCCGAAAAAAGACATGGCCGTGCTGATGAACCTGAACCACAACGGCCAGGCCATCACGCTGTCGTCCAAGCTCGCCGAGAAAGGCGTGAAGGACGGCGCCAGCCTGAAGGCGCTGATGATGAAGGAGAAGCGCGACTACACCTTCGCCCAGACCTTCCCCACCGGCACGCATGCGATGTGGCTGTACTACTGGCTGGCAGCCAACGGCATCAACCCGATGCAGGACGCCAAGGCGATCACGGTGCCGCCGCCGCAGATGGTGGCCAATATGCGCGTGGGCAATATGGACGGCTTCTGCGTGGGCGAGCCCTGGGGCGCGCGCGCCATCGCCGACAAGATCGGCTTCACCGCCGAGACCACGCAGGCCATCTGGAAGAGCCACCCCGAAAAGACCCTGGGCACCACCGCCGAATTCGTGCAGAAATACCCCAACACCGCGCGCGCGATGGTGGCCGCGGTGCTGGAGGCATCGAAGTTCATCGATGCGTCGGCCTCCAACCGCCGCAAGACCGCCGAGACCATCGCCGCCAAGTCCTACGTCAACACCGACATGGACATCATCCTGGACCGCATGCTGGGCCGCTACACCAACGGCCTGGGCAAGACCTGGGACGACCCCGACGCGATGAAGTTCTACCAGGACGGCAGCGCCAACTACCCGTACCTGTCCGACGGCATGTGGTTCCTGACCCAGCACAAGCGCTGGGGCCTGCTGAAGGAACATCCGGACTATCTCGCCGTGGCCAGGCAGGTCAACCGCATCGACGTCTACAAGCAGGCCGCCGCCGCCGCCCAGGTGCCGCTGCCCAAGAGCGACATGCGCAGCGCCAAGCTGATCGACGGCGTGGTCTGGGACGGCAAGGACCCCAAGGCCTACGCCGACGGTTTCAAGATCAAGGCCTGACGCAAGCCTTCCCCCACTGATCCGCAGTGCCCCTGACGAAAGGAGCCAGACGTGAATGCCATAGCCCACACTACGCCCGATGGTGCAACTGTAGCCGCCAGCGCCGACCCCGACACCAAGGAGCGGGCGCGCCGGCGCGAGCAGGAAATCGCCGCGCAGGCCCGGCGTGCGCAACGCCGCGAAGCGGTCGCCGCGCTGGTGCTCAAGGCCGTGCCGCCGGTACTGGGTTTTGCCCTGTTCGTGCTGGCCTGGCACGGCATCGCCACGATGATCCCGGCCATCCCCACGCCGCAGGCCACATGGAACGCCGCGGTGCCGCTGTTTGCCGACCCGTTCTACCGCAACGGGCCCAATGACCAGGGCATCGGCTGGAACGTGCTGGCATCGCTGGCGCGCGTCGCGGCGGGCTTCGGCCTGGCCGCGCTGGTCGGCATCCCGGCCGGCTTCCTGATCGGGCGCTTTGCCTTCCTGAACGCGATGACCGCGCCGGTGATCAGCCTGCTGCGCCCGGTCTCGCCGCTGGCGTGGCTGCCGATCGGCCTGCTGCTGTTCAAGGCCGCCAACCCGGCCGCGATCTGGGCGATCTTTATCTGCTCAATCTGGCCGATGGTGATCAACACCGCGGTGGGCGTCACGCGCGTGCCGCAGGACTACCTGAACGTGGCGCGCGTGCTGGACCTGTCGGAATGGAAGGTATTCACGCGGGTGCTGTTCCCCGCAGTGCTGCCCTACATGCTGACCGGCGTGCGGCTGTCGATCGGCACCGCGTGGCTGGTGATTGTCGCGGCCGAGATGCTGACCGGCGGCACCGGCATCGGCTTCTGGCTGTGGGACGAATGGAACAACCTGAAGGTCGAGCACATCGTGATCGCGATCTTCGTGATCGGCATCATCGGGCTGCTGCTCGAGCACGCGCTGCTGGCGCTGGCCCGGCGCTTCAGCTACGGCACCAACTGATACGCGGGGAGAATCGCCATGGACAAGTTCGTCAGCATCGAAAACGTCGGCCAGACCTTCAAGACCCGCAAGGGCCCGTTCGTCGCCCTGCGCGATATCAACCTGCAGATCGCCGAGGGCGAGTTCATCACGCTGATCGGCCATTCCGGCTGCGGCAAGTCCACACTGCTGAACCTGGTCGCGGGACTGGCCACGCCCACCACCGGCGCGCTGATCTGCGCCGGGCGCGAGATCGCCGGGCCGGGGCCAGAGCGCGCGGTGGTGTTCCAGAACCATTCGCTGCTGCCGTGGCTGACGTGCTTCGAGAACGTCTACCTGGGCGTGGAGCGCGTCTTCGCCGCCAACGAGAGCAAGCCACAGCTCAAGGCGCGCACGCATGACACGCTGGCGCTGGTGGGCCTGACGCACGCCGAGAACAAGTACCCGCATGAAATCTCCGGCGGCATGAAGCAGCGCGTGGGCATTGCCCGCGCGCTGGCGATGGCGCCCAAGGTGCTGCTGATGGACGAGCCCTTCGGCGCGCTCGATGCGCTCACGCGCGCGCACCTGCAGGACGAGCTGATCAAGATCGTGGCGCGCACTCGCAGCACGGTGGTGATGGTGACCCACGACGTCGACGAGGCCGTGCTGCTGGCCGACCGCATCGTGATGATGACCAATGGCCCGGCCGCCACCATCGGCGAGATCCTGAAGGTGGGCCTGCCGCGCCCGCGCGACCGCGTCGCGCTGGCCGATGACAAGGCCTATCACGCCTGCCGCACCGCGGTGCTGGACTTCCTCTACCGCAAGCAGCGCAACCCGGCGCTGCAGGAAGCCGCGTAGTGTCCTCAGGAGGCGATGCGCGGTGACCGGCGGCGGTGGGCGCGGCGGCCTGGCTCCGCTATCATGAACCCAGAACAGACTACCCCCACGCCGCCATGACCACGCCAGCCACGTCCTTCCCTGCTGCCCGCTATATCAAGGAGATCGGCCGCGGCGTCAACGGCGCGCGCGCGCTGCCCCGCGAAGACGCGCAGGCCCTGTTCGACGCCATGCTGGCCGGGCGCGTCTCCGACCTGGAGCTTGGCGCCATCCTGATGGCCTACCGCATCAAGGGCGAGGCCCCGCACGAGCTGGCGGGCATGCTGGAAGCCGCCCATGCGCACTGCCAGCCGCTGCCGGCGCCGCCTGACCGGCAGGTGGTGGTGATCCCCAGCTACAACGGCGCGCGCAAGCAACCCAACCTGGTGCCGCTGCTGGCGCTGCTGCTGGCGCGCGAAGATGTCCCCGTGCTGGTGCACGGCACGCGCCTGTTCAATGGCCGCGTGACTAGCATGACGCTGTTCGAGGCCCTGGGCGTGCCCTTGTGCGCGACGACCGACGAGGCCTCGGCACGGCTGCGCGAGGGCAGCGACCTCGGGCCGCTCGCGGTGTTGCCGGTGGATGTGCTGTCGCCCGGGCTGTCGCAGCTGCTGGAGCGGCGCACCGTGATCGGCCTGCGCAATTCGGCGCATACGGTGGCCAAGATGCTGCAGCCGGTGGGCGAGCATTCGCCCGCGGAAGGGTTGCGCCTGTACAGCTACACCCACCCCGAATACCGCGAGACGCTGACCGACTACTTCTCGCATGAGCCCGCCAACGTGCTGCTGGCACGCGGCACCGAGGGCGAAGTGGTGGCCGATGCGCGCCGCACCAGCCGCATCGACTGGCTGCATGAGGGGCACCAGCAGACGCTGGTCGATCCGGCCGTGGGTTCACTGGCCGAAGTACCTGAACTGCCGCCCGGCAGCGACGCCGGCCAGACCGTGGCCTGGATCCGGCGCGTGCTGGACGGCGCGGTGCCGGTGCCGGCACCGATCGCGATCCAGGTCGATGCCATCCGCGAATGCCTGCGGCAAGGCACCCACGTGACCTGGGCCAGCCCGGTCTGAGCCAGCCCCGGGACCGCTGTCAGGCCTTGCGCGGAGGCAGCGGGATGCGCTCGGTCTCGCCCGGCACGTGCGGGAACTGATCGTCCTCCCAGCGCTGGGCGGCAGCCTCGATCGCCACCTTGCTGCTGGCAACGAAATTCCAGTAGATAAAGCGGTGCCCGTCGGTCGGGTCGCCGCCCAGCAGCATCACGCGCGACGGCGCCGTGGCCGTCAGCGTCGCGGGCTGGCCCGGCGTGAGCACCACCATATGCTCGGCCGGCAGCGGCTCGCCGTCGAGCGCCACCGCGCCATCCACCGGATAGACGCCCCGTTCGGCATGCTCGGCCGGGATCTCCACGCTCGCGCCCGCATCCAGCTCGATCGCCACATACAGGGTGCGGCTGAAGACCTTGACCGGAGAGACCTGGCCAAAGGCATCGCCCGCAATCACCACCATGCGCACGCCCGGCCGCTCGATCTGCGGCAGCGTGGCAGCGGGATGGTGGAAGAACGACGGCTCGGCACCCTCATGCTCCTGCGGCAGTGCCACCCAGGTCTGGATGCCGTGCAGCCGGGCCCCGGCGGGGCGCACATGCTCGGGCGAGCGTTCCGAGTGCACGATGCCGCGCCCGGCGGTCATCCAGTTGACGTCGCCTGGGCGGATCGCCTGGTCGCTGCCCAGGCTGTCGCGGTGGATGATCTCGCCCTCGAACAGGTAGGTGACCGTGGCCAGCCCGATATGGGGATGCGGACGCACATCAGCGCCGGCGCCCGGCGGCAGCTGCACCGGCCCCATATGGTCGAAGAAAATAAACGGCCCGACGGTCTGGGTAGCGGCGGCGGGCAACAGCCGGCGCACGGTAAAATCGCCCAGGTCGCGCACATGCGGCTTGAGCAAGTGTTCGATAGCAGACATAACTCCTCCGGTGGAATGAGAGAGGCTCGCAAGGATGCCAGCGCGCCGCAGGTGGGTCGAGTGTAGCCGCTGCTGCAACAAATCATTGCAGCAGCGGGCAGAACCCCCGTGCCCCGCGCCGCTCTAATATCCTGTGCGCCGAACCGTGGGTATCGTTTCCGCCGCTCGAAGCGGTAAGTAGCTATGCTATCCGCAAGAGCAATCGAGTGGAACTATCACTGCCATCGGGACTCCAATTAGCACTCACCCGGCCTGAGTGCTAATATGTGTTGCAGTGCCGCCGACCAAGAGGCGCGGCACACCGGCAACCGAACCGCCGGATGCGAAAGGAGCCATTGAGTGAACGCAGTCTTGTCTGCCGACCAAACCCTGAATAACCGTCTGCCGACGGCACCCCGGAGCACGGGCAGCTTTGCGCTGACCTTCCCGGCCACCGTTGGCAACCTCGACAGCTATATCCAGGCTGTCCACCGGATTCCGTTGTTGACCGCGGAGGAAGAGCAGCGCCTGGCGCGCGAGCTCCGCGACCACGACTCCGTTGATGCTGCCCGCCAGATGGTGATGTCCCACCTGCGCCTGGTGGTGTCGATTGCCCGCCAGTACCTGGGCTACGGCCTGCCCCACGCCGACCTGATCCAGGAAGGCAATATCGGCCTGATGAAGGCGGTCAAGCGCTTCGACCCCGACCAGGGCGTGCGCCTGGTGTCGTACGCGATGCACTGGATCAAGGCCGAGATCCACGAATACGTGCTGAAGAACTGGCGCATGGTCAAGGTGGCCACCACCAAGGCCCAGCGCAAGCTGTTCTTCAACCTGCGCAGCCACAAGCAGGGCGCACACACGTTCACGCCGGAGCAGGTCGAGGCCGTGGCGCGCGAGCTGAACGTCAAGCCCGAAGAAGTGATGGAGATGGAAACCCGCCTGTCGGGCGGCGACCTGGCGCTGGAAGGCCAGATCGACGACGGCGAAGAGGAATTCGCCCCCATCGCCTACCTGGCGGACAACCACAACGAGCCCACCCGCGTGCTGGAAGCCAAGCGCCACGACCGCATGCAGGTCGAGGGTCTGGAAGAGGCGTTGGCCAAGCTGGACGAACGCAGCCGCCGCATCATCGAGGCGCGCTGGCTGCACGTCGAGGACGATGGCTCGGGCGGCTCCACGCTGCATGAGCTGGCTGACGAGTTCGGCGTCTCGGCCGAGCGCATCCGCCAGATCGAGGCCGCGGCCATGAAGAAGATGAAGGGGGCGCTGCAGGCGTTCGCCTGACCCGCTCCCCCAGCCATGCAAAAGGCCGGTCCACTGGACCGGCCTTTTTGTTGCCCGCGAGGGGACAAGTGCGACGTTATGCCGCACCCCTTCCCTCCCTTTCACATCACGACAGCAGCTGTTTCAGGTCGTGCGCGATCGGATCCGGACCCTGGCCGTGGCGGATGAACAGCCGCAGCTTGCCCTCCGGATCGAACACATAGCTGCCCGCGGAGTGGTCCACCGTGTAGTTGCTCGGGGAGCTGCCCGGCACCTTGGCATAGAACACCTTGAAGTCCTTGGTCACCTTCTGCAGTGCGGCTTCGTCGGCCGGGCGCAACCCCAGGAAGCGCGCATCGAAGGCCGGCACGTACTGGGCCAGCAGCGCCTGCGTGTCGCGTTCCGGATCGACCGTGACGAACAGCACCTGCACGCGGTCGGCGTCCGGGCCCAGTTTCTCCATCACCGCCTTCAGTTCGGCCATCGTGGTCGGGCACACGTCCGGGCAGTGGGTGTAGCCGAAGAACATCACCACCGCCTTGCCCTTGAAGTCGGCGATGGTGCGCACCTTGCCGTGATGGTCGGTCAGCGAGAAGTCCTTGCCGAAGTCCGCCGCGCCGGTGATGTCGACATTGCGGAACGAGACCTTCTGCTGCCCGCAGGCAGCCACGGCCAGCGCAAGCGCGGCCAGCAGGGAAAAGCGGCGGAAGGCGGCGAACAGGCCGGAGGCGGGGCTTAGGCGGGGCATGCGGCGGAAACCGGTCAGGGGTGGGAGGAAACGGCGGCACCGGAGGGCGGCGACATCACGCAGTATCGCCGATCGTGTCGCCACGCTGCGCCGGCCGCGACAAGATGCCGCAGCCGGTGGGCCACAGGTCACACCTGGGGCACGAACTTGAAGTAGTGGTCGACCAGCAGCGCGGCAAACAGCAGCGACAGGTACAGGATCGAGAAGCGGAAGGTGCGCTGCGCCAGTTCGTCTGAATAGTTGCGGTACATCTTCCAGGCATAGGCCAGGAAACCCGCGCCCAGCGCCAGCGCGGCCGCCAGGTAGATATAGCCGCTCATGCCGTAGACAAAGGGCAGCAGCGTCGCGGCGATCATGATCAGCGTGTACAGCAGGATATGCAGCAGCGTATAGCGCTCGCCGTGCGTGACCGGCAGCATCGGCAGGCCGGACTTGGCGTAGTCGGCGCGGCGGTACAGCGCCAGTGCCCAGAAGTGCGGCGGGGTCCAGGTGAAGATGATCAGCACCAGGAACCAGGCCTCGGCCGGCACCTCGCCCGCCACCGCGGCCCAGCCCAGCGCCGGCGGCATCGCCCCGGACAGTCCGCCGATGACGATGTTCTGCGGCGTGGCCGGCTTGAGCAGGATGGTGTAGACCACCGCGTAGCCGAGGAAGGTGGCAAAGGTCAGCCACATCGTCAGGTCGTTGGCGTAGACGTGCAGCAGCCACATGCCGGCGCCGCCCAGGATGGCGGAGAACACCAGGGTCTGCGGCGTGGTGATCTCGCCGGTGGCCGACGGGCGCCACGCGGTGCGGCGCATCAGCGCGTCGATCTTCTGCTCGACCAGGCAATTGATGGCAAAGGCCGCACCGGCCAGCAGCCAGATGCCGGCGGCGCCGCCGATCAGCACGCGCCACGGCACCATGCCGGGCGTGGCCAGGAACATGCCGATGATGGCGCAGAACACGGCCAGCTGCGTCACGCGCGGCTTGGTCAGGGCGGCGTATTGTCGGGCAAGGTGCCGTATCCGGCTCAACTTGCCCAGCGAATGGGGGTGGGTAGCGGTAACCACGGAAGGGGTCTTGTCTTTCATGTGGCGCGGGCGGCGTTCGGCACGGCAGCGGGGGCGCCGGCGGCCCGCATGGTGAGCCCTGCGAGCCCTGTATTGTAGTGGAGGCGGACCAGCAGCAGCAGGAGCAGCGCCGCGCCGCCGTTGTGCGCAACCGCGGCCACCAGCGGCCAGTCGAACACGATATTGGACATCCCGGTGGCCAATTGCAGCACCAGCGTGCCCAGCAGCCAGCCGGCCGCGCGCGCGAGCCCTTCAAGCCTGCGCGCGCGCAGGCCAAGCCACGCCAGGTAGCCCAGCACGACAAAGGCAAAGCCGCGGTGGACCCAGTGGATCGCCACCAGCGCCGCGTGCGGGATGTAGTCGCCGTCGGCGGTCATGCCCAGCTGGCGCCAAAGCGTGAAGCCGTGGCGGAAATCCATCTCGGGCACCAGCTGGCCGTTGCACAGCGGGAAGTCGGTACAGGCCAGCACCGCGTAGTTGGTGCTGACCCAGCCGCCCAGGAAGATCTGGATCACCAGCAGCAGCAGGCCGATGCGCACCGGCCAGCGCAGGCGCGCGGCCTGCGCCGCGACCGGGTGCGGCGGATCGTTGCGCGAGCCCAGCTGGATCAGCACGGCCAGCAGGGCCATGCCCAGCATCAGGTGCGTGACCACGATGACGGGCTGCAGCTTCAGGGTCACAGTGAAGGCGCCGAACGCGCCCTGCACGCACACCAGCAGCAGCACCCCGGTGGCGAACCACGGCGACTGCTTCAGCTCGCGCCGCTTGACCCACGCCAGCACCATCAGCGTGATGATCAGCACCCCGACCGCCATGGCGAAGTAGCGGTGGATCATCTCGATCCACGCCTTGGCCAGCGTCACCGGGCCGCTGGGCAGCGCGGTCTCGGCCGCGCGGATCGGCTCCATCGCGGCGTGCGGGTTGGAGTGCCCGTAGCAGCCGGGCCAGTCCGGGCAGCCCAGGCCGGAGTCGGTCAGGCGCGTGAAGCTGCCGAACATGATCAGGTCCAGCGTCAGGAACGCCGTGATCCAGGCGAGTTTGCGGTACTTGTTGCGGTCCCCTTTCACCAGCACGTAGGACAGCGGAAACAGCGCGATCAGGATGCCGATGATGGCCAGTTGCAGCAGCATGCCGTCCCCTTTAGCCGATGCGCGAGACCTTGAGCAGCTTCTTCAGGTCGCCGCTCATCTTCTTGGGGTCCGGGTCCTGCGGGAAACGCATCATCAGGTTGCCCAGCGGGTCGACCAGGAACAGGGTGTCCTCGGCGCGCTTGCCGGGTTCGGCCGGCAGCCACTGCTGGGCGGCCTGGCGGTCGATGCGCAGGAAACGCACACCGGCGTAGGGCTCGTTGTAGGCGGCGGTCAGGCGCTCGTCGATCTTGCCATCATCGGTCACCAGCCACACCGGCACGATCCGTTCGCGGTCCTGGCCCTGCCCGGCGCGGATCTGGCGGATGGTGAAGAGCTTCTTCGCGCAGGCCTCGTCGCAGGCGGACGGATCGGCGGTCACCAGCAGCCATTTGCCGCGGAACTGCTCCAGCGGCACGGCACGACCCTGCTCGTCGGTGACGCGCACCGGCGGCATCGGCCGCTGCGGGTCGACCAGCGCGCCGTAGTTGGTGGCGCCACCGCGCGGCTTGATCACGTAGTAGGTGAAGTAAGAGGCAATCACCGGCGACGCGCACACCAGCAACAGCATCAGCATCTGCAGGCGGCCGCGGCGCGTGCGCGCATCGATGCGGGTATCCGGCGGCGAGGCCGCGGCGGCCGGGGCGGAGTCTTGCTGTGCCATGGAGTACGTCTGTCCTTTGTCTTCGGCGAGCGCATGCGCCCGGTTCATTCGAGTTACGGTGCGGCCACCCGGCGCGCGCGGCGCCAGCCCAGCACGGCCACCAGCACCACCGTCAGCGCGGCCAGCCCGAACCACTGGAAGGCATAGCCGTAGTGTCGGTCCGCGCCCAAGTCGGCCGGGGCCCAGTCGCGCGCCAGGCCATCGCCGGTGTCGCTGCGCTGCTCCAGCACCAGCGGGTGCAGCGCCAGGCCGGTTTCGGCCGCATAGGCAGCGATGTCCAGGTTCTGGCGGATCTTGCTGCCAGCGGCGTCCTGGCCCAGGCTATAGACCCGCGGCACGGCCGCCAGTGCCGTGCCTTCGATCGTTACCTCGCCCTCGGGCGTGGGGAACGGCGCAATCCTGGTGCGGTCCTGGGCATCGCGCGGCAGCCAGCCGCGCAGCACCAGCACCGCCTGCATGGCGCCGGCGGCACCTGCTGGCGCTGGCGAGGCGGCTGAAATCCGCAGCGGCGTCAGCACCAGGAAGCCGGCGCGGCTATCCCCGGGGCTGCTGCCATTGCCGTGGGGGCGATTATCCAGCAATACGCTGCGGGCCGTGTCAAAGCGCCCGGTCACGCGGACCGTGCGGTCGGTCACAACTTGCGGCAGCGGCGCCGTGCCCAGCAACACCGGCGGCTGCGCCGACAGCGCCTGCAGCCGCGCCGCGCGCGCCTCTTTGTCGTGCGCGCGGTTGAGCTGCCAGTTGCCCAGCGCGCAGGTCACGGCGATCACCACCAGCGCGGCGGCCAGCGGCAGCGGGCTGAACCTGCGGCGCACTGTCATCGCCAGGCGGGACCACAACGCGGGCCGGTGCGATAATGGGTTTTTCCGTCGCTCTTTGCCCCGACCTGCCCCGCCATGCGCATTGTCATCATCGTTGCCTTCATCCTGATCATCGCCAGCCTGGCCTCCGCCCTGTTCTTCATGATGCGCGACCGCGGCACGACGCCCAACATGATGCGCTCGCTGATGCTGCGTGTCGGGTTCTCGGTGGCGCTGTTCCTGTTCATCCTGTTCTCGAACTGGATGGGCTGGATCCACAGCACGGGCATCCGCATGGCGCCCTGAACGCCAGGACGCGGGCAGCAGGCCCGCAAAAGACAAACGCCGCAGGCTAGACAACCTCCTGCGGCGTTTCTCTTTTGCGTTGGCGCCGGCCGCCCCCGAGGGGCGCGCCGGCGGGTACGGCAGCCGGATTTACAGCCAGTACACCACGACGTAGAGGAACAGCCACACCACGTCAACAAAGTGCCAGTACCAGGCAGCGCCTTCGAATGCAAAGTGGTGATCAGGCGTGAAGTGGCCCTTCAGCACGCGGATCAGCACCACGGTCAGCATGATAGCGCCCATGGTCACGTGGAAGCCGTGGAAGCCGGTCAGCAGGAAGAAGGTCGAGCCGTAGATGCCCGAGGACAGCTTCAGGTTCAGTTCCGAGTAGGCGTGCATGTACTCGTACACCTGGAAGCACATGAAGACCGCGCCCAGCAGGATGGTCAGCGACAGGCCCTGGATCAGCTGGCTGCGCTTGCCGGCCAGCAGCGCGTGGTGCGCCCAGGTCAGCGTCAGGCCGGACATCAGCAGCAGCGCGGTGTTGATGGTCGGGATCGGCCACGGACCCATGGTCTGGAAGCTTTCCACCACGCCGGCCGGGCCGGTGTTGGGCCACACCGCGGCAAAGTCGGGCCACAGGATCTTGTTGTTCAGGTCGCCCAGCCACGGCATGGCGATGGTGCGGGCATAGAACAGCGCGCCGAAGAAAGCCGCGAAGAACATCACCTCCGAGAAGATGAACCAGCCCATCGACCAGCGGAACGACAGGTCGATGTTCTTGCCGTACATGCCGCCTTCGGACTCGCTGATGGCGTCGCCAAACCAGCTCTTGAGCACGAACAGGAACCACAGCAGGCCGAAGCCGCACAGGTACGGCGCCCAGGGCTGCCCGTTTACCCAACCGGCGGCTCCCGCGCCCGTCATCAGCAGGCCGAAGCTTGCCGTGATCGGGTGGCGCGACGGGCCCGGTACGAAGTAGTACGGAGCGTTTGCGCGATTCGCACTCATTCTTTTATCTCCAGCTCAGAGTCTTTGATTCAGTATTCGTGATCCGCGCTTTGGCACTGCGGGCCGCCCCCTCCTCTGGGCCGGCCCCGCCGCCGCGGTTGCTTTGTTCTGCGACTGCTTTTGTTGTCTACCCTTCCTGCCCTGCTATCCCGCTGCCTGTCCCACCACGATGCGCACGATGACCACCAGCACCGCGATGAAGATGGCCGCCGCGATCACGCCTGCGATCACCACATGCACCGGGTTTAACCGGGCCATGTCGCGCTCGTGCTCGGCGCCTTTGCGCAGGCCGATGAACGACCACAGCACCGCGCGCATGGTTTGCGCGAACGACATCTTGCGCTTGACCGCGTCCTTCATCTCATCCATCGCCCGTCCTCCTCAGCCCCGGCATGCACCGCAGCCGTCTCAGATGCCCTTGCCGGCCGGTGCCGGCTGCGGCGCCACCTGGCCCTCGGGCGCCTGCGCCACCGGCGCACCCACCTCGAAGAAGGTGTACGACAGCGTAATATTCTTCACATCTTTGGGCAGCGCGGGATCGATCACGAACACCACCGGCATCTCGCGCGCCTCTTTCGCCTTGAGCGTCTGCTGCTTGAAGCAGAAGCACTCCAGCTTCATGAAATACTGGGTCGCCTGCTTGGGCGCGTAGCTCGGGATGGCCTGCGCCGAGATATCGCGCGGCTGCCCGTTGGCCACCTCATAGACGATCGTCGCCATCTCGCCCGGGTGCACTTCCATGCTGTTCTTCACCGGCCGGAAGGCGAAGGGCCCGCGCGCGTTGGAGTCGAACTCCACCGTGATGGTGCGGCTCTTGTCGACCTGCGTGTTCTTCACCGCGCCGTGCAGCTCGCGCGTGGTGATCACGTTGATGCCGGTGATCTCGCAGATCTTCTTGTACAGCGGCACCAGCGCATAGCCGAAGCCGAACATCACGGCCACGATCACGACCAGGCGCAGCATCATGCCGCGGTTGAACCGCTTGTCCGCTTCCCTGCCAGCCTGCTGGTCGTTGCTCATCTCGCTACCCTGCCGCCTCAGCCAAGAAACATCATCTTGGCGAAGAACCCCAGAAAGAAAACCACCACGATCGACAGCAGGATCAGGCCAAGGCGGCGGTTGGCGGCCTTCTGGTCCGGGCGTGATGGGCTTTTGTCTGGAGACTGCATAGTTGCTTCTGTTGCCTGCCGGCGCGGGAGGCGGACGCTGCCGCCTCCCGCTGCCTGATTACGCTGGCCGCGCCTTAGCGGACCTGCGGGGGAACTTCAAAGGTGTGGAACGGCGCCGGCGACGGCACGGTCCACTCCAGGCCCTCGGCGCCATCCCAGGGCTTGTCGGCGGCCTTCTCGCCACCGCGGTACGACGGCAGCACCACGAAGAAGAAGAAGTACACCTGCATCAGGCCGAAGCCCAGCGCACCGATCGACGCGATCGCGTTGAAATCCGCGAACTGGGTCGGATAGTCGGCATAGCGACGCGGCATGCCGGCCAGACCCAGGAAGTGCATCGGGAAGAAGGTGACATTGAAGAAGATGATCGAGCCCCAGAAGTGGATCTGGCCGCGGGTTTCGTTGTACATGAAACCGCTCCACTTCGGACCCCAGTAGTAGAAGCCCGCGAACAGCGCGAACAGCGAGCCGGCCACCAGCACATAGTGGAAGTGCGCCACGATGAAGTAGGTGTCCTGCAGCTGGATGTCGATCGGGGCCACGGCCGGCATCAGGCCGGTGAAGCCGCCGATGGTGAACACGAAGATGAAGCCGATCGAGAACAGCATCGGGGTCTCGAAGGTCATCGAGCCGCGCCACATGGTGGCGATCCAGTTGAAGATCTTCACGGCGGTGGGCACCGCGATCAGCATGGTCGCGTACATGAAGAACAGCTGGCCGGTCACCGGCATGCCGGTCGTGAACATGTGGTGGGCCCACACGATGAACGACAGGATGGCGATCGAGGCGGTGGCGTACACCATCGAGCTGTAGCCGAACAGGCGCTTGCGGGCAAACGCCGGCACCACCTGCGAGACGATCCCGAAGGCCGGCAGGATCATGATGTACACCTCGGGGTGGCCGAAGAACCAGAAGATGTGCTGGTACATCACCGGGTCGCCGCCGCCGGCGGCCGAGAAGAAGCTCGTGCCGAAATGGCGGTCGGTCAGCACCATGGTGATGGCACCAGCCAGCACGGGCATCACGGCGATCAGCAGGTAGGCGGTGATCAGCCAGGTCCAGCAGAACATCGGCATCTTCATCAGCGTCATGCCCGGGGCGCGCATGTTGAGGATGGTCACGATGATGTTGATCGAGCCCATGATCGACGACGCACCCATGATGTGCATCGCGAAGATGGCCATGTCCATGCCCGGGCCCATCTGCACCGACAGCGGCGCGTACAGGGTCCAGCCGGCGGCGGTGGCGCCGCCCGGGACCAGGAACGAGCCGGCCAGCAGCAGCGCGGCCGGCGGCATCAGCCAGAAGCTGAAGTTGTTCATGCGCGCGAACGCCATGTCGGACGCGCCGATCTGCAGCGGGATCATCCAGTTGGCGAAGCCGACGAAGGCCGGCATGATCGCGCCGAACACCATCACCAGGCCGTGCATGGTGGTGAACTGGTTGAACAGCTCGGGGCGGAAGAACTGCAGGCCCGGCTCGAACAACTCCAGGCGGATCAGCAGTGCCAGCAAGCCGCCCGATAGCAGCATGATGAACGAGAACAGCAGGTACAGCGTACCGATGTCCTTGTGGTTGGTCGCGAACAGCCAGCGGCGCCAGCCATGCGGGTGGTCGTGCGCGTGGTCGTCATGCGCGTGATCGTGCGGATGGGCGAGCGCGTCCGGGGTAGCAGTACTCATCGCAAATGCTCCTCTAATCCTGTTCTGTCTTCAGCGGGTCAGCCCGCGACGCGGTTGCCCGCGAGGCTGGCCTGCTTGTCAGCCTTGTCGGCCGGCTTGGCTTCGGCCTTCGGCGCTTCGCCGCCGGCCGCGCCGCCGCCCTCGGGGAACTTGCCCGCGCGGGCACCCACGAAGTCGCTCGGCTGGATCACTTCACCCGTCTTGTTGCTCCAGGCGTTGCGCGTATAGGTCATGACCATGGCCAGCTCGGTATCCGAGAGCTGCTTCCACGACGGCATGCCGCCCTTGCCTTCGAGCAGGATGTGCATCTGGCCGGCCTTGGGGCCGTTCACCACCTTGGAGCCGTCCAGCGCCGGGAAGGCGCCGCCGCCCTTGCCGTTGGGCTGGTGGCAGACCGCGCAGTTGGCTGCGTAGATCTTCTCGCCGCGCACCTTGGCCTCGTCCAGCGTCCAGGTCTTGTTGGGATCGTCGGCCTTGGCCGCCAGCTCCTTCTTCTTGCCGTCGACCCACTTGGTGTAGTCGGCGTCCGAAACCACGCGCACCACGATCGGCATGAAGGCGTGTTCCTTGCCGCACAGCTCGGCGCACTGGCCGCGGTACACGCCGATCTTCTCGGCCTTGAACCAGGTGTCGCGCACAAAGCCGGGGATCGCATCCTGCTTGACGCCGAAGGCCGGGATCATCCAGGCGTGGATCACGTCGTTGGCAGTGGTAACGATGCGGATCTTCTTGTTGACCGGCACGACCAGCTCGTTGTCCACCTCCATCAGGTAGGTGTTCGACTTGGGCTGCTCGTTGTTGATCTGCTCGCGCGGGGTGGTCAGGGTCGACACGAAGGAGATGCCTTCGCCTTCGCCCTTCAGGTAGTCATAGCCCCACTTCCACTGGTAGCCGGTGGCCTTGATGGTGACGTCGGAGTTGGTGGTGTCCTTCATCGCCACCACGGTCTTGGTCGCCGGCAGGGCCATCGCAATCACGATGATGAACGGGACGATGGTCCAGATCACTTCGACCGTGATGCTCTCGTGGAAGGCAGCAGGCTTCGCACCCTTGGACTTGCGGTGCTTGAAGACGGAATAGAACATCACGCTGAATACCGCGATGAAGATCACCGTGCACATGATCAGCATCATCCAGTTCAGCCAGTGAATCTGTTCGGCGATCTTGGTAACCGGCTCGGTCAGGTTGAGCTGGCGCACGGCGGGGCCGCCCGGCATGTCGCTGACCGCGGACGCCGTCTGGCTGGCAAGCAGGGACGCGCCGGCCAGACAAACTGCGGATGCCTTCTTCCACATTTTCATTTGTTATCTACCCAATTTACAGATTCAAATCTGTCCCCGCCGCCGCCACCGCCGCCTCTCAGAGGCGGCGCAAGGCCGCTGCGAGCTCCTGCGCGAACTTGCGTCGCCGGTACGGGTCCACGTAACACCCCACCTGTACCTCACGCCCGCCCGAGCGCAGCGTCACCAGCGCGCGGAACGATTCACCCAGTTCGACCCGCACCCAGCGCGGGTTGAATTCCCGGCGCGTCACCTTTGTGCCGCTGGCTGTCTCCACGACCAGCATGCCGTCGGTAATGCTGACGCGCTCATAGTCTGTCGCATGGCGCGCATACACCAGCAGCGCGATCCCCAGCCCGATCAGCTCGATGCTGGCAAATGGCAGCACGAGCCAGGACCCTTGCCACGCGAAAAACAACGCGATGGCAAGCGAAACCGTGAGGATCGAGAGGTAAAACCAGCCGACCTGGCGTGGAGACAGCGAGCAATTCCGCTTCATCAGCCAGTCGTGGGGCGCGGGGAGAGGTCCGTCGAGATTTCCGCCGGAGTCACCACCTGCCGTCTGGAGTGCGATACCCAAGTCTTGCATCGCCAACCACTCTGCATCGGATGCACACCCGGGACGATGGCGCCCGGGCCGCACAGTGCAAGTGCAAAACCAGGACGTTCTTGTGCCAGGGGACCACTGCGACAAACTGGCGCATTATAGGGCGCTTCCTATACACGGACAAGGGCGCGCCTTGACCGGACGGCTTGCGCGCCGCTTGATTCTGTGCATAGGGAAGAGCCCCGCCATCGCCCTGCCCGCCGCGCCGGTGCTATGTTTGCGGCAATCCCGCACCGGCGCAAGTTAACTCTGTTTTAACTTGTCCGGCGCGGCCTTGCACGGCCGATCTGGTCCAGCGGCACCACCGCGCGGCCCTGGTCGTCGACCGCCTGGCCGCCACGCGGGGCCAGCTTCCAGGCGTGGCCGTAGACGATCTCGAAGGTGAGCGGGATCACGCCGTCGGCGTTGCGCCGCCGCTCCAGCGCCTGCGCCAGCGCCTGGTACCAGCCGCGGCCGCGCAGGCCCTGCGGCAGCGCAGCGGCCGGCCCGCGCAGGCCGCCGAAGGCCTGCACCTCGCGCAGCAGCGTGGCGGGGGACTCGTAGGTCACGGTCAGCGTCTCCATGTCCATCACCGGGGTGGACCAGCCGCTGTGCACCAGCATGTCGCCGATATCGTGCATGTCGACAAAGCGCAACGTATGGGGAGCTTCGTCGACTTCGGCAAAGGCCGCGCGCAGCTCCTTCAGGGTGTCCGGGCCGAACAGCGAGAACAGCACCAGCCCTTCGTCGCGCGCCACGCGGTGCCACTCCGGGAACACGCGGTGCGGCTCCGGATGCCAGTGCAGCGCCAGGTTGGACCACAGCAGGTCGAAGCTCGCGGGCGCAAAAGGCAGTGTGGCAAGATCGCCCTGGACCAGGTCAAAGAGCGGCCGCTTGCCCAGCATGCGGCCGATCCAGCCGGGCCGGCGCTGCGGGTCGCGCTGGCCGGCCTCGGCCAGCATCGCGCCGGAGATGTCCAGCCCGGCAATCTGCGCATCCGGGAAGCGGTCGCGCAGCCCGGCCAGGCCCTGACCGTGGCCGCAGCCGATATCCAGCGCGCGCTGCGGCGCCAGGCGGATCACTTCCATGCGCTCCTGCATGCGGCGGCCGATTTCGCCCAGCAGGAAGTCCAGCTGGCCGAAGCCGCGGCTGCGCCGGTCGAAGGCGAGCCGGGTCAGGCGCGCGGGGGGCAGGAAGGCATCGGGGGAATCAGCGGCATGCAGGGACACGGGCAGACAGGGCAGCAAGAAAATCAGGAACCGGCGCGGGGGCAGATACAGGATCAGGCCCGGGCGCCGGATGAACGCGGCCGCGGCGCCCGATGGGCTGCGGCCGGACGGCAAGTATACGCGCGCGCCGCGCTGGCTGCCGGCGCCGCCGGCAAGGTGCTGGCCGGCCTGCGCGCTGGCGCTGGGGCGCCACTTCCACTGCCCGGCCTGCGCCGCATCGCCCCTGGCATTCGATCACGCCCACACGCTGGGCGACTACGCGTCGCCCCAGGACCAGCTGGTGCTGGCGCTCAAGTTCGGCCACGCGCTGCCACTGGCGGGCTGGCTCGCGGCCCGGCTGGCCGCGGGGCTGCCGGGGGCTTGGGCCGGCGCCCGGCGGGCGCCGCCCGACCTGATCGCACCCATCCCCCTGTCACCGCAGCGGCTGGCCGCGCGTGGTTTCAACCAGGCCTGGGAAATCGCGCGGCCGCTGGCGCGCCACTTGGGCCTGCGCGCCGACCCGGTGCTGCTGCAGCGCCAGCGCGACACCGGCAGCCAGCGCGCGCTGGACCTGGCCGCCCGGCAGGTGAACCTGCGCGGCGCCTTCCGGCTGGCGCGCGCCGTGCGGCTGGACGGCCTGCACGTGGCGCTGGTGGACGATGTGATGACTTCCGGCGCCACCGTGCACGAAGCCGCCAGCGTGCTCAAGGCGCATGGCGCGGCCCGCGTCAGCGTGATCGTCGCGCTGCGCACGCCGTAGCTTTGGATGACACTGGCCGGTGCGCGCGGTAAGCTGCGCACCGTTCTGACGAAGGGCGCAGCGCGCCCGCCATCCCCTGCATCATGTTCAATGTCGTCCTGGTCGAACCGGAAATCCCGCCCAATACCGGCAATGTGATCCGCCTGTGCGCCAACACCGGCGCGCAGTTGCACCTGGTCAAACCCCTGGGCTTTCCGCTGGAAGACGCGCGCATGCGCCGCGCGGGACTGGATTACCACGAGTACGCCACCATGCGCGTGCATGAAAGCTGGGACGCGCTCATGGCCAGCGAGCAGCCCGACCCGGCGCGCATGTTCGCGCTGACCACGCGCGGCTCGACGCCGTTCGGCCAGATGGCGTTCCGGCCCGGGGACTGGTTCGTGTTCGGTTCCGAGACGCGCGGGCTATCACCGGAGCGGCGCGACTGGTTCCCGCCCGCGCAGCGCATCCGGCTGCCGATGCGGCCCGACAACCGCAGCCTGAACCTGTCGAACACGGTCGCCGTGGTGGTGTTCGAGGCGTGGCGCCAGAACGGGTTCGAAGGCGGCAGCTGAGCCGCCCGGCCAGCGCCTACTCCGGCTGCACGCCGGCGGCGCGGATCACCTTGTCCCAGCGTGCCTTCTCGCTCACCATGGTCTGGCGCAGCGAGGCTGGCGCGGTACCGGCCGGCACGAAATACTGCGCGCGCATCTTGTCGCGCACGTCGGCGCTGCCGATGATCGCCACCAGCTCGCGGTAGAGCCGGTCGATCACAGCCTGCGGCGTGCCCGCCGGCGCCAGCACCGCCTGCCAGGAAATCGCCTCGAAGCCCGGGTAGCCGGATTCCGCCACCGTCGGCACCGACGGCAACACCGCCGTGCGCCCCGTGGTGGTCACGGCCAGCACGCGCAGCTTGCCCGCGTTGACCTGCGGCATCGCGATCGCCGGCACCATGAAGCCCGCCTGCACCTGCCCGCCCACCATCGCCGTGGTGATCTGCGGGAAGCCGGGGTACGGCACGTGCTGCAGGTCGATGCCCGCCATCGCCTTCAGTTGCTCCATCGCCAGGTGCGAGGCGCTGCCGTTGCCGGGCGAGCCATAGTTCAGCTCAGCCGGCTTCGACCGTGCCAGCGCGACGAACTCGCGCAGGTTGTGCACCGGCAGGCGCGCATCCACCACCAGCACGTTGGGCGAGGTCGCCACCAGCGTGACCGGCGCCAGCTGGCGGAACGGGTCGTAGTTCAGGTTGCGCGACAGCGTCGGCGCGGTCACCAGCGGGCCGTTGATGGTGAACAGCAGCGTATAGCCATCGGGGGCGGCGCGCGCCACCATGCCGGTGCCGATATTGCCGCCGGCGCCGGGACGGTTTTCCACCACCACCGGCTGGCCCAGCGCGGCGGCCAGCTTTTCGGTCACGATGCGCGCGATCAAGTCGGGCGACGAGCCCGGCGGGAACGGCACCACCATGCGGATCGGCCGCGCGGGCCAGGGTTGGGCGAAGACGCTGCCGGAAGTCCCGGCAGCGCAGGCAGCCGCCAGCGCGATCAGCGCTTGTCGTCGTGTGGGCATGCGGTGCAGAGGATCAGAAGGTGGATACGCGGGTAGTCATTCGTCGCGCGCGTCGCGCTGCAGCAGCTGCGCCACCGCATCGGCGGCGCTCAGCCCGTCGAACAGCACCGCGCAGACCGCGCGGGCGATCGGCATCTCGACGCCGTGCGTGGCGGCCAGCTCGGCCACCGCCTGGGCGCAGCGCACGCCTTCGGCGACGTGGCCCAGCCCGGCCAGGATCTGCTCTAGGCTCTGCCCCGCCGCCAGCTGCTGGCCGACCTTGCGGTTGCGCGACAGGTCGCCGGTGGCGGTCAGGATCAGGTCGCCCACGCCGGCCAGGCCCATGAAGGTCTCGACCCGGCCGCCCAGCGCCAGCCCCAGGCGCGTCATCTCGGCCAGCCCGCGCGTCACCAGCGCGGCGCGCGCGTTCAGGCCCAGGCCCAGCCCGTCGCTGGCGCCGGTGGCAATGGCCAGCACGTTCTTGACCGCACCGCCGACTTCCACGCCGGTCAGGTCGTCGCTGCCGTAGATGCGCATCGCGTGATGGTGGAAAGCCGCCTGCGCGCGTTCGGCCAGCGACGGCTCGTTGCCCGCCACAGTCAGCGCGCACGGCAGCCCCAGCGCCACCTCGCGCGCGAAGCTGGGGCCGGTCAGCACGCCGTAGGCAAAGCCCTCGGTGCGCCCGGTGGCATCGAGCTCGGCCCGCACCATCTGGTGCGGCAGCAGGTGGGTGCCGGACTCGAAGCCCTTGCACAACCACAGCATCGACACCGGCCTGGCGCTGCGCGCGGCCAGCCGGCGCGTCATCTCGCGCAAGCCCGCCACCGGCGTTGCCACCACCACAATGCCGTCGGCATCGTCGGCGGCATGCGCCACGGCCTGCTCGAAATCCGCCTGCACCGCCAGCCGCCCGGACAGCGTCACGCCGGGCAGGTAGGCGGCGTTCTCACGCGTGGCCGCAATCGCCGCGAGTTGCGCGGGATCGCGTCCCCACAGCACCACGTCGTTGGTGGCCGCGGCATGGCTGGCGAGGGCGGTGCCCCAGGCACCGGCACCGAGGAAGGTCAGTTTCATGGCAGCTCGAACAGAAGATGGCGCGGAGGTTCACGCCACCGATGGTAGTCCAAAGTCGAAACGGGGCCGCAGCCCCGTTTCGATGATGGCTCAGGCCGCCGGAATCAGTGGCGGGCCTGGCTGCCGTCGGGCATCACGATGCCGCTGTTGCCGCCTTCGGCACCCTGGGCTTCTTCCATGGCGGCCTGCAGGCGTTGCTCATACAGCGCCTGGAAGTTGATTTCCGACAGGTGGATGGCCTGGAAGCCGGCGCGGGTGATCACGTCAGCGATATTGCCGCGCAGGTACGGGTACAGGATGGTCGGGCAGGCGATGCCCAGCAGCGGGTCCAGCTGCTCCACCGGCACGTTGCGGATATCGAAGATGCCGGCCTGGTGCGCTTCCACTAGGAAGGCAACCTTGTCCTGCACCTTGGTCGTCACGGTGCCCGTCACCACCACCTCGAAGATCCCTTCCTGCAGCTGCGAAGCGCCGACGTTGACCTGCACTTCCACCGACGGGGCTTCCGATTCCAGGAAGATGCCGGGCGAATTGGGCTGCTCCAGCGACATGTCTTTCAGGTAGACGCGCTGGATGTTGAAGAAGGGTTGATCGTCCTGCTGGGTGTTTTGCTGGTCGCTCATGAAAGGCTTCCGGGAGGATGGGCTGGATGTGCATCGGGCGCGGCGGCCGCAGCCCTTGCGTCGTGCAAGGGTGGCCGGTGCCCGGTTGGAAAACGCATATGGTACATGACGCGGGTGGCGAATTCACCCGCGCCGGGGGTGTGCCGGAACCGGCCCGGCGCGGAATCAGACGATTCCGCGCCAGCGCCGGCGCAACCGGCTCAGGCAGCCAGCAACGGCACCAGGCCACCCTGGCGGTCCAGCGCCGAGAGGTCGTCGAAGCCGCCCACGTGGGTCTCGTCGATGTAGATCTGCGGCACGGTGCGGCGACCAGTACGGGCCATCATCTCTTCACGCTTGCCGGGTTCGCGGTCGATCAGGATCTTCTCGATCATTTCCACGCCCTTGGACTTGAGCAGGCGTTCAGCCATCAGGCAATACGGGCACACAACGGTGCTGTACATGACGACACGGGCCATGCGGGTTCTCCTTGAATGCAATGCGCGCGCAGCCCGGCCTGGCCGGGGGCGCGCTGTGACGGATACGGCGGTGCTGCCCGGGATTACTTCACCAGCGGCAGGCCTGCCTGCTGCCAGGCGGCGATGCCGCCCTCGAGCGCGTAGATCTCACTGTAACCGGCTTCCTTCAACGCTGCCTGGGCCTTGCCCGAGCGCTGGCCGGTCTGGCACACGACGATGATGGGGGCAGCCTTGTCCTTTGCAAGGCCGGCCGCGCGCGAGGGCAGGTCGGCCAGCGGCGCGCTCTTGGCTTGGGGCAGGTGACCCTTGGCATACTCGGCGGGCTCGCGGATGTCGACCACGACCGCGCCGCGCTTGTTGATCAGCTGGGTCGCGGCGGCCGTATTGACGGTCTTGCCGCGGGTGCTGCGCGAAATCGCGGGCCAGGCCAGCAGGCCGCCCGAGACCACGGCGAGGGCGATCAGAGCGAGGTTGTTGTAGTCGGCGAAGAAATTCACGTTGGCATTCCGGTAGGTTGGGTCGGCGGCATTATAAAATACGCGGTTTGGCGTCCAGGCCCTGCCGTCGCATGGCCATCCGCCATTGTCGCCTGTCTGAGACATGGGATGTCCACAAGGAACCCATCAGCCCCCTCCAGGTGACGGCGCGGACGCATGCAGGTTACCTACTCTCTGGAAGCAGCAGCATGTACAAGCTCGTCCTCATCCGCCACGGCGAATCCACGTGGAACCTTGAAAACCGCTTTACCGGCTGGGTCGACGTCGACCTGACCGAAACCGGCGCCGACCAGGCGCGCCAGGCCGGCAAGCTGCTCAAGGATGCCGGCCTGGGCTTTGACGTGGCCTATACCTCGGTGCTCAAGCGCGCCATCCGCACGCTGTGGCATGTGCAGGATGAAATGGACCTGATGTGGATCCCGGTGCGCAACGAATGGCGCCTGAACGAGCGCCACTACGGCGCGCTGGCCGGCCTGAACAAGGCAGAAACCGCCGCCAAGTTCGGCGACGAGCAGGTGCTGGTGTGGCGCCGCAGCTATGACACGCCGCCGCCCGCACTGGAGCCCACCGATCCGCGTGCCTCGTACGACGATCCGCGCTACGCCAATGTGCCGCGCAACGAGATCCCACTGACCGAGTGCCTGAAGGACACCGTGGCCCGCGTGATGCCGTTGTGGAACGAATCCATCGCCCCCGACATCCAATCCGGCAAGCGCGTGGTCATTGCCGCCCATGGCAACAGCATCCGCGCGCTGGTGAAATACCTGGACCAGATCTCGGATGACGATATCGTCGGACTCAATATCCCCAACGGCACCCCGCTCGTCTATGAGCTGGACGCCGACCTGCGCCCCCTGCGCCACTACTACCTGGGTGACCAGGACGCCATCGCCGCCTCGCTGGCGGCCGTGGCCAGCCAGGGCAAGGCACGCTGAAGCCGGCCCGGGCGGCCGCGCGCGGATGTGCGGCCGCCCACCCTGAGTCGGGACGGGACAGGCCCGTTTCACCACACGCACTTATACTGTCGGACAAACCGCCCGGCGCCGGGCGGCCGCAGCCGGCATAATCTCCCTACCGTACACCAGTACTTCGAGTACACGTTCAGGCAGCCCTCATGCGCAAGACGCTCAAGAACATCAGCCTAGTTTCTGTCGGCCTCGTCGCCGGCGTGCTCGCCACGCTGCAGATTTCGGCGACCGCCCAGAACTCATCGGGGCCCTTGCCGCTTGACCAGTTGCGGCTGATGGCCGATATCTTCGGGCAGATCAAGCGCGAGTACGTGGAGCCGGTCGATGACAAGAAACTGCTGACCGAAGCCATCAAGGGCATGGTCGCCAGCCTCGACCCGCATTCGTCCTACCTCGACGAGAAAGACTTCAAGGAACTGCAGGAAGGCACGCGCGGGCGCTTTGCCGGCCTGGGCATCGAGATCTCGCAGGAAGAAGGCCTGGTCAAGGTGATCAACCCGATCGAGGACACCCCGGCCTTCCGCGCCGGCATCCAGCCGGGCGACCTGATCACCCGCATCGACGACAAGCCCGTGCGCGGCCTGCCGCTGGAGCAGGCGGTCAAGCGCATGCGCGGCGAGCCCGGCACCAAGGTCACGCTGACCATCTACCGCAAGAGCGAGGAACGCACCTTCCCGGTCTCGATCACGCGCGCCGAAATCCGCGTGCAGTCGGTCAAGGCCAAGATGCTGGACAACAATATCGGCTGGATCCGCCTGACCAGCTTCCAGGAACGCACCATCTCCGACTTGTCCCGCAAGCTGGCCGAGCTGGCGCAGAAGAACCCCAACATGAAGGGCCTGGTGCTGGACCTGCGCAATAACGGCGGCGGCGTGCTGCAGGGCGCGGTCGGCGTGGCCGCGGCGTTCCTGCCGGAAGACGCCACGGTGGTATCCACCAACGGCCAGGTGCCCGATGCCAAGCGCGTGTACAAGGCGTCGTACAACAACTACCGCCTGTCGTCGCTGGAAGACGATCCGCTCAAGGGCCTGCCCGCGCTGTACAAGAAGATCCCGATGGTGGTGCTGACCAACGCCTACTCGGCCTCGGCCTCCGAGATCGTGGCCGGCGCGCTGCAGGATCATCACCGCGCGCAGATCATGGGCAAGACCACCTTCGGCAAGGGCTCGGTGCAGACCGTGCGCCCGCTGACCAACGACACCGGCATCAAGCTGACCATCGCGTACTACTACACGCCGAGCGGCAAGTCGATCCAGGCCAAGGGCATCCGTCCGGACATCCCGGTCGACCAGAACCCCGAAGGCGATCCAGACGACGCGCTGATCACGCGCGAGATCGACACCGAGCGCCACCTGCACAACAAGCAGGAATCGGAGGAGCCGGAAATGACCGAGCGCGAGCAGCGCCGCGTGGACGAGCTGCGCCGCCTGGAAGAAGAGAACGCGAAGAAGTCACCGGAAGAGCGCGAGAAGGACCGCCGCAAGAAGCCGGTGGAATTTGGCTCGGCCGAAGACTTCATGCTGCAGCAGGCCATCGCCCAGCTCAACGGCCAGCCGGTCAAGCGCTCCAAGTCGAAGCTGGAAACCAATCCGCCGGCCGAAAACGGCAAGGCGGCAAAGCCCTCGGGCAAGAGCGGCGCCAAGGGCGCCAGCGCACCGGCAGCCAAGCCGGCGGCACCGGCCCCCGCCAAGCAGCCGCCAGCCAGCGCCCCGATCGGCGAGCCGCTGGGCACGCCGACGGGCAAGGCTCCCTGAAGCCGGGGCTTGCGCCACACCAGAAGCGGCCCTGCGGGGCCGCTTTTTTCATTCCCGCCCGCCCGGCATGGGAAAGCAACTTGGAGCACAATGCCAGGCGTGACCTGCCCGGCCCTGCCGCCCTCACCGCAACACGAAGCGCCGCACCAGCCCCGCGCCAGCCATCATGAACGACGACCAGAACGACGGCCTCAACGACGAACAACTGCTGCGCTACTCGCGCCACATCCTGCTGGACGAGCTCGGCATCGAGGGCCAGCGGCGCCTGCTTGCCGGCCATGCGCTGGTGATCGGCGCCGGCGGCCTGGGCGCGGCCGCGCTGCCGTTCCTGGCCTCGGCCGGGGTGGGCCGCATCACGGTGGTCGACAACGACGAAGTCGACCTGACCAACCTGCAGCGCCAGATCATCCACACCACCGCCAACGTGGGCCGTCCCAAGGTGGATTCGGCGCGCGAAGGCATGCTGCGCATCAACCCCGGGCTGGAGATCGTGACGGTGCCCGCGCGCGTGGGCGATGCAGAGCTTGACCAGCTCGTCGCCACGGCCGACGTGGTGCTCGACTGCTGCGACAACTTCGCTACGCGCCAGGCGGTCAACCGCGCCTGCGTGGGCCACAAGGTGCCGCTGGTGTCAGGCGCGGCGCTGCGTTTCGATGGCCAGATCAGCGTGTTCGACCGGCGCCAGCCCGACGCGCCCTGTTATGCCTGCCTGTTCCCGCCGGCCGAACCCGCGCCGGAAGTGGCCTGCGCCACCATGGGCGTGTTCGCGCCGCTGGTCGGCATGGTCGGCACGGTGCAGGCGGCCGAGGCGCTCAAGCTGCTCGCCGGTGTCGGCGAGAGCCTGGCGGGCCGGCTGCTGATGGTCAATGCGCTGTCGATGGAATGGACCACGATGCGGCTGGCACGTACGCCGGATTGCCCGGTCTGCGCCGGGCACTGAAGCCGAAGGCTAGTCCCGCTGCGCCGTGTGCGCCCGCAGCCAGTCGGTGACGGCGGCGCGGTCGCCGCGAAAGACGATGCGCGCCTCGTGCTGTTCGCGCTGGAAGGCGTACATCGGATCGTAGTACTCGCGCAGCAGCACGGCAATCCAGTCGCGGTGCAAATCCACCTCGCCCCGCTCCGCCTGCTGCGCCAGCGCCTGGTCCAGCAACGCTGACAGCTTGCCGTAGCGGGCGCCGCCCAGCCGCGGCGAGATCCCGGCCATGGCCTCGCGCAGGCGCGTGGCGTAGGCTTCGAAGCCTTCCGTGCTGCCCTTCTCGGCGATGAACTCCGCCGCCAGCCCTTGAACATAGTCGCGCAGCACGCGCTCCACGCGTTCATCGAACGACGCGTCCAGCCACACCAGCGGGCTGGCCTGCATGCGCTGCGTCAGCGCCTGCGGCACGTCGCGGCTGCCGATATAGCGGCCCTCGTCCTCCACCACCAGCGCGCGCCAGCCTGCGTCAATATGCCGCAGTACGTCGATGGCCAGTGCGTTCTCGAAATCGATCTGCGGCGGTTGCGCCAGCGCGCGCCGCCCGAAGGCCGAGCCGCGGTGCCGCGCATGGCCTTCGAGGTCGATCGCGGCGGGCACGTCGGCCAGCACATCGGTCTTGCCGCTGCCGGTCAGGCCGCCCAGCACGAACCACTGCTGCTCCGCCGCCGCAGCATCGGTGGTCTCGATCAGAAAGCCGCGCATCGCCTTGTAGCCGCCAGTCACGCGGGGGTAATCGACACCGGCCGCGTGCAGCCATTGCTGCACCAGCTGCGAGCGCAGCCCGCCGCGGAAGCAATACAGGTAGCCGTCCGGATGCGCGCGCGCAAACTCCGCCCAGGCTGCGATCCGCGCCGCCTTGCGCAGGCCCGAAACCAGCTGGTGGCCAAGTTCGATTGCCGCCTGCTGGCCCTTCTGCGCATAGCACAGACCCACCTCATGGCGCTCGGCATCGTCCATCAGCGGCAGGTTGACCGCGCCGGGGAAGGCCCCGCGCGCGAATTCCAGCGGCGCGCGCACGTCAAGCATGGCCACGCCGCTGAGGAACAGGGTGCGGAAGTCCGCGGTGTCAGGGCGCATCACTGGTCATAGGGTGAGTTCCGCGCGGCGCCGTGGCGGGACAGGAGCCTTTGCCCGCCAGCGACGCCTGGATGAAGACAGGAATTGGAATGAGAAGGGTTACTGCCAACAGGCGAGCAAAACGGCGATGCCGAATGGCGCCGCGCGCTGGGGCGGGCCGCTCATCGAGAGCGGCCACGCCGGAGACCGGCTTATTGCTCGCCCGGCTCCAACTGCGACTGCAGGTAGTTCTGCAGCCCAACCTTGTCGATCAGGTCCAGCTGCGTTTCCAGGTATTCGATATGTTCCTCCGTATCGGTGAGGATATCGACCAGGATTTCGCGGCTGACGTAATCGCCCACGGATTCGCAGTAGGCGATGCCTTCCTTGACGGTGGCGTGCGCGGTCTGCTCGAGCTTCAGGTCGCACTTGAGCATTTCGGGCGTGTCTTCGCCGAGCAGCAGCTTGTGCAGGTCCTGCAGGTTGGGCAGGCCGTCCAGCATCAGGATGCGCTCGATCAGGCGGTCGGCGTGCTTCATTTCGCCGATCGATTCCTTGTACTCCACCTCGCCGAGCTTCTTCAGGCCCCAGTGGCGATACATGCGGGCGTGCAGGAAATACTGGTTGATCGCGGTCAGCTCGTTCTTGAGCTGGGCGTTCAGATGCTGGATGACCTTCTTGTCACCTTTCATTGGCGGCTCCTGTTGCACCGGGCCCGCGCAAAAACACGAAACGGCGCCAATGGCGCCGTGCAGTCAGTGAAAAAGGAAAAAGCGCAAAAGCGCGCCGTGAACCGGATCTTCAGTTCATGGGCGCGTTCAGGCCACCAGCGCCTTGCGCTGGTCGTTCGCGACTGCCGGGTCCCGAGTGTCCATTATGGTACATGGGCCCGATGCGGAACAGGAAGAAATCTCCACAACCTGGATGTTGGCGAGGGTCGCCACGGTGACGTTGCGCACCGCTGCCACGCCTTCCTGCAACACCTGCTGCGCGCAGTCGCGGCAGCGGCCGCAGCACGTGCCGACACCAAGCGTTTCGGCCAGTTCGTCGAGGGTTTCGATGCCCAGGTGCGCAGCACCGTGAATCTCACGATCGGTGATCTGGTTGCAGATACAGACGTACACAACTCCCTCCTGTGGGGCGCGTGGCACCGGCATGCCACTGCGAATGAACGTCAGAATATCAGAGATCAATAATGATAACAATTCCCATTAAGCCACATAGGAAGAGGTCGGGTAGACGCCACAGGATGCAAAAAGAAGGCGGCTGAGGCGGCACTTTCCAGCTTATTAAAGTGCTGCATCAGCCGCCCTGCTGCACCAGAAAACCCTGTTGGCTTTATGGTCGTGCCAGCTGCCGCAAAGCGGTCGCCTGCTCCTCCGGATCGTAGGCCTGCAGGACCTGGTCGACCAACGGCTCGAGCCGTTCGCAGTGGGCATGCAGGATCTCCTGCTTGACCCGCAGCAGCTGCGCCGGGTGCATCGAGAACTCGCGCAGCCCCATGCCCAGCAGCAGCCGGGTCATGGACGGGTCGCCCGCCATTTCGCCGCACACGGCCACCGGCACGCCGGCGCGGTTGGCCTCGCGGATGGTGCGCGCCACCAGCTGCAGCACCGCCGGGTGCAGCGGGTCGAACAGGTGCGCCACCGCGTTGTCGGCGCGGTCGATGGCCAGCGTGTACTGGATCAGGTCGTTGGTGCCGATGGACAGGAAGTCCATCTTGCGCAGGAACAGCGGCAGCAGCAGCACCGCCGCCGGGATCTCGATCATGGCACCGACCTTCATGCCCGGATCGTAGGCCTCGCCGCGCTCGTCGAGCTGGCGCTTGGCCTTGGCGATCAGCGCCAGGGTCTGGTCGATCTCGCTGGCGTGCGCAAGCATCGGCACCAGCAGCCGCACCGGGCCGAAGGCCGAAGCCCGCAGCAGCGCGCGCAGCTGGGTCAGGAACATGCCCGGCTCGGACAGCGACCAGCGGATCGCGCGCAGACCCAGCGCCGGGTTCAGCGCGGTCTCGAAGTCATCGCTGCGGCCGTCGCCCCGGGCATCGAGCGGCTTGTCGGCGCCGATGTCGATGGTGCGGATAGTCACCGGCAGCCCGTGCATGGCATCGACCGCGCCGCGATAGGCCTGGAACTGCTCGTCTTCGCCCGGCAGCTCGTCGCGCCGGTTCATGAACAGGAATTCAGAGCGGAACAGGCCCACGCCGACCGCGCCGGCCGACAGCGCCGCGCCGGCATCCTCGGCCATCTCGATATTGGCCAGCAGGTCGATCTCCAGCCCGTCCAGCGTCACCGCCGGGGTATGCCGCAGCCGCTGCAGGCGCTTCTTTTCCAGCGCGCGCTCGCTCTGCCGGTGGCGGTACTCTTCCAGGATGATGGCGGTCGGGTCGACGATCACCAGCCCGGCATCGCCATCGATGATGATCCAGTCGTCCTGGCGGATCAGCTCGCTCGCGCTCTGCACGCCGACCGCGGCCGGGATGTCCAGGCTGCGCGCGACGATGGCGGTATGCGAGGTGCGCCCGCCCATGTCGGTGACGAAGCCGTGGAAGATCGTATGGCGGAACTGCAGCATGTCGGCCGGGGAGATATCGTGGGCCACCACGATCACCCCGGTCGCGGCCTCGCCGTCGGCGGCCAGCGCCGGTACCGGCGCTGGCACCAGCACCGGGGCCCCGGCCAGCGCCTTCAGGATGCGCTCGACCACCTGCCGGATATCGGTCTTGCGCTCGCGCAGGTATTCATCCTCGATCTCGTCGAACTGGCGCATCAGCTCTTCGAGGCGCGTGGTAAGTGCCCACTCCGCGTTGTAGCGCCGGCCCCGGATCAGGGCCTCGGGCTCGCGCGCCAGCGCCTCGTCGTCGAGGATCATCGCGTGCACGTCCAGGAACGCGCCCAGCTCCTCGGGCGCGTCACGCGGCAGGTCGCGCTTGAGCGCGACCAGTTCCGCGCGCACCGCGGCGCGCGCGGCGCGCAGCCGTTCGACCTCGGCGTCGAGCTGGTCTTCATCGACCAGGTAGTGCGACACATCCAGCGCCGCGGGCGCAAGCAGGTGCGCGCGCCCGATGGCGACGCCGCGCGAGACCGGGATGCCGTGCAGGGCGAAAGGCATGTACCGCTCCGTCAGGAACGTTTAAGAATTCGGGTCGAGGCCGCCGGCCTCACTCTCCCTCGCCAAAGCGGTTGGCGATCAGCGCCAGCAGCGCGTCCATCGCCTCCTGCTCGTCGGGTCCGTCGGTCTCGAGGGTCACCGTCGAGCCGATCCCGGCGGCCAGCATCATGACGCCCATGATGCTCTTGGCGTCGACCTGGCGACCATTGCGGGACATCTTGACCTGGCTGACAAAGTTGCCGGCGAGCTGGGTCAGCTTGGCGGACGCGCGTGCATGCAGTCCAAGCTTATTGATGATGGTGGTGTCCCTCTGCAGCATATTTGTCGGGATGGTTTGCGGTTTGGTTCTGGACAGTCGTGGTGCCGACCTGCAGCACACCCTGCGAGCCGCCGGCCAGGGCCTTGGTAGCCAGCTGGTCGAGCTTTTCGCCCCGGTAGCAGATCGCGCGCACGAGCATGGGAAGGTTGACGCCGGCCAGCACGCGCACGCGGCCCGGCTCGGCCAGGCGTGCGGCGATATTGGCGGGGGTGGCGCCGAAGATATCGGTGAGGACCAGCGCGCCGTTGTCTTCGCAGATGGCAGCCAGCCGGCGCCTGGCCTCGGCCAGCACGACGGCGGGATCGGCATCGGGAAGGACGTCGATGGCTTCCAGCCCCTGCGGCTGGCCGCAGTAGACGTGGGCGGCGCAATCGCGCAGGGCCGAAGCCAGCGGCGTGTGCGCGATGATCAGAATGCCTGCCATGATGGTGAATCCGTTGGATTGCCCCGATTGTAGCAGGCGGCCCCCGCGCTCCCGCTGCCGGCCCGGCTCAGCGGCCGGCAGCGTCGACGGCGTGCTCCAGCGCGTCGATGAACATCGCCGCCACATGGAAACCGGTTTGCTGGGTGATCTCCTGAAAACAGGTCGGACTCGTCACATTGACCTCGGTCAGGTAGTCGCCGATGACATCCAGGCCCACCAGCAGCAGGCCCTGCTCCCACAGCCCCGGCGCCAGTGCTTCGGCGATCTCGCGGTCGCGGGTGCTCAGTTCCTGCGCGCGGCCGGTGCCGCCGGCAGCCAGGTTGCCGCGCACTTCGCCGGCCATCGGCACGCGCGCCAGCGAATACGGCACCGGCACGCCGCCGATCAGCAGGATGCGCTTGTCGCCGTCCTTGATCGCCGGGATATAGCGCTGCACCATCAGCGTGCGGGCGCCGTCGTGGCCCAGCGTCTCGACGATCGCGGCCAGGTTCATGCCGTCAGCGCCGACGCGGAACACCCCCATGCCGCCCATGCCGTCCAGCGGCTTGACGATGATGTCGCGATGCTCGGCGTGGAAGTCGCGGATGCGCGCCAGGTCGCGCGTGACCAGCGTCGGCGTGATGTATTCCGGGTACTGGGCAATGGCCAGCTTCTCGGAATGGTCGCGGATCGCGCGCGGCTTGTTGAACACGCGCGCGCCCTGCGACTCGGCCAGCTCCAGCAGCCAGGTGCTGGTGACGTACTCCATGTCGAAAGGCGGGTCCTTGCGCATCAGCACCGCGTCGAAGGCCGACAGCGGCTCCAGCGCGCTGTTGCCCTCGCGGTACCAGGCGCTGTGGTCGGCGTCGCTGGTCTCGCCGGTCAGGTGCAGGCGCGTGGCCACGGTCTCGACCGTGCGGCCGGACAGCGCCAGCTGCGCCTGCAGGCACCAGTACAGCTCGTGGCCGCGCGCGGCGGCCTCGGTCATCATGGCGTAGGTGGAGTCCTTGTAGGTCTTGAAGGTCTCCAGCGGGTCAGTGATGAAGAGGATGCGCATTGGGCTCGTCACAGGATCGGGTTCGGGTCGGTTTTCTCGAGTTCCAGCGACGCCGCCAGTAGCGCCAGCCGCGCCACCACGCCGTACATGTAGAACCGGTTGGGGACGGCCGCGCCGGGCTTGGCGTGGCTGTCAGGGATGCCGTTCGGGGCAAACGCCAGCGGCACGAAATGCATGCCCGGCGCGTTCAGGTTTTCGTCGTTGCCACGGCCCGTGTGCACGCGGTAGAAGCCGCCGACCACGTAGCGGTCGATCATGTACACCACCGGCTCGGCCACCGCTTCATTGACCTTCTCGAAGGTGTGCACGCCTTCCTGGATGATGACGTCGCTGACCTCCAGGCCTTCCTTGACGACGCTCATCTTGTTGCGCTCCTTCCGGTTCAGGCCCTTGACCTCGGACGGGTCGCGCACGGTCATGATGCCCATGCCGTAGGTGCCGGCATCGGCCTTGACTACCACGTACGGCGTCTCCTTGATGCCGTACTCGCGATACTTCTTGGCGATCTTCTTGAGCACGCCCTCGACCGCGTCGGCCAGTTCTTCCTCGCCCACGCGCTCGTGGAAGTCCACGCCGGAGCAGCGGGCGAAGTACGGGTTGACCATCCACTGGTCGATGTCAATCAGCTTGGCGAACTTCTTGGCCACCTCGTCATAGGCGGCAAAGTGGCTGCTCTTGCGGCGCGTGGACCAGCCGGCGTGCAGCGGCGGCAGCAGGTACTGCTCGTTGATGTTTTCCAGGATCGGCGGGATGCCGGCCGACAGGTCGTTGTTCAGCAGGATCGAACAGGGATCGAAGTCCTTCAGCCCCAGCCGGCGGCCCTTGGTGCCCAGGCGCGCCAGCGGCTCGACCACCAGGGTCTGGCCGTCGGGCAGCTCGATCGGGGTCGGTTCGGTGATTTCCTCGGAGAGCGAGCCCAGGCGCACGTTCAGGCCCGCCTGGCGCATGATCAGCGACAGCCGCGCCACGTTCTGCAGGTAGAACATGTTGCGGGTATGCCGCTCGGGGATCAGCAGCAGGTTCTTGGCGTCCGGGCAGATCTTCTCGATCGCCGCCATCGCCGCCTGCACCGCCAGCGGCAGCATTTCCGGGGCCAGGTTGTTGAAGCCGCCCGGGAACAGGTTGGTATCGACCGGCGCCAGCTTGAAGCCGGCATTGCGCAGGTCCACCGAGCAGTAGAACGGAGGGGTATGCTCCTGCCATTCCAGTCTGAACCAGCGCTCGATAGACGGCGTGGCGTCCAGGATCTTCTTTTCCAGTTCGAGCAGCGGACCGTTCAGCGCGGTGATGAGATGCGGGACCATATCCATCCTATAGATCGTCTTTATCGTTCGCCCCGATTGTAGAGGAACGGCCAACCAGGCGCTGGCACCCCCCCTTATAAGGATATGCACGGCCGGGCCTGAGGGATAACGATATGGGGATGGGCGGCGCGAAATAAAGAGCCGGCCGCACAGGCAAAAAAAAGCGCGGCGATGCCGCGCTCTTGAATGGCCTGACAGATACGGGGAGCGTTCTGCAGGTGGAGGAAACTGCCTCACTGGCAATGTATGTGCCCAGCACATTAAAGACAATTGAAGCTTTTTAAGATCGGAGTTAAGCACTTTGCGAAAAGCCCGCGCGGCGCGTGGGGGGATCGCCAGGCAGCCCTTGCCGGTACTCGGCTGGCGGGTTTTGCGAGGAGCTACGGGAGTCCTCCCCGAGCATGCGCAACACAAGTGGCTCGGCCACGCCTGACCGGCAAATGTCTGCAATCGCAGGCAATGCCAGAAAGAAAAAAGCCCGGCACACGGCCGGGCTAAAGCTCCTGAGAGAAGATTCCCAATCAGCTCTCCAGCACAACACTTTTGCGGTCAGACTTCATACGCGGTCTCGCCGTGCGAGGTGATATCCAGGCCCTCGCGCTCTTCGTCTTCCGGCACCCGCAGGCCGATCAGCATGTCCACCAGCTTGTAGGCCACGAAGGCGACCACGCCGGACCACACCACGGTGGTCAGCACGCCTTCGAACTGGATCCACAGCTGGCCGGCGATCGAATAGTCATCCGCCACCTTGTTGGTCACGTAGTCGTAGATGCCCGTGCCGCCCAGGCTGGGCGAGGCGAACACGCCGGTCAGCAGCGCCCCCAGGATGCCGCCCACGCCGTGCACGCCGAACACGTCCAGCGAGTCGTCCATGCCCAGCATGCGCTTCAGGCCGGTCACGCCCCACAGGCACAGCAGGCCAGCCAGCAGGCCGATCACGATCGAGCCCATCGGGCCGACGAAGCCGGCAGCCGGGGTAATCGCCACCAGGCCGGCCACCGCACCCGAGGCACCGCCCAGCATCGACGGCTTGCCCTTGCCGATCCACTCGCCGAAGGTCCACGCCAGCACCGCGGCGCAGGTGGCCAGCAGCGTGTTGACGAAGGCCAGTGCGGCCGAGCCGTTGGCTTCCAGCGCCGAGCCGGCGTTGAAGCCGAACCAGCCGAACCACAGCAGCGAAGCGCCGACCATGGTGAACGTCAGGCTGTGCGGACGTATCGCCTCGCGGCCGAAGCCGATGCGCTTGCCGAACATATAGGCACCCACCAGGCCAGCCACGGCGGCGTTGATATGCACCACGGTGCCGCCGGCGAAGTCGAGCGCGCCCTTCTGGAACAGCCAGCCCGACTTGGCGGTCGCGGCGGCGCCGGCAGCGGCGTCGGTGTAGGCGTCCGGACCCGGCCAGAACCAGACCATGTGGGCCATCGGGATGTAGGAGAAGGTGAACCACAGCACCACGAACACCAGCACGGCCGAGAACTTGGCGCGTTCGGCGAAGGCGCCGATGATCAGGCCGCAGGTGATGCAGGCGAAGGCGCACTGGAACGCGAAGTAGCCCAGTTCCGGCACCACCACGCCCTTGCTGAAGGTCGCCGCCACGGCCTCGACCGTCAGCCCCTTCATGAAGAGCCGGTCGGTGCCGCCGAAGAAGGCGTTACCCTCGGTGAAGGCAAAGCTGTAGCCGTAGATCGCCCACAGCAGCGCCACCAGCGAGAAGATCACCAGGCACTGCATCAGTACCGACAGCATGTTCTTGGAGCGCACCAGGCCGCCGTAGAACAGCGCCAGGCCGGGCAGCGTCATCAGGATCACGAAGGCGGTCGAGACCAGCAGCCAGGCGGTGTCGCCCTTGTTGGGCGCCGGAGCGGCCGGCGCGGCGGCGGCTTCCGCGGGGGCGGCGGCCGGTGTGGCCGCGGCAGGCGCAGCGGCGGCGGGAGCAGCCGGCGCCGACGCTTCGGCAGCGGCTGCAGCGGGGGCGGCGGAGGCGGCCGGGGCGGATGCCTCGGCGGCCGGCTTGTCCTGTGCGGCGGCCGGCGTGGAGATGCCCACGCCCGCCGTGCCGATGGCCAGCGCCATCGCGCCGGCCGTCAGGAATCGCTTGAACCAGGTTTTCATGTGCTTAACCTCTTGTGTTGTGCTGTCTCGGGGTCACAGTGCATCGCCGCCGGTCTCGCCGGTGCGGATGCGGATGACCTGCTCGATCGGGGCCACGAAGATCTTGCCGTCGCCGATCTTGCCAGTGCGGGCCGATTTCTCGACCGCCTCGATGGCGCGCTCGACCACGTCGTCGGGGACTGCCACTTCGATCTTCACCTTGGGCAGGAAGTCGACGATGTACTCCGCGCCGCGGTACAGCTCGGTGTGGCCTTTCTGGCGGCCGAAGCCTTTCACTTCGGTCACGGTGATGCCGGACACGCCCACGTCCGACAGCGCTTCGCGCACCTCGTCGAGCTTGAACGGCTTGATCACTGCAATGATGAGTTTCATCAGGATTCTCCTGGGGGCGGGCCGGCAGCTCGCCCGGGCTGCGTCAGAGTTAGAAAGTCTTGGTGATCGAGGCCCACGCCGCCGCCTTGCCCAGGTAGCGGCCACGGTTGGCGCTGGTGTACGCCGCTTGCTTGGCGTTGGTATCGACATAGGCTACGGCCAGCGCGAAACCCTTGCCCAGGTCCTTGGTCAGGCCGATCTTCCAGTCGGTGTACGAGGCATCGCTGTTGTGCTTGACGTCCTGGTAGCCGACGTGCGCGTTCAGGGTCAGGTCCCAGAAGTTCAGCGGCACGTTGGCGCTCAGGTCGATGTAGCCGCTGTTCTTGCTGTCGGCCCAGCCAAACAGATTGGTGACCGCGTGCGAGTACTTCAGGAACACCGGGCCCCAGCCGATGCCGGCGTACAGTTCCGTGGTGTAAGGGCGCGGGTTGTTGTAGCCGCCCGGGTAGTAGTACTCCAGCACGCCCACGTCATAGTTGAATTCGGTGCCGGCAACCTTGAAGGTGTTCTTGAAGCCGCCGTAGAAATCCATCTCGACCGGGGCCGAAACCGCCGGGTTGGCATCCTCGAGCCAGCTGATGCTGGAGTTCCAGTTGCCCACGTAGAAGCCGCTTTCGTGGGCGTAGTCAAAGCCACCCTGGATGGCCGGGCGCAGGTTGGTCTGGCTGATGCCGCGATAGCGGTAGTCCGAGACCAGCGACACGTTGGCCGTGAACGTATGCGGCGATGCCGGCTCGGCCGCGGCGGCGGCAGGTGCCGGGGCCGCCGCGTCCGTGCTTTGCGCGTAGGCAGTGGCAGCGGCACTGGTCAGGACAACCGCGCTGACTGCAAGGGCCAACTTCTTCATGGATTTCTTCTCCCTTTTCCTGATGGCTCGGATTTCGTTTATTGGATTTCGGTGATTCAATGAGGCAGGCGTACCCACTACTGCAACTGCCATGCCAGCTCCGCTGAAGTCGGCGATGCAAGTCGGCGATGCATGTCGGCCGTAATCTCGTGCCGTGACCAAAGCCAGACTTGAATCTGCCCTGCAGCGAAGCCAGATCGGGTTAAAAGGTGTGAACGCGGATACGCCGGAGCTTTCGTCCACGTGCCTCACGGGCGATAATTGAGTCCTGACGGTGGCTGCGTGCCGCGACACACAAGGCCGCGCGCCCGCAATCGGGGCGCCCAAATCCTGTGCGAAAGCGCGCTATACGCCAGATGCCCACCCGGATTGGCACCAGTTAGGTGCGCAAAGGAGAAACCATGAAACCGACCGATCTCTTCAACGACCTGCAGAACAAGGTCAGCGAGGCGCTGCGCAACTCGCCGGCAAGGGACATCGAAAAAAACGTGCGCAGCATGATGACCCAGGGCTTTGCAAGGCTGGACCTAGTCACGCGCGAGGAATTCGACGTCCAGTCGCAGGTGCTGGCCCGCACCCGCGCCCGCCTGGAGGAACTGGAGGGCCGCGTGGCGGAGCTTGAGCGCCGCGCCGGCATCCCGCCCGGCGCCGGCGCGGTGGACTCGACCGGGGGCGCGTGAGCACGCCGGACCTGCCCGATCCCGCCAGCCTGCCTGAAGGCCGCCACTCCTGGCGGCCTTTTTCGTTAACGGTTCGATGACATGAGCCTTGCCGTCCTACGCAGCCGGGCACTGACCGGCATCGCCGCGCCGCCGGTGCGGGTCGAGACCCACCTAGCCAACGGCCTGCCGGCCTTCACCATCGTCGGCCTGGCCGACACCGGCGTGAGCGAAAGCCGCGAGCGCGTGCGCGCCGCCATCCTCAACAGCGGCTACGAGTTTCCCAACCACCGCATCACCGTCAACCTGGCCCCGGCCGACCTGCCCAAGGAATCCGGCCACTTCGACCTGGCCATCCCGCGGTCCCGACATGCGCGACGTGCGCGGCCAGGCGCAGGCACGCCGGGCCATTGAAGTGGCGGGCGCCGGCCAGCACTCCGCCCTGCTGGTGGGCCCGCCGGGCACCGGCAAGTCGATGCTGGCGCAGCGCCTGCCCGGGCTGCTGCCGCCGATGACGTTGCAGGAAGCACTGGAATCCGCCGCGGTCATGAGCCTGACGCCGGGCGGCTTCCGCACCGCGCTATGGGGCCAGCGCCCGTGCCGGTCGCCGCACCACACGGCATCCGGGCCGGCCATGGTCGGCGGCGGCGGCAACCCGCGCCCGGGCGAGATCTCGCTGGCGCACCACGGCGTGCTGTTCCTGGACGAGCTGCCCGAATTCGACCGCAGGGTGCTGGAAGTCCTGCGCGAGCCGCTGGAATCCGGCCGCATTACCGTCACCCGCGCCGCCGGCCACGCCGACTTCCCCGCCTGCTTCCAGTTCGTCGCCGCGATGAACCCCTGCCCGTGCGGCTACCTCGGCCATCCCGACCGCCCCTGCCGCTGCACGCCCGACCAGGTGCGGCGCTACCAGTCCCGCATCTCCGGCCCGATGCTCGACCGCATCGATCTGCAGGTGGAAGTCCCCGCGCAGGACCAGGGCGAGATGCTCGACGGCCCGCCCGGCGAACCCAGCGCCTTGGTGCGCACCCGCGTGCTGGCCGCGCGCGAGCGCCAGCTGGCCCGGCAGGGTAAGCCAAACAATGAACTGGGCGGACGGGAGATTGAACTGCACTGCGCGATGGAACCGCAGGCGCAGGCATTGCTGCGCGGCGCGATGACGCGGCTGGCGTGGTCGGCGCGGTCGTACTACCGCGTGCTGAAGGTAGCCCGCACCATCGCCGACCTGGAAGGTGCCGAGGTGCTGACCGCCGCGCACGTGGGCGAGGCGATCCAGTACCGGCGGGCGTTGCGGATGGCGGGCGGTTGAATGCCTCGGCCTAACCGACAAGCGAAGTCAGCGTCGCCGCCCCCGCCGGATCCATCTCCCTGGGCACCTCGCGCCGCGCCAGGTACGCCTGCATGGCCGACGCGATCGCCTTGCCCAGTTCCACGCCCCACTAGTCATAGGCGTGGATGCCCCAGATCGCGGCCTGCACGAAGACCTTGTGCTCGTACAGCGCGATCAGCGCGCCCAGGGACGCGGCGTCGAGCATGTCCAGCCAGAGCAGGCTGACCGGCACGTTGCCGGTGAAGGTGCGATGGGGTGCCAGCCGTGCGGCCTCCTGCGGCGGCAGGCCGGATGCCGACAGCGCGGCCAGCGTCTCATCGTGGTTGCGTCCGCAAGACAGCGCGCTGGCCTGCGCCAGCAGATTGGCCAGCACCAGCTGGTGATGCTTCTGCGCCCGCGGCAGCGACACCTCGCAGCGGCGCGTGCCGATCAGGTCAGCGGGCACCAGGTGCGTGCCCTGGTGCAGCAGCTGGAAGTAGGCGTGCTGCCCGTCCGGCCCCAAGGCCGCCCCAGACGATGGGGCCGGTATCGTGTTCCACTACCCTGCCCGCCGCGTCCACGCGCTTGCCGCACGACTCCATGTCCTGCTGCTGCAGGTAGGCGGGCAGCCTGGCAAGCGGTGCCGCGTAGGGCGCGACCAGCTGCGTCGGCGCGCCCAGGAAATTGCGGTTCCAAATGCCGCACAGTGCCATCGCCACCGGCAGGTTTTGCGCCAGCGGGGCGCTGCGGAAGTGCGTGTCCATGGCGTGCGCGCCGTCCAGCAGCGCGCCGAACTGGCGCGGGCCGGCGGCGATCATCACCGGCAGGCCGATGGCCGACCACAGCGAATAGCGCCCGCCGACCCAGCCCCAGAAACGGAATACCTGCTGCGGCAGGTAGCCCTCGGCCACGGCACGCGCGGCGTTGGCAGTGATTGCGGCGAACTGCGCCGGCACTTGTTGCGCTGGACAGCCGTGGTCCAGCAGCCATTGCCGCGCCGAGGCGGCATTGATCAGCGTGTCGTGCGTGGTGAAGGTCTTGGACGAGACCAGGAACAACGTGGTGGCGGCATCGGCCTGGCGCAATACGGCGCATAGCTGCGCCGGGTCCGGGTTGGAGACGAAATGCAGCTGCACGGCGTCGCTGGCGTGTGCGGCCAGCGCCTCGCAGGCCATGCGCGGTCCCAAATCGGAACCGCCGATGCCGAGGCTGACCACATGCCGGACCGGCGCGCCGCCGAAGCCGCGCACGCGGCCATCGCGCACGGCATCGGCGAAGTCGCAGGCGTGCGTCAGTTCCGCATCGATTTCCGCCGCCAGCTGGCGGCCCTAGGGTGGATGCGCGTCGGCGCCGCCGCGCAGCGCGACGTGCAGCACGGCGCGGCCTTCGGTGGCGTTGCCGGCGAGCATGGCGTCGCGCTGCGCCTCGATGCCCGCGTCTTGCGCCAGGGCCAGCAGCGCTTCATGGACAGTGCCGTTGATGCGTTGCCGCGTGAAGTCCAGTTCGATGCCGGCAGCCGACAAGCGCGCATAGTCGCCGCGGCCCGGCTCGAGCACCAGTTCACGCAGATGCGGCAGCGGCTGCACCGCCAGCGCGGCGAGAGCCCGCCATGCAGGGCGTTCGGTCAGCCGCATCACGCCTCCTCCGACCACTGCACGCCTTCGCGCGCCATGAACGCCGACGATGCCGCCGGGCCCCAGGTGCCGGCGGTATAGGGGCGCGGGCCTTCGTCCTGCTGGCGCCACGCTTCCAGGATCGGGTCGACCCAGGTCCAGGCGGCCTGCAGTTCGTCGCGCCGCACGAACAGCGCCAGCCGGCCGCGGATCACGTCGAGCAGCAGGCGCTCGTAGGCTTCGGCGCGCCGGGTGGTGAAGGCCGAGTCCAGGTTCAGCGCCAGGCTCAGCGGTTTCAGCTTCATGCCCTCGCCCGGCTGCTTGACCATCAGCGTCAGCCGCACCGACTCTTCCGGCTGCAGCCGGATCACCATGCGGTTGGGTTGGAGCGTGCTGCCGGAATCGAAGATCGAATGCGGCACCTCGGCAAAGTTGATCACCACCTCGGTCACGCGCTCCTGCATGCGCTTGCCGGTGCGCAGGTAGAACGGCACCTTGTTCCAGCGCCACGTGCCCAGTTCGGCGCGCATCGCGACGAAGGTCTCGGTGCGGCTGTCGGGCGGAATGCCTTCTTCCTGCAGGTAGCCGCGCACCAGCTCGCCGGCGATGGCGCCCGCGGTGTACTGGCCGCGCACGGTGTTGCGGCGCACGTCCTCGGGCGACATCGGCCGCAGCGAGCGCAGTACCTTGAGCTTTTCATCGCGCACCGCATCGGAGGTGAGCGATGCCGGCGGCTCCATCGCCAGGATGCTGACCAGCTGCAGCAGGTGGTTCTGCACCATGTCGCGCATGGCGCCGGCCTCGTCGTAGAAGCCGCCGCGCGTGCCCACGCCCACGGTCTCGGCCACGGTGATCTGCACGCTGCGCACGAACGGCGTGCGCCACAGCGGCTCGAAGATCGAATTGCCGAAGCGCAGCGCCATCAGGTTCTGCACCGTTTCCTTGCCCAGGTAGTGGTCGATCCGGTAGGTGCGGTCCTCGCTGAAGTAGCGGCTGACCACCTCGCCGATGCCGATGGCCGAGGCCAGGTCCACGCCCAGCGGTTTTTCCAGCACCAGCCGCGTGTCGTTGGCGATCAGGCCATGGCTGGCAAGGTTGTCGCAGGTGGCCGCGAACAAGCCGGGCGGCATCGCCATGTAGTAGATGCGCAGCGCGTCCTGGCGCAGCTGCGCGGCCAGCGCCGGATAGTCCCCGGACTGCGAGGCGTCAACGTGCACGAAATCCAGCCGCTGCAGGAAGGTCTGCCATTTGGCCGGCTCGAGATAGCGCGCTTCGACAAAGGGTTGCGCGCTTTCATCGGCAAAATTGACAAAGGCCTCGCGGTCCCAGCGGTGCCGGCCCACGCCGATGATGCGGGTGCCGTCGGGCAGGTTGCCGTCACGGTGACACATGTAGAGCGATGGCAGCAGCTTGCGCGCCGACAGGTCGCCGGCGCCGCCGAAGATGACGAGGTCCAGCGGCCGCGCGTCGGCTGTACCGGAGGAAGAGGCGGTTCGGGTGGTTTGCATGACGGACTCCTTACTTGCCGGGGCGGCGTGGGGCGGTATTGGGCAGTATGGGCCGGCTCAGCGCGTCTCGGTCACCTTGCGCAGGTACTGCGGCTGGTCGGGATTGCGGCCGCGTGCCAGCGCCAGCGCCTGCGCGGCGACATAGAAGCTCTGGATGGCGCAGATCGGATCGAGCAGCGGATGGCCGGCCGGCACCAGTGGCAACTCCGGGGGCGGCTCCGCATCAACCGTGCCAGGAGGCGCCGCCAGCAGCACGCGCGCACCACGCTTGCGCATCTCGGCGGCCAGCGCCAGCAGCCCGGCCTGTTCCGGTCCGCGCGGCGCGAACACCAGCAGCGGGTAGCCGTCGCCGATGATTTCCATCGGGCCGTGCCGCACTTCGGCGCCGGAGAAGGCCTCGGCTTGAATGCCGGAGGTCTCCTTGAGCTTGAGCGCCGCTTCCTGCGCGATCGCCAGGCCCGCGCCGCGGCCCAGCACGATCATGCGCTCCACATCGCGCAGCGCGGGCACCAGCGCCGACCAGTCCTGCGCTGCCGCTTGCTCCAGCGCGGCCGGCAAGCCTGCGCAGGCATCGACCAGCTCGCGCTCGCCGCTGCGCGCGGCCTCGAGATGCCCCACCAGCAGCGCCGACATCGACAGCATGGCGATATAGCTCTTGGTCGCGGCCACGCTCTGCTCAGGCCCGGCAAGCAAGGGCAATTCATACGCGCACGCCTGCGCCAGCGGCGAATCCGGGGCGTTGACCAGCGCCACGGTGGCGGCGCCGCCGTCGCGCAGCGCCTGCATGGTCTCGACCAGGTCCGGGCTGCGGCCCGACTGCGAGAACGCCACCGCCAGCTGCCCAGCCACGCGCAGCGCGCTGTCGTGCAGCGTCACCGTCGACATCGGCAGCGAGGCCACCGGCACGCCCAGCCGGCGCGTGACCAGCGTGGCGAAGTAGCTGGCGGCATGGTCCGAACTGCCGCGCGCCACGGTCAGCGCCGCGGGCCAGGCCTGCGCGGCGAGTTGCGCAGCCAGCGCGGCCACGCGCGGCGCCTGCGCCAACTGCGCGGCCACCACGGCCGGCGCGCTCAGCGCCTCTTCAAGCATTCTCGACACAGCATTCTCCTTCGACATAAACGGTGCGCACTGAGAGCGCGCGGTCCAGCACGACCACGTCGGCCCAGCAGCCCTGTGCCAGCATGCCGCGGTCGGACATGCCCAGGTACTGGGCCGGATAGAGCGACACGCGCCGCGACGCATCGGCCAGGTCCAGCCCGATCGACACAAAGTTGCGCAGCGCCTGGTCCATGGTCAGCACGCTGCCAGCCAGCGTGCCGTCAGCCAGGCGCACGCTGCCGTGGGCCTTGTAGACGGTCTGGCTGCCCAGGTGGTACACGCCGTCCGGCATGCCCGCGGCGGCGGTGGCGTCAGTCACCGCATACAGCCGCGGAATCGCGCGCAGCGCGGCGCGGATGGCGCCGGGGTGGACGTGCAGCAGGTCGGGGATCAACTCGGCAAACTCGGCATGCGCCAGCGCTGCCGCGACCACGCCGGGCGCGCGGTGCTGCAGTGGGGTCATTGCGTTGAACAGGTGGGTGAAGCCGCTGGCGCCGGCGTCCAGCGCGGCCACGGCGTCCTCATAGGTGCCCAGCGTGTGGCCCAGCTGCACGCGCACGCCGCGTGCGGCCAGCAGGCGGATGATGTCCAGATGCCCCGGCAGCTCGGGCGCCAGCGTCACCACCTTCAGCGGCGCGGCGCCCAGGTACTGCTCCAGTTCTTCGGGCGTGGCAGTGGCCGAGGTATCCGGCTGCGCGCCCAGCTTGCCGGGGTTGATATATGGCCCTTCCAGGTGCACGCCCAGCATGCGCGCCGCGCCGGGCGGGCGCTGCGCGCAGGCCCGGCCCAGCGCCTGCAGTGCGGGCAGCAGCACGTCGTGCGGCGAGGTCATGGTGCTGCCCAGCAGGCTGGAGGTGCCAAAGCGCACATGCGCGCGCAGGATCACTGGCACCGCGGCCTCGCCATCCATGAAGTCCTTGCCGCCGCCGCCGTGGTTGAGCAGGTCGACAAACCCCGGCAGCACGTACGGGGCATCGTTGTGCTCAGGCGAGGCGGGCACGCCCTCAATGCGCGCGATGCGTCCGTCCGGGCCGGCATGGATCTCTCCGAAGATCCAGCCGGCCGGTGTCAGGATGTTTCCTTTCATGGCAATGCTCTCCAATACATTTCAATCACCGGCCAGCCACCGTCAGAACCGGTGGATGATGCCGGCATTGCCCTGCTGGTTCGCCCCGGCGCGCGGCATGGTGTCCGGCGACGCCTCCACCGAGACGGTGGCATGCGCGAGTTGAACACCGACGCCACCGTGCCATACGGCGAGGTGCGCAAGTCATACTTTGCGCCCAGTGTGACAAGCGTGCCATGCCCGCCGCTTTTGTTCAGGGTGGCGTAGTAGACGCCGGACAGCCGCGTCAGCGCCGGCAGCAAGCGGTAGTTGGCGCCGACCCATGCCATCTGGCTGCGCGTGGCGGCGTAGGAGTTCTCTGGCGTGGCCACGGTATCGCCCGAGGACACGGTCAGGTTGTAGCCGGCAAACAGGCGCAGGTTGTTCAGCGCATAGCTGCCGCCTAGCGTGTACTGGCGCGAACTGGCGTACAGGTTGTCCATGCGGCCCTGCGCGTCGCGCAGTTCCTCGTAGATGCCGGTCAGGTTCAGGTTGCCCTGCGCGTACTTGATGGCCGCGCTCAGCTGCTTGCCGCTGTTGAAGCTGCCCGCCATGCCGTCGCTGCCGGCCTGCGCGCGCGCACTCAGCCCGCCCCACACCGGCGAGTTGTAGGTCGCGGCATTGAGGCGCGAGCCCCAGTTGCGGCCATAGACCAGGGTGGCGACCGAACTGGCCTGCAGGCCCATCGGGTCGATCGCGCCGCTCTCGTCATCGGTCAGGCTCATGGCCCGGCCCAGCAGCAGCGTGCCCCAGTCGTTGCTGGCCAGGCCCACTTGCGCGCGCCGGTTGAATAGCGGATCGTAGCGCCCGGTGCCGGAGGTGATCATGCCCTCCAAGTTGAAGACCCCGCGCAGTCCGCCGCCAAGGTCCTCGGCACCGCGCATGCCCCAGAAGCTGACGCCGTACTGGTTGCTGCCGAAGCGGAAGGTGTCCACGTCGCCGCCCGGGCGGGCGATGCCGTTGACCTAGTCGAGGCCGGCCACGGCGCGGCCGTACAAGGTGATGCCGGTGCCGGCGGACTGGGCGCAGGCGCCCCCGGCCGACGCTGCGAGCAGCGCCGTCAGGGCAATGCGTTTCACGATCAATGACTCCTGGATAGGCAGGCGGTATCCACCGGCGCGGCTGTCGTCGCGGCCGTCGTTGTTGTGGCCGATGGGGAAGGTCGACCGCAGCCGCGCACGGCTGCGGCGGCGGGGGGCAGGTGGGCGTGGCTTGCAGGGCGCGCTCGAAGGCGGCCGCGTGTCCGTCAGCCGCATGGCCGAAGGCGATGTGGGCGGTGTCATCGCCGATCCCCTGGGGATTTCACGCGTCACGGCCCGCCGCGCCCTGCAGGTGCTGGCGGAGGAAGGCGCGATCACGCGCAGCTGCGGCGCGGGCACCTTTATCGCGCCGCGCCCTGAGCCGAAGGCGGCGCGGCTGGACAACTTCAGCGAGCTGGCGCGCCGGCGCGGCATGACGCCGGCCAGCAAGCTGGTGGCGTTCGAACGCCGCCGCGCCACGACGCAGGAGGCCGCGGCGCTGGCACTGCCGGACGCCGATGAGATCGTCAGGCTGACCCGCCTGCGCAAGGCCGACGGGCAGATTTTCTGGATGGATGTGACCACGCTGGCGCTGGCCGTGCTGCCCGACGCCAGCGCCATCGGCGAATCGCTGTACGCCTACCTGGAGCGGATCGGCAAGCCGGTGCTGCGCGTCACCGAGAAGCTGCGCGCGATCGTGGCAACCGAGGAGCTGGCCGCACGACTGGGCATCGAGCCGGGCGAGCCGCTGCTGCACATCCGGCGCACCGGCTACACCCATGACGACCAGCCGGTCGAACTGACCGACGCGTACTACCTGAACGACTTCTACGAACTGACGCCGTAGCACCCCGCATGCCCGGCCACCGGCGGCTCGACCGGGGGCGGGGTCGGGTCTTCCTCTGGCGGCAACGGCAAGTCCGGGGGGATGCCCGGCGGCCCGGGCTCTTCGACCGGGGGCACGGTATGGCGCGGCTGCAGGCGCGCAACGGCGCGGGGGTTCGGCAAGGCGGGCATGCGGGGTCTCCGTGGCCGGGTTTCCTCCTCATTGAAGCAAACCCGGCCGGTGCGCGCCAGTAATGATGCAAGTCCTGCTCAGGCGTGTTGCCGGCGCACGAAGAACAGCGCCGCGCCCACCGCCATCAGCACGCTGCCAAAGAAGCGGTTCTGCCAGCGCACCGCGCGCGCATTGCGGAACAGCCCCTGCATGCGCGAAGCCAGCAGCGCATAGCCATGCATCACCACCAGGTCCACGCAGCACATGGTGGCGGCCAGGATCGCCAGCTGCAGCGCCAGCGGCCGGTTCGGATCGATGAACTGCGGCAGCACCGCGACCATGAAGATGATGCCCTTGGGGTTGGTCACATTGGTCAGCAGGCCGGTGGCAAAGCGCCGGCGCCGGCTCATCACCGCCACGCGCACGGGGGCGGCGCTGCCACCCTGGTCCGCCCCGCTCTCCATCTTCGCGCGCCATTGCTGCACGCCGAGGTAGATCAGGTACAGCGCGCCAATCGTCTTGACCACCATGAAAGCCTGCTCCGAGGCCAGCAGCAGCGCGCCCAGCCCGCCGCCCGCCACCAGCAGCACGATCACCAGCCCGGCCTGCAGACCGAAGATGGTGGTGGTGGTCCTGCGCAGCCCATATGAGAGCCCATGGCTCATCGACAGCACCGCGCCCGACCCCGGCGACACGGCGATCACCCAGCACGCAGCGAAATAAGCCAACCACACTTCCCAACGCATCCCTACTCTCCTTTGACGACAACGATGCCGGGGCCACGATCCCGCAGCCACGGCACAAACAATTTTTCCTGCGGCGCGGCGCGTCAGAACGGGTGGAAGCCGCCCAGGAACTGCTCCACCTGCTCGGCCTGGCGCGCGTCGCGCGCGGCATCGCCCGATTCCAGCACCACCGCCTGGTACGCGCGCGTACCCACGGCCACCAGGCGCGCCGTCAGCCGGCGCGGCGACTGGTCCTGCGGCGACACCCCGCTGGCCTGCACTTCCACGCCGGCAAGCGGGCGGCCCGGACGGTCGGCACTCATCATGGTGACCGGCCGCGCGCGCGGCTCGCCCGACGGCGTGCCAAGGTTGGCCAGCAGGCCGGCCTGCATCGCCGCCAGCGCCTCGCGCCGCAGGGCTTCGTCATCGGCGGGCAGCGTCACCACGCCCACGGCGAAGAGCGTGTCGTCGACGCGCGCGGCTTCCATCGTCATCGGCAGCTTGCGCCCGGCAATGGTCACGTCGCGCGCGGCGCTGGTGGGCTTGCCCGGATAGAGCGCGGCATAGGCGCCCTCGCCAGACTGGATGGTGCGCCAGTCATAGCGCGGCGAACAGGCGCACAGGGCGAATGCCAGCACGGCGGCACAGCACAGCAGCGGCCGGCGGACAGCGGCAGGAAAGCTCGGCGGAGGCGGCACAAGACGCATCGGGAATCCATGGGGGGACGGCGCGCACAGGCTGCGGGCGGCGCTGGCGGGCGCCATCGCCTGCGGGCGGAAACCGGTATTATCCCGAAAGCGGCGCGCCAGTGCTTGCCGCGCCGCTCCCACTACCCCCTGCCCCCACGTTCCTGCCATGCCTGCCGCCCGCATCGCCCGCCACGTCTTTGCCACCACCAGCCTGCGCTGGGTGGCCGCGAGCGCGTTGCTGGCAGCCGCAACCAGCATGCCCGCCGCCGCCAGCCCCGCTCATCTGCCGCCGGCCACCGACCTGGCCGCCCACGGCACCGAGGCCGCGCGCCGCGGCGAGCCGCTGGTGGTGCTGGTGTCGATGCCGGGCTGCAGCTATTGCGATGCCGTGCGCCGCAACTACCTCGGCCCGCAGGCCGCCGCCGGCGAGATTGCCGTGCGCGAACTCGACATGACCTCCGACACCCCGCTGCGCGATGCCGACGGCAGCCTGACTACCGCGCGCGCGTGGGCGCGGGCGCACCAGGTGCGGGTGGCGCCCACGGTGCTGTTCCTGGACCGCCAGGGCCGCGCCGCCGCCGGCCCGCTGCGCGGCATGCAGCCGGATTTCTACGGCGCCTACCTGGAACAGGCGCTGGACCAGGCACGCGCCGCCATCGCCACCCGGCGCTGAACGGATTGGCGCGCTTGCGGCAGATTGCCGCAGCCCGGCCCCGCGCAGCGCGCGAACGCCCGCGGCATTAGAATGTCCCAATGCTGACCCGAACCTGCCTGACCCGGATTCCATGACCACTGCTGCCCCTGCCATCAAAACCTCCCGCAAGCCCTGGCCCATCGTCGTGGCCGTGGTCGTGCTCGCGCTGCTGGGCTGGTTCGGCTACCGCGCGCTGTCGCCGGCCAATACGGCCCCGGCGGCCACCTTCACGCTGCTGTCGGGCGAGAAGGTCAGCACCGCCGACCTCAAGGGCAAGGTCTACATGATCAACTTCTGGGCCACCAGCTGCGCCACCTGCGTCAAGGAAATGCCGGACATGGTCCGCACCTATGAGCAGTTCAAGGGCAAGGGGCTGGAATTCGTCGCCGTGGCGATGAACTACGACCCGCCCATGTATGTGATGAACTACGCCAAGACGCGCGGCCTGCCGTTCAAGGTGGCCATGGATTCCGACGGCGCCGCGGCCAAGGCCTTCGGCAATGTGCAGCTGACGCCGACCACCTTCGTGGTAGACAAGGACGGTCGCATCCTGAAGCGCTATGTGGGCGAGCCCGAGTGGGATGCACTGCACAAGCTGCTGGATGGCGCGCTGGCAAAGTCCGCGTAACGCTCCCGGCGGCAACCGCAGCGAAAAGGTGCTCATTGAGCACCTTTTTTTGTTTTTAGGCACGATCGCCAGGGCAGCAGGTTGCGCGACATCCCTGTATGGATATACAGTTGGCGCCAGCCTTTTCTGAGCCTTCCCCGAGCCCCGCCTGTGACTTTGGACCTAGCCCCCGCCGCCGACCTCGCGGCCCCTGACGCCGATGACGTCCCCGCCTACCTGTCCCGGCTCAACCCGGAGCAGCGCGCCGCGGTGGAACACGGCAGCGACGCGCCGCTGCTGATCATCGCCGGCGCCGGCTCGGGCAAGACCAATACGCTGGCGCACCGGGTCGCGCACCTGGTGCTGGCCGGTGCCGATCCGCGCCGCATCCTGCTGCTGACGTTCTCGCGCCGCGCCGCGGCCGAGATGGGACGGCGCGTCGAGCGCATCGTCGACCAGGCACTCGGCACCCAGACCGGCGCGGGGCGCGCGGCGCTGCAATGGTCCGGCACCTTCCACGCCATCGGCGCGCGCCTGCTGCGCGAATACGCCGAGACCCTGGGCCTGTCGCCCGCCTTCACCATCAGCGACCGCGGCGATGCCGCCGACCTGATGCACGTGGTGCGCCACGACCTGGGGCTGTCAGAGACCGCCAGCCGCTTCCCGAAGAAGGAAACCTGCCTGTCGATCTACTCGCGCGTGGTCAACACCCAGGCGCTGCTGGAAGACGTGCTCAGGCAGCAGTTCCCGCGCTACGCGATGTGGGCCGATGCGCTGCGCACCCTGTTCGCCGGCTATGTCGAGGCCAAGCAGAAGCAGCATGTGCTGGACTATGACGACCTGCTGCTGTACTGGGCGCAGGCCATGGCCGAGCCCACCATCGCGCAGGACATGGGCACGCGCTTCGACCATGTGCTGGTCGACGAATACCAGGACACCAATGCGCTGCAGGCGTCGATCCTGCTGGCCATGCGACCGGACGGCCGCGGCCTGACCGTGGTGGGCGACGACGCGCAGTCGATCTACGCCTTCCGCGGCGCTACCGTGCGCAATATCCTGGACTTCCCGGCGCAGTTCACGCCGGCCGCGCAGCAGGTCACGCTGTCGCAGAACTACCGCTCGACGCAGCCGATCCTGCAGGCCGCCAACGCCGTGATCGGGCTGGCGGCCGAGCGCTATACCAAGGACCTGTGGTCCGAGCGCGCCTCGGCCGAAAAGCCCGGCGTGATCGTGGTCAACGATGAGGCCGACCAGGCCCGCTACGTGGTCGAGCAGGTGCTGGCGCGGCGCGAGGCCGGCCTGACGCTGATGGCGCAGGCGGTGCTGTTCCGCGCCGCCGACCACAGTGCGCAGGTGGAGATCGAGCTGGCCCGGCGCAATATCCCGTTCGTGAAGTTCGGCGGACTGAAATTCCTGGAGTCGACCCACGTCAAGGACGTGCTGGCGGTGGTGCGCTGGCTGGAAAACCCGCGCGACCGCATGGCGGGCTTCCGCACGCTGCAGCTGCTGCCCGGCATCGGCCCCAAAACCGCGGCGCGCGTGCTGGATGCGATGGCGCTGGCCACCGAGCCCTTGTTCTCGCTGGAGGAATTCGAGCCGCCGCCGGCCGCCGCGCCCGCCTGGGCCGACCTGCTGGCGCTGGCGCGCGCGCTGATGGCGCCCACCTCGCCGTGGCCGTCGGAGTTCGAGCAAGTGCTGGCTTGGTACGCGCCGCACCTGGAGCGCCTGCACGACGATGCCGCCGCGCGCCAGGCCGACCTGCAGCAGCTGGAGCGCATCGCCGCCACCTACGGCGCGCGCGAGCGCTTCCTGACCGAGCTGACGCTGGACCCGCCCAGCGCCTCCAGCGACGAATCCGGCGTGCCCTCGCGCGACGAGGACTACCTGATCCTGTCGACCATCCACTCGGCCAAGGGCCAGGAGTGGAAGGCGGTATACGTGCTCAATGCGGTCGACGGCTGCATGCCGAGCGACCTGGCGACCGGCACCACCGAAGAGATCGAGGAAGAACGGCGGCTGCTCTATGTGGCGATGACGCGGGCCAAGGACCACCTGGACATCGTGGTGCCGCAGCGCTTCTATGTGCATCAGCAGGTAGGCTTCGGCGACCGGCATGTGTATGCGTCGCGCACGCGCTTCCTGCCGAATCGCGTGATGCCCAACTTCCACAGCCGTGCCTGGCCGCCGCCGCCGATGCCGGGCGCGGCGCCGACAAGGCCGGCGCTGGCACCGGTGGACCTGGCCAGCCGGATGCGGAATATGTGGCGCTGAGCCTGTGCGCTACCCCGGCGCCAGCGCGATGTGCTTGTATACGACGAAGTCATCGATCGCGGCCACGCCGTTGAGCCCGCCCTGCCCCGACTGCTTGTAGCCGCCCTCCTCGAATTCGTCGTAGACCGACGCCCAGTTGTTGATCCACACGGTGCCCGCCTCGAGCGCGCGCGCCATGATGCGCGCCACCAGCGCATTTGTCAGCGCCGTCTGCCCCGGCATCTTGATCACCGCCGTGCAGCCCGCCGCCAGTGCCGGCGCCAGCGAGCGCACCATCAGCACCACCGGCGAATTCCACGGCGCGATGATGCCGGCCACGCCCATCGACTCGCGCAGCACCAGCGACAGCCGCCCCGGCCGCGGCTCGGCGGCGCGGCCGTATTCGGTGAGCGCGAGCCCGGCGTAGTAGCGCAGCTTGGCCGGCACCATGCCGACCTCGAAGGCCGCGCAGGCTCGTATTGGCGGCCAGTACGGCGTCCTCGGCCTCGCCCACCTCGGCCAGGATGCGCACGCAGTATTCGTGGAAGACTTGCCCCGCTTCGGTCGCCGCGGCACCGCGCCCGCGTTGCAGCATCACGGCGCCGAGCCGTTGCTCCAGCATCTGCACACGCTGGCTGATCACCGACTTGGTCGTGTCCAGCCGCCGTGCCGCCTCGGTAATGCTGCCGGCATCGACCACGGCCACGAAGGCATGCATTTCAGAGAGTTTGTTCGTGACTCGCGCCTGCCCGTCCGTGAATGCGTGGCCTGGCTGGCCTACGCCACCTTTTCCAGCAGCAATCCCTTCAGGTACTCCCCTTCCGGGAACGCGGCCAGCATCGGGTGATCCGTGCCCGCCGATAGCCGCCGCAGGATGCGCGCATCGGCGCGCGCATCGGTGACCGCGCCCGCCACGATCTTCTGGAACAGCTCCATGCTGATCGCGCCCGAGCACGAGTAGGTGAACAGCAGCCCGCCCGGGCGCAGCAGCTGCATGCCGACCAGGTTGATTTCCTTGTAGGCGCGCGCGGCGCGGTCGATATGCTGCGCCGACGGGGCGAACTTGGGCGGGTCCAGCACGATCAGGTCGAACTGGCGACCCTCGGCGCGGAATTCACGCAGGGTCTTGAACACGTCGGCATCGAGCCAGGTGGCGCGCTCGGGTTCGAAGCCGTTGAGCGTGACATTGCCCGCGGCGATCTTCAGCGCCTCGCCCGATGAATCGATCGAGGTCACCGAGGTGGCGCCGCCGCGCAGCGCCGCCAGCGAGAAGCCGCCGGTATAGCAGAAGCAGTTCAGCACCTCGCGCCCGACGGCCAGGTCGCCCACAAGCTTGCGGTTGTCGCGCTGGTCGACATAGAAGCCGGTCTTGTGGCCGTTGCGCACGTCGACGTAGTAGCGCACGCCGTGCTCGGTGACCGACAGCGCCGGATCCGGCTCGGCGCCGGCCAACACGCCGGTCACCAGCTCCAGGCCTTCGCGCTGGCGCACGGCGGCATCGGAACGCTCATAGACGTTGGGGCAGCCGGTCTCCTTGACCAGTGCCTGCACGATCGCGGTCTTCCAGTGTTCCACGCCGGCCGAATTGAACTGGCACACCAGCTGGCCCTTTTCACCATTGCCGTAGTAGTCGACGATCAGGCCGGGCAGCCGGTCGGATTCGCCGAAGATCAGCCGCACCGCGTCGCTGTCCTTCACCCATTGGCGCCGGTAGGCAATGGCCGCGGCCACGCGGCGCTTGAACAGGGCGTGGTCGACCGGCTCGTTTTCATCGAAGGTCCACGCGCGCGCGCGGATCTGCGACTCGGGGCTGTAGGCGGCCTTGGCCAGGAAGCGGCCGTCGGCGGCGCGCACGATCACGGTTGCGCCCGGCTCGCAGCGCCCTTCGGTCGTGGCAATGCCGGTGGCGTAGATCCACGGGTGGCGGCGCAGCAGGGATTTTTCCTTGCCGGGTTTCAGGGTGATGGTGTTCATGTTGGTATGGGGAAACTGCAGGCCACCAGCAATTGAAACTGGCGCGAACGCATCAAGGCGGCTCCCCTCTCCCGCTTGCGGGAGAGGGGTGGGGGTGAGGGCGGGAGCGTCGACGAAGTGATGCGTGTCGGTATGCCAGCGCCTGCCCTCACCCCCTGCCCCTCTCCCGCGCGCGGGAGAGGGGAGAAAACAGAGCGGGAGGGAGGGCCTTTACAGCACCACCTTCACCATCGGATGCGAAGTCAGCGCCCGATACAGATCATCGAGCTGCTCGCGGCTGGTGACCCACACCGTCACGGTCAGGCCCAGGTAGTTGCCGCCGCTCGAGGGGCGCATTTCCATCTTGCCTGCGTGGAAGTCGGGATCGAATCCCTGCACCAGCTCGACGATGGCCTCGGCAAAGCCGTCCTGCATCGCGCCCATCACCTTGATGGGGAAGTGGCTGGGATACTCGATCAGCGACTGCTCCGGCGGGATATCGCCAGTCTTGTTGCCGCTGCCTTGGTTGTCGGTTGTCATGTCGGATTCTCCGGCACGAAACCGGCGCGCCGCATGGCGCGCCAGCTTGCGCGCATTCAGGTCACTTGCGCTTGAACCACAGGCGGATGGTGTCCCACAGGCGGCCGAAGAAGCCGGCCTCAGGCACTTCTTCCAGCGCCACCACCGGGAACTCCGCCACCTTGTTGGTGCCGTCCATCAGCTTGACCATGCCCACCTGCTGGCCCGCCGAGATCGGCGCGATCAGCAGTTCCTGGCGCTCCAGCACCGGCTTGAGGCGCCCGCCGGTGCCCTTGGGCACGGTGACGAAGGTCTCGTTCTGCACGCCGATCTTGACCGTGCCGCTCTTGCCCTTGTAGATGTCCGGCGTGGCCAGCACCTGACCCTTGTCGTACAGGCGCAGCGTGTCGAAGAACTGGAAGCCGTAGTTGAGGATCTTCAGGCTTTCCTGGGTGCGCACCTGTTCGGTGGTGGTGCCGATCACGATTGAGATCAGGCGGCGCGAGCCGTCCGGCACGTTGGCCAGCGGCCGCTTGGCCGACGAGATCAGGCAGTAGCCGGCGGACTTGGTGTGGCCGGTCTTGACCCCGTCCACGGTCGGGTCGATATACAGCAGGCGGTTGCGGTTGGGCTGCCTGATCTTGTTATAGGTGAACTCCTTCTGCGAGTACATGGCGTAGTACTCGGGGAAGTCCTTGATCAGGCGCGTGGTCAGCGTCGCCAGGTCCACCGCGGTGGTGTAGTGGTTCGGGTCGGGAATGCCGTCGGTGTTGGTGAAGTGGGTGTTCTTCATGCCCATGCGCTGGGCCTCGCGGTTCATCATCGCGACGAAGCCCTCTTCCGAGCCGCCCACGGCTTCGGCCAGCGCCAGCGCGGCGTCGTTGCCCGACTGCACGATCAGGCCCAGCAGCAGGTCCTGCACGGTGACCGGCTTGTTGGGCTCGATGAACATGCGCGACTCGTCGCTTTTGACCTTGAGCACCAGGCTGGTCGGCACCACCGACTGGTCCAGCGTCAGGCGCTTTTCCTTGAGTGCCTCGAACGCCAGGTAGGCGGTCATCAGCTTGGTCAGCGAGGCCGGCTCGATGCGCGCGTCGGCATTCTGCGACGCCAGGGCCTGGCCGCTGGTCACGTCATACAGCATCCACGACTTGGCTGCGACCTGCGGCATCGGCACGCCCTGCGCCAGGACGGCGGCAGGCGCGGCGGCCAGCACGACGGCGGCGGCGATGGCGGCGGGAGCAAAAGCGGACGAAAGGCGTGTCGTGGCTCTATTCAGCATGTTTCTGTTTTCCGACAGTAAGAAGGTGGCGCGGGGATGGTCCGGGTGGCGGCGTGCCGGCCTCACCGGTCCCACGCATTGACGACGAGCTGCTTGATCAGATGCAGCTTGCGGTGAAAGAAATGGTCGGCGCCGGGGATCACGATCACCGGCAGCTCCTGCGGGCGGGCCCAGTCGAACACGCTGGCCAGCGGCACGGTGTCGTCCTGTTCGCCATGGATCACGATGGTATCGGCCGGAACCTCGGCCACCTGCCAGCGGCTGGCGGCGGTGCCCACCAGCACCAGTCGCTGCGCGGGCGTGCCGGCCTCGGCCAGGCGGCGTGCCACGTGGGTGGTGACGAAGCTGCCGAACGAGAACCCGCCCATGGCCAGCGGCAGCGTTGCGGCCTGTGCCGACCACGCGGTCTGCTGGCGCATCCAGGCCACCACGGCCAGCAGGTCGTCCTGCTCGGCGATGCCGTTGTCATGCTCGCCGGCGCTGCCGCCCACGCCGCGGAAGTTGGGGCGCACCGTGGCATAGCCCAGCTGCACGAAGCTGCGCGCCAGCGTCTGCGCAACCTTGTTGTCCTTGGTGCCGCCGAACAGCGGATGCGGATGCGCCACCAGCGCCAGGCCGCGCGGCTCACCTTGCGGCAGGTCTACCGAGAGATCGATCGCACCGGCGGGACCGGCAATGGAAAGTACCTGGGTATGCGCGTTCATGATGGCGGTCAGGATGGCGGTGAAGCAAGCGCCCGGCGGCAAGCCCGGGCAAAAATGAAAAAACCGTCCGGCTGGCGGGCGGCGGGCAATACGGCAAAGCGGCGAAACAGGGAAACAACAAGCCGGCATGCGCCGGCCTCGGTTCGTTCAGCGGTCCACCATCAGCCGTTCGACAGGCTTGCCCTTCATCAGGTGGCTGTCGATGATTTCGTCGATGTCGTGCTCATCGACAAAGGTGTACCAGATGGCCTCGGGGTAGACCACCAGCACCGGGCCGAGTTCACAACGGTTCAGGCAGCCTGCCTTGTTGATGCGCACCCGGCCTTCGCCGCCGGCGATGCCCAGTTCCTTGCAACGCTTCTTGGCGTATTCCTGCATCGCCTGGGCGTTGTGGTTGGCGCAGCAGTTCTCGCCGGCCTCGCGCTGGTTCAGGCAGAAGAAGACGTGGTGCTGGTAGTAGCTGCTCATGCGTACGGTGTGAGAAGGCGGCCCCGGACGGCGGCACGGCCCGGACGGCATTGAACGGAAGCTCGGAATTATACGGTGTCGCGGCGGCATGTCCGCGATGGCGGCGCCCTGGCACGGCCGTCGAAGTTGCCGCCGGCTCCCGGCGGGTGGCGCTTCGCGCACCTGTGATGCCTCCGGCATTCCGAAACCCCGGAGCCGCACCATCCGGATTTCCGGAATCCCGGAGGCCGCGCGCCCCTGCCAGGCCGTCGTTTCCTTGTGAATCAACCAGTTAGCAATGCCGGCTTGACTGGCACGGCGGTTGCGAATTCCCTCCCTGAACGCGCCGCAACCGTGACGGCGCGCAGCCCGCGCGGCCCCGCCGGGTACGGTCAACACCGAGGACGACATCATGAGAAAACCCTTCTACAAGATCCTGTACGTGCAGGTCCTGTTCGCCATCTTCGTCGGCATCCTGCTCGGCCACTACTGGCCAGACACCGGCGTGGCCATGAAGCCGCTGGGCGATGGCTTTATCAAGCTGATCAAGATGATCATCGGCCCGATCATCTTCTGTACCGTGGTGACCGGCATCGCCGGCATGAGCGACATGAAGAAGGTCGGCCGCGTCGGCGGCAAGGCGCTGCTGTACTTTGAAGTGGTGTCGACCTTCGCATTGCTGATCGGGCTGGGCGCCGCGCACCTGCTCAAGCCGGGCGTGGGCTTCAACATCGACCCGGCCACGCTGGACACCAAGGCCATTGCCCAGTACGTGTCCAAGGCGCACGGCCAGAGCACGGTCGAGTTCCTGATGCACATCATCCCGGACACGGTCTTCAGCGCCTTCGCCAACGGCGACATCCTGCAGATCCTGCTGGTGTCGCTGTTCTTCGGCGCCGCGCTGGCCGTGCTCGGCGAGCGCGCGCGCATCGTGGTGCAGCTGATCGAGCAGGTCTCCAAGGTGTTCTTCCACATCGTCCACGTGATCACCAAGGTGGCCCCGATCGGCGCCTTCGGCGCGATGGCGTTCACCATCGGCAAGTACGGCCTGGGCTCGCTGGTGCCGCTGCTCAAGCTGATCGGCACCTTCTACTTCACGGCCATCGTCTTCGTGGTGTTCGTGCTGGGCACGGTGGCGCGCCTGACCGGCTTCAGCATCCTGCGCTTCATCTCGTACATCAAGGAAGAGCTGCTGATCGTGCTGGGCACCAGCTCGTCGGAAGCGGCGCTGCCGCACATGATGGAGAAGCTGGAAAAGCTCGGCTGCTCGCGCTCGGTGGTGGGCCTGGTGGTGCCCACCGGCTATTCGTTCAACCTGGACGGCACCAACATCTACATGACGATGGCGGTGATCTTCATTGCACAGGCAACCGGCATCGAGCTGACGCTGATGCAGCAGCTGACCATCCTGACGGTGGCGATGATCACCTCCAAGGGCGCCAGCGGCGTGACCGGCTCGGGCTTCATCACGCTGGCCGCGACGCTGGCGGTGGTGCCGACCATCCCGGTGGCGGGCATGGTGCTGATCCTTGGCATCGACCGCTTCATGAGCGAGTGCCGCGCGCTGACCAACATCATCGGCAACGGCGTGGCCACGGTGGTGGTCTCGGCATGGGAGCGCGAGCTTGACCGCAAGAAGCTCAACAGTGAGCTGCAACACGGCGGCCGCGATGCTGAAGTACTGGCCGACGCCGGCCAGAACGTCTGACGCCATGCGGGTGGCTGCCCCGGCCACCCGCCAGCGAGTATCATCGGCGCGACAGCCTTCGCGCGCGCCGATGCCACACTCAGACGACTTTCTCGCCGTGCATGACCCCGCCGCCCCGTCTGCCGCGCATCCGGCCCATGCGCCGGACAGCGGCAACGGCCGCTGGTGGGGCTTTGCGGTCGCCCTGGCCGCGGGCCTGCTGCTGCTGTGCGCGCTGACCTGGCTGGTCTCGGTCCAGCGCGGCCTGGCCACCCTCCAGCAAAGCACAGCCACGCGCGCCGACCGCTACGCCGCCACGCTGGAAAGCACCCTCGACCGCTACGAATTCCTGCCCGCGCTGGTCTCGCTGCACCCCTTCGTGCGCGGGCTGCTGGACTCCCCCAACGACCCGCAACGCGTGGCCGCCGCCAACCAGTACCTGGCGGAGGTCAATCGCCGCGCGCATGCCTCGGCCACCTATGTGATCGCCGCCAACGGCATTGCGCTGGCGGCCAGCAACCACGGCCAGCCCGGCAGCTTTGTCGGCACCGACTACCGCTTCCGCCCCTACTTCCAGGCCGCCGCGGGCGGCAAGATGGGGCGTTTCTATGCCATCGGCATCACCAGCGAGGAGCCCGGCTACTACCTCGCGCAGCCGGTCGAGTCGGGCGGCAAGGTCATCGGCGTGACCGTGGTCAAGCTCAACCTGGAGTGGTTCCAGCGCGCCGGCAGCGGCGCCGAGCCGCTGATGGTCAGCGACGACCATGGCGTGATCTTCCTGTCGTCGGTGTCGGCCTGGCAGTACCGCACCCTGCGCCCGCTGCCGCCGGCGCTGCAGGCCGAGATGGAAAACACCCGCCAGTACCACGGCCGCGCGGTGACGCCGCTGCCGCTGGAGCCGCTGACCTCGCCGGTCACGCGCTGGCTGGCGGACACCACACTGACCGACGGCGCGCGGCTGGTGCGCGTGCGCGACGAATCGCCCGCCACCAGGACCACCTTTGCCCCGGACGGCGCCGAGCGCGCCGACCGCTACCTGGAACTGGGCCGCACGGTCGGCCCCGCTGGCTGGACCATGCAGGTGATGGCGCCGCTGGAGCCGGTGCTGGCCAATGCGCGCAACGCCACCGTGGCGGCGGCGCTGGCCTATGCCTGCATCTGCCTGCTGCTGGTCAACTGGCGCCAGCGCCGCCAGCGCGCGCGCGACATGCAGTACAGCCGCCGCCTGCTGGAGGCCGCCTACGACCAGCTGGAGCGCCGCGTCGAGGCCCGCACCGCCGACCTGATGGCGATCAATGAAAAGCTGGAAGATGAAGTGGCCGAGCGCACCCGTGCGGAAAGCGAGCTGCGCGCGGCCCAGGACGAACTGGTGCAGGCCAGCAAGCTGGCCGCGCTGGGGCAGATGGCGGCCGGCATCACGCATGAGCTGAACCAGCCGCTGGCGGCGCTGCGCACGTTCTCGGACAACACCCGCGTGCTGCTGGAGCGCGGCCAGCTGGCCGCGGCCGAAGGCAACCTCACCGCCATTGCTGACCTGACCGAGCGCATGGGCAAGATCACCAGCCAGCTCAAGCTGTTTGCCGGCAAGGCCCGCCCGGTGCGCCGGCCGGTGGCACTGCGCGCGGCGGTCGACCACGTGCTGGCGCTGCTGGCGCCTCGGCTGGGCGCGGTCACGGTCAGCGTCACCGGCCTGGACGCCCTGCCCGGGCTCGCCGTGCGCGCCGATGAGCTGAAGCTGGAGCAAGTGCTGCTGAACCTGCTCGGCAACGCGCTGGATGCGATTGCGGCGGCCGCGCCGGCGCAGGGACAGATCGATCTCGACGTGCAGGCAGAAGACCACGCCGTCACCATCGTCGTGCGCGACAACGGCACCGGCATCGCGCCGGAAGCGCTGCCGCGCCTGTTCGAACCATTCTTCACCACCAAGGAAACCGGGCAGGGCCTGGGGCTGGGGCTGGCGATCTCGTCGTCGATCGTGCGCGAGTTCGGCGGCCAGCTGAGCGTGGCCAACGTGCCCGGCGGCGGCGCGCAGTTCACGCTGGTGCTAGCACGCGCCCCCGCCATCGATCCGGCACCATCGGTTTCCGCCTCTCAATGAGTATTGCCATGCAAGACGGTCTGCGTGTCCTGTTTGTCGAAGACGAGCCGCTGGTGCGTCAGGCCACCGCGCAGAGCCTGGAGCTGGCCGGCTTCGCGGTGCTGGCGCTGCCCTCCGCCGAGGCCGCGATCCCGCACCTGCACGGCGCCTTTGCCGGCGTGGTGGTGACCGACGTGCGCCTGCCCGGCGCCAGCGGCCTGGACCTGCTGCAGCACTGCCGCAACGCCGCGCCGGGCGTGCCGGTGATCCTGGTGACCGGCCATGGCGACATCACCATGGCCGTGCAGGCCATGCGCGAAGGCGCCTACGACTTTATCGAAAAACCCTTCGGTGCCGACCGCCTCACCGACACCGTGCGCCGCGCGCTGGAACGCCGCGCGCTGGAACTGGAAAACCAGGCGCTGCGCCGCGAACTGGCCGGCCCTGCGGCGGGCACGCGTATCATCGGCCGCTCGCCCGCGATCGGGCAGGTGCGCGCGCTGGTGGCCAATGTCGCGCCCACCGACGTGCCGGTGATGATCAACGGCGAGACCGGTACCGGCAAGGAACTGGTGGCGCGCAGCCTGCATGCGCTGTCCGGCCGTGCCGAAGGCCCGTTTATCGCGCTGAATTGCGGCGCGGTGCCCGAGGCCATCTTCGAGAGCGAGATGTTCGGCCACGAGGCCGGCGCCTTCACCGGCGCCGGCAAGCGCCGCATCGGCAAGCTCGAACATGCCTCGGGCGGCACGCTCTTCCTCGACGAGATCGAGAGCATGCCACTGGCGCTGCAGGTCAAGCTGCTGCGGGTGCTGCAGGAAGGCTCGCTGGAGCGGCTGGGGTCCAATGCCTCGGTGAAGATCGATGTGCGCATCGTCGCCGCGGCCAAGGGCGACATGGATGCGCTGGTGGCGCAGGGCAGCTTCCGTGAGGACCTGTACTACCGGCTGAACGTGGTCACCATTGCGCTGCCGCCGTTGCGCGAACGGCGCGAGGACATCGTGCCGCTGTTCGAGCATTTCTCGCTGGTGTCTGCGGTGCGCTACCAGCGGCCGGCGCCGATCCTGTCCGAGGCGCAACGCCAGGCACTGGCCCAGCGGCCCTGGCCTGGCAATGTGCGCGAGCTGCGCAATGCCGCGGATCGGATGGTGCTGGGCGTGCCGGAGGGCGGGCAGGCAGGTGCGCAGGCCGCGGGCCCCGATGAAGCCGCGCCGCTGCGCGAGCGGATGGAGCACTTCGAGCGCGCCGTGATTGCAGATGCACTGGCGCGCACCGGTGGTGCGGTCAGCCAGGCGGCGGACTTGCTGCAAGTCGGCAAGGCTACGCTCTATGACAAGATCAAGCGCTACGGGCTGTGATGTCACGCTGCCTTCATTCCGCTGCCACGGGGCCGTCACATTGGCGGACTATCCTTCGGTGGCGGTTGTGGCATTGGCAGGTGCCCGCCGTGTGTATCAATCTTCGTGGTAATTGATGGCCCCGCGTATGCGGGGCGTTTTTTTGGGTGATTCACCCCGCCCCGCCACTTCACACTGCCCACACACTCCCCTCACCCCCGCTGGCCAGACTGGAGCCCTTCCATCTCCGGGAACTGCCATGCCCTCTTTCGACTACGACATCGTCATCGCCGGCGCCAGCTTTGCCGGCGCAGCCTGCGCCCTGGCCGCGGCACGCGCGGGCCTGCGCGTGCTGGTGCTGGAACGCAAGACCGATCCGGGCGACAAGCTCCACACCACCGGCATCCTGGTCAAGGAAGCCATCGAGCAAACCTGGCTGGGCCGCGCGCCGGCCGACTGCGTGCACCGGGTGGAGCAGGTGCGGCTGTACTCGCCCAAGCTGCGCAGCATCGACCTGAGCGCGCCGGGCTATTACTTCCACACTACGGATACGCCGCGGTTGATGCGCTGGCTGGCCGCCGAACTGGTGTGCCACCGGGTCGAACTGCGCCTGGGCCAGGCGTTTGTGGGCGCAGTGCCGCGCCACGGCGGATGGCATGTGACCGGCGTGGGCAATACGCGCTATCTGGTGGGAGCGGACGGCGCGAAGTCGCGCGTGGCACAGTGTGCCGGGCTGGGGCGCGTGCACAGCTTCCTGTATGGCGTGGAATACGAGTTCCCGGGACTGGCGCTGCCCGAGCCCGGCGCGCTGCACTGCTTTATCACCCGGCGCTTCGCGCCCGGCTATATCGGCTGGATCGCGCAGAACCCCACCGGCGTGCAGGCCGGCCTGGCGCTGCGCTACCTGCCGCGTCACGGCCGCGCGCCGGACCTGGACGGGCTGCTGGCGCATGTGCGCGAGCGCGCCGGGCTGCCGCAGCTGGCGCAGCCTGCGGCGACGCGCGCGGGCCTGATCCCGTGCGGCGGCCCGGTCTTCCCGCTGGCGCGCGACGGCGTGATCCTGACGGGGGATGCCGCCGGCATCGTCTCGCCGGTCACCGCCGGCGGCATCCACTATGCCTTTGCCCATGGCGAGTCAGTCGGCCAGGCCGTGGCCGCGCACCTGCTGCGCGGCGGCCCGGCGCCGGAAGCCGTCGCCACCGCCAGCGCGCCGCGCTTTCGCGCCAAACGTGCGCTGCGCTGGATGTTCGACCGCTTCCAATGCGACTGGCCCTTTGACCTGATGCTGTACTCGCCGCCGCTGCGCTGGGCGGCGGAGCAGATCTATTTCCACAAGCGCCAGGGCGACGAACCCGCGCCGCCGGCCCGCACGGCGGCCAGCGCCTAACCGGCTAGAATGCCGGGCATGGAACAACCGCGGATCCTGGTGGTGGAAGACGAGCAGGCCATCGCCGACACCATCCTCTATGCCCTGCGCACCAACGGCATGCTGGCCGAGCACTGCACGCTCGGCGGCGCCGCGCTCGAGCGCATGCGCGCCGGCGCGGCCGACCTGGTGATCCTCGACGTGGGCCTGCCGGACCTGAGCGGCTTCGAGGTCTGCCGCACGCTGCGCACCTTCAGCAATGCGCCGGTGGTCTTCCTGACCGCGCGCCATGAAGAGATCGACCGCATCGTCGGGCTGGAGATCGGCGCCGACGACTATGTGGTCAAGCCCTTCTCGCCGCGCGAACTGGCCGCGCGCGTGCGCGCCATCCTGCGCCGGGCGCGCGGCGGCAGCACAGCGAAGGGCGACGAGGTCGCCGGCTTCACCCACGATAAGGACGGCGCTCGCCTGGCCTACCGCGGCCGCTGGCTGGAGCTGACCCGCTACGAGTACCTGCTGCTGGCCTGGCTGGTGGCGCATCCGGGCCGTATCTATTCGCGAGCGCAGCTGATGGAGGGCGTCTGGGAAGACGCGCTCGACACCAGCGACCGCACCGTCGACACCCATATCAAGACCCTGCGCGCCAAGCTGCGGGAGGCCTCGCCAGACGGCGCCGATCGCATCCGCACCCATCGCGGCATGGGCTATTCGCTGGAACCGTGAGCGCACGCCATGCATATCGGCCTGCGCATCTTCTTCGGCTTCTTCCTGATCGTGGGACTGGCCACGGTGCTGACGCTGCGCGTGTTCGTGCAGGAGGTCAAGCCCGGCGTGCGCCAGGCCATGGAAGACACGCTGATCGACACCGCGCACGTGCTGGCGGCGCTTGCCGCCGACGACATGAAGGCCGGCCGCATTGCCGACGGCGAATTCGCGCGGCACATGGCGGCGCTGCGCGACCTGCCGGTGGACGCCGATGTGTCGGGCCTGCACAAGGACAGCATCGGCTACCGCATCTACGTGACCGATGCCAGGGGCATCGTGCGCTTTGACTCCACCGGCACTGACGTGGGCCGCGACTATTCGCGCTGGAACGATGTCTACCTGACGCTGCGCGGCAAGTACGGCGCGCGCAGCACGCGCACCGACCCCGACGACGAGGCCAGCACCGTGATGCACGTGGCCGCGCCAATACGCGACGGGGACGGCGAGCGCATCATCGGGGTGCTGACCGTGGCCAAGCCCAATGCGGCGATGGCGCCCTTTATCGAGCGCAGCCAGCGCAAGATCCTGCTCTACGGCGGCCTGCTGATCGGCGCCGCTTGCGTGATCGGGCTGGCCTGCACGCTGTGGCTGGCGCATGGACTAAGCCGGCTGCGCGGGTACGCGCGCGCGGTGGCGGCCGGCGAGCGCGCCGAGATGCCGCTGCGCGGCGGCAGCGAGCTGGCCGAGCTGGGCCGCGCGGTGCAGGGCATGCGCGAGCGGCTGGAAGACAAGCAGTATGTCGAGCACTACATCCACACGCTGACCCATGAGATGAAAAGCCCGCTCGCCGCGATCGGCGGTGCCGCCGAGCTGCTGCAGGAAGAGATGCCGGCGGCGGACCGCCAGCGCTTCGTCGCCAATATCCGTGCGCAATCCGGACGGCTTGAAACCATGATCCGCAAGCTGCTGGCGCTGGCCGACGTGGAGCAGCGCCAGCGCCTGGAAGTGCGCGAGCCGGTGCGGCTGGCCCCGCTGCTGGCGCAACTGGGCAGCGAGCTGGAGCCGCGCGCGCGCCAGCGCGGCGTGACGCTGCGGCTGGCCGCCGACGCCAGCCCGGACCTGGTCGCCGGCGATCCGTTCCTGCTGCGCCAGGCCATCGCAAACCTGCTGGAGAACGCCATCGACTTCGCCCCGCCGGACAGCGAAGTCACGGTGCGGCTGGAGCGCCGCGGCGGCGCGCTGGCCATCGCCGTCGCCGACCAGGGCCCGGGCATCCCCGACTACGCCCTGCCGCGCGTGTTCGAGCGCTTCTATTCGCTGCCGCGCCCGCACGGTGCGGACAAGAGCACCGGCCTGGGCCTGTGCTTTGCACGCGAGGTGGCAACGTTGCATCATGGCGATGTCACGCTGGCCAACCGCCCCGGCGGCGGCGCGCTGGCGGAACTGACCCTTCCGGCAGCATAGTTCCACGAGGTGACCGAACCGGCATAGACTGGGGCTTCTAACGTGATCGCGCTGAAACTCCCTATAATCGAACGACCGTTCATTTAGGGCGCCCGCGAGGCCCGCCCAGTAGTTCAGGAGACACCATGCCCGCCGCCAAGCAACTGCCCCAGGCCCTGCAGAACCTGGCCCTGCCCGTCATCGCCTCGCCCATGTTCATCGTCAGCTACCCGGAGCTGGTGCTGGCGCAGTGCAAGGCCGGCATCGTCGGCTCGTTCCCGGCGCTCAATGCGCGCCCGGCGGAGCTGCTCGACGAGTGGCTCACCCAGATCGAAGGCGAGCTGGCCACCTTCAAGGCCGCCAACCCGGGCGCGCAGGTGGGCCCGGTCGCGGTCAACCAGATCGTGCATACCTCGAACGCGCGGCTGGAACACGACGTGAAGGTGTGCGTGGACCACAAGGTGCCAATCTTCATCACCTCGCTGCGCGCCCCGGTCAAGGAAATGATCGACGCGGTGCACAGCTACGGCGGCATCGTGCTGCACGACGTGATCAGCCTGCGCCATGCCGAGAAGGCGATCGAGGCCGGCGTCGACGGCCTGATCCTGGTGGCGGCCGGCGCCGGCGGCCATGCCGGCATGCTGTCGCCGTTCGCGCTGGTGGGCGAGGTGCGCAAGATCTTCGACGGCCCGATCGCGCTGTCGGGTTCGATCGCCACCGGCGAGGCGGTGCTGGCCGCGCAGGCCATGGGCGCGGACTTTGCCTACGTGGGCACGCGCTTTATCGCCTCGCAGGAGGCCCACGCGGCAGAGACGTACAAGCAGTCGATCACCAGTTCGGCCGCCGCCGATATCATCTACACCAACCTGTTCACCGGCGTGCACGGCAATTACATCCGCGAAAGCATCAGCAACGTGGGGCTGGATCCGGACAACCTGCCGGTGGCCGACAAGAGCAAGATGGACTTCTCCAGCGGCGCCTCCAAGGCCAAGGCGTGGAAGGACGTGTGGGGCGCCGGCCAGGGCGTGGGCCAGATCCACGACATCCCCACCGCCGGCGAAATCGTCGTGCGCATGAAAGCGGAGTACGATGCCGCCAAGGCGCGCCTGGGTATCGCGCGCTAAACCCCAGTCACCACCGGGCCGCTGTTGCGGCCCTTGCTCCATCCATTGCCTGGTCCTAGCCCCGCCACCCCGCCCGATTCCGCTCCAGACGCCGTCGCCACACTGAGCCGCCGGCAGCAGGCGCTGCGCGCCATGTGGGTGGTGCTGGGTGCGGCTTTCCTGCTGCTGGGGGTGATCGGCATCTTCCTGCCGGTGCTGCCAACCACGCCATTCGTGCTGCTGGCCGCGGCATGCTTCGCGCGGGGGTCCCAGCGCTTCCATGAGTGGCTGCTAGGGCATCCGCGCTTCGGGCCGCTGGTCAGCGACTGGCAGCGCTATCGCAGCATTCCCTTGCGGGCCAAATGCCTGGCGTTGTCGATGATGTGGGCGTCGATGGGGACGACCGCGTGGCTGCTGCGGGCGCGGCCGATTGCTTCGGCGGCGCTGCTGGCTTGTGCGGTGGGGGTGAGTGTGTGGATGGTCAGGCTGCCGACGCGGCCGGTGGAGGGGGGGAAGTCTTGAAAGCGCGGGCGTACTAAGGCGCGTCACTCCACGCACCGGCCCTCTCCCCCAGCCCTCTCCCGCCTGCGGGAGAGGGCTGGGGGAGACGGCCGGGGTATCAACGAAGTCGATCCTGCCAGCCGCCACCCAACTCAATCGTAGCTGCGCGCATCCTCGATCAGCTTCCCATCCTGCGGCAACGACCCCGCCGCCACGAAGGCCACTTCACCGCGCAGCCGCATCACCTCGCGCAGCGATTCCGCCACCGCACGCTGCAAGTCACCATCCTCGCGCGTAGCCTCGCAGCGCAGCGTCATTACGTCCGCGCCAGGGTCGCCAGTCACCACCAGCCGCGCCACGCGAATCTCCGGATGCCGCCGCAGCACGTCCGCCACCTGCCCCGGATGCACGAACATGCCCTTGACCTTGGTGGCCTGGTCGGCACGGCCCAGCCAGCCCTTGAGCCGGATATTGGTGCGCCCGCACGGGCTGGGCCGTTGCGACGACTCCGCCACGATGGCCGACAGGTCGCCGGTGCCGAAGCGGATCAGCGGGTAGTCGCCGTTGCCCAGCACCGTCACCACCACCTCGCCGGTCTCGCCCTCGGGCATCGGCCGGGAACCGCCGGGCTCGACGATCTCTACCAGCACGCCCTCGTCCACCACCCAGCCGTCGCCGCCCTCGGTCTCATAGGCAATCAGGCCGACGTCCGCGGTGCCATACATCTGCTGCACGCGCACGCCGCGCGCCTGGAACCAGGCCCGCAGCGACGGCGGCAACGCCTCGCCCGAGACCAGCGCCTTGGCCAGGCTGGTGCAGGGCGTGCCCAGTTCGTCGCCGCGCTCCAGCAGCAGCTTCAGGAACGACGGCGTGCCGGCGTAGGCCGTGGGCTGCAGGCTGGCCAGCGCCTGCACCTGCGAATCGGTCTGGCCGACACCGGCCGGGAACACGCAGCAGCCCAGCCGGTGCGCGCCGGTCTCCATCATCATGCCGGCCGGGGTGAAGTGGTAGGAGAAGGTGTTGTAGACCAGCTCGCCGGCGCGGAAGCCCGCCGCATGCATGGCGCGGGCCACGCGCCACCAGTCGGCGTCGTGGCCGTCGGGTTCGTGGATCGGGCCGGGCGACTGGAACACATGGCGCAACTTGCCCAGCGGGGTCGCGTTCAGGCCACCCAGCGGCGGCAGCAAGCGCTGGCGCGCGGTCAGGTCCGACTTGCGCGTGACCGGCAGCGCCGCCAGCGCCGCGCGCGAGGTCAGCAGCCGCGGATCGACCCCGCTCAGCATCTCGGCAAAGTAAGGGGCGTTGTCGCGCGCATGGGCCACCTGGCGTGCCAGGGCGGCAAGGAGCGCCTGCTCGCGGACTTCCGGCGCGCGGGTTTCGAGCGAATCGAAGTGTTCTGGCATGGTGCTGTGCGTCAGGGAATGGGATGCGGCATGCCGTCGCGCCACAGGCGCGTGGTGGCAATGCCGGATAAATTGGGTCGGCTTACGTCGGCTCAGGCCAGCCAGCGCTTCCTGCGCCGGTAGCTCTTCACATCGCGGAACGACTTGCGCCCGGCACCGTCGTCCGCATCGTTGGCGGCCACGCCCAGGTAGAACTCCTTGACATCCTCGTTGGTGCGCAGCGATTCGGCGTCGCCGTCCATCACCACGCGGCCGTTTTCCAGGATGTAGCCGTAGTCGGCATAGCGCAGCGCCACCATGGTGTTCTGCTCGGCCAGCAGGAAGCTGACGTTCTCGCGCGAATTCAGGCCGCGCACGATCTCGAAGATCTCCTCGACGATCTGCGGCGCCAGCCCCATCGAAGGCTCGTCCAGCAGGATCATCGCCGGCTTGGCCATCATGGCCCGGCCGATCGCGCACATCTGCTGCTCGCCGCCAGAGGTGTAGCCGGCCTGCGACTTGCGGCGCGTCTTCAGCCGCGGGAAGTACTCGTAGATCTTTTCCAGCTCGTCGCGCGTCTGGCCGCGCGACAGGCCGCGCGTGTAGGCGCCGGTGAGCAGGTTCTCTTCGATGGTCAGGTGCGCGAAGCAGTGGCGCCCCTCCATCACCTGGATCACGCCGCGGCGCACCAGGTCGTTGGGCGTGAGCTGGTCGACGCGGTCGCCGCGATATTCGATCGAGCCTTTGGTGACATCGCCGCGCTCGGCCTGCAGCAGGTTGGAGATGGCCTTGAGCGTGGTGGTCTTGCCCGCGCCGTTGGCGCCGAGCAGCGCCACGATCTTGCCTTCCGGCACTTCGAGCGAGACGCCTTTGAGCACCAGGATCACGTGATCGTAGATGACTTCGATATTGTTGACGGACAGAAGGCTCATGGTGCGGCTCGTGTTGGTGTTGCGGTTTCCAGCTTGCCTATTGGGTACTCCCTCTCCCTCTGGGAGAAGGTTGGGGTGAGGGCGGGCGCTGCCACGAAGTGAACGCGCTCGCTATTGCCAGCGCCGGCCCTCACCCCCGCCCCTCTCCCGCAAGCGGGAGAGGGGAGAACCCAGTCGGGATTCGGGCGGCCTCTCAAGACTTCGAACAAGCCGGAGTAATCCCCTTCTCCTTCGCGTACTGCGCCGCCGTGGCCTTGAACAGCGGGTGGATCAGGCTCTTGTTGCCCTCGATCCAGTCCGACACCACCACCCACTTGGTGCCATCCCACTGCTGGATCTTGACCTTGCCCGAACCCTCGTGGTTGTCGCAGCTGGTCTTGATCTCGGGCAGCAGGCCGGTGGCGCCGAGTTGCTGCAGGCGCGCGTTGGTCAGGTTCAGGTTCTCGAAGGCCCAGCGCATCTGCTCGCCGGTCATGGGCTTGCCCTTGCCGAACTTGGCCTGTGCCACGCGCACCGCTTCCACCGTCACCACCGCCGCCGACACGCCGCGGTTGTACAGCACCGAACCCACCTTGTTCTTGTCCTGCATATTGCCCTTGCCGGCACCGTAGACCACCTTGTCGATATCGGCGATCAGCGGCACGTTGCGGCCCGCCACGTTCCAGGTGGCGCTCATGTAGCCCTTGGACGCATCACCCGCCGGCACCGTGTCTTCTTCCGAGCCGGCCCACCACGAGCCGATTATCTTGTCGCGCGCAAAGCCCACCTTCTGCGCGGCCTTCAGCGCGGTCTGGTTCATCACGCCCCAGCCCCAGAAGATCACGTAGTCGGGGTTCTCCTGGCGGATCTTCAGCCACTGCGCGCCCTGCTCGTTGCCCGGGTGCGCCACCGGGATCTCCACCAGGTTGAACTTGCCCAGCTTGGCCTCGGCCTGCAACGCCACGATCGGCTCCTTGCCATAGGCCGAGTCGTGGTACAGGTAGACGATCTTCTTGCCGGCCAGCGAGCCGCCGTTCTTCGAGGCCAGGTACTTGACGATGGCCGAGACCTGCATCTGGTACGTGGTCACCAGCGGGAACGCGTACGGGAACACCGAGCCATCCACCGCGTCGGTGCGGCCGTAGCCCATCATCACCAGCGGCACCTTGTCGGCGGCGGTCTTGTCGACCAGCGCGTACGAAATGCCGGTGGACATGGCGTGGTAGGCGGTGCCCTTGGTGGTGGCGTTCTTGGACTTCAGGCGTTCATAGCACTCCACGCCCTTGGCGTTGTTGTACTCGGTCTCGCACTCTTCCCACGACAGCTTGACGCCGTTGACGCCGCCTTCCTTCAGATTGACGTAGTTGAGGTAGTCGATGAAACCGCCATACCAGGACTGCCCGTTGGCGCCATACGGCCCCACGCGGTAGCTTGGCAGCGCCACGAACTGCTCGTTGCTCTGCGCCATGGCCGGCGCCGCCGGCGCCAGCAGTGCCGCCGCGGCGCTGACCACCAGGGCGGCGCGTTGCACATTGCGAATCAGGTTGGTCATGACAGTCTCCATCGCCCTCAAGGGAGCGTTTCGTTATGCGTAAGCTTCAGAACTTCACACAGGAACTGCGGTAACACAGGCACCCCTCCCGTCAATGAGGGAACGGCCACAGCCTCAGCTTTTCCTTGGCGATCTGCCACAGCCGGGCCAGCCCGTGCGGCTCCACGATCAGGAAGAAGATGATCAGCCCGCCGAACACCATCAGCTGGATGTGCGACACGGTGGCATTGGTGAACGGCAGGTGCAGCAGCGCGGCCAGCGGCGGCAGCACGTTGTCCAGGAAGATCGGCAGCAGCAGGATGAAGGCCGCGCCCAGGAACGAGCCCAGGATGCTGCCCACGCCGCCGATGATGATCATGAACAGCACGCGGAACGACAGGTCCAGCGAGAAGCCGTCGGGCTCGACCGAGCCCAGGTAGCAGAACGCATACAGCGCGCCGGCCACGCCGCAGTAGAACGAGCTGACCGCGAACGCGAGCAGCTTGGTGCGCATCAGCGGGATGCCGATCACCTCGGCCGCCACGTCCATGTCGCGCACCGACATCCACGCGCGCCCGGTGGCCGAGCGCACCAGGTTCTTGGCGGCCAGCGCCAGCACCGTGACGATGGCCAGCACGAACAGGTACTTCTTCAGCGGGGTGTCGATGGCGACGCCGAACAGGTCCAGCCGCTGCGCCGTAATCACGCCCGACGAGCTGTTGTTGGAGAACCAGGGGAACTTGGTCAGCGCCCACACCACGAAGAACTGCGCCGCCAGCGTCGCCACGGCGAGGTAGAAGCCCTTGATGCGCAGCGACGGCAGGCCGAAGGCCACCCCCACCAGCGCCGCCGACAGCCCGGCCAGCAGGAATGACAGCAGCACCGGGATGCCTTCGATGCGCAGCTGGAAGTTGTAGGCCGCGTAGGCGCCCACGGCCATGAAGGCTGCGGTGCCGAGCGACAGCTGGCCGGCATAGCCGGTCAGGATATTAAGGCCCAGCGCCGCCAGCGAGAAAATCAGGAATGGGATCAGGATGGCCGAGAACCAGTACTCCGACCCGACGAACGGGATCGCCACGAAGGCCACGGCCATCAGCACGGCAAAGCCGATGCGGTCCTGGCGGATGGGGAAGATCTGGCTGTCGGCGACGTAGCTGGTCTTGAACTGGCCGGCTTCACGATAAAACATGGTAAGTCTCCTGTGCGAAGTCGGTCAGACGCGATCGATGTGTTTCTCGCCGAACAGCCCTTCGGGGCGGACCAGCAGGAACAGCAGGGCGAACACATACGGGAACCACCCTTCGATGCCGCCGAAGTTGCCCCCGAACATCGACTGGAACACCGGCGGGATATAGATCTCGGCCAGCTTCTCCGAGGCGCCGATGATCAGCCCGCCGACGATGGCGCCCGGCACCGAGGTGAAGCCGCCCAGGATCAGCACCGGCAGCGCCTTGAGCGCGGTCAGCGTGAGCGCGAACTGCACGCCATTGCGCGAGCCCCACAGCATGCCGGCCACCAGTGCAACGAAGCCTGCCACGCCCCAGACGATGGCCCAGATGTTCTGCAGCGGGATGCCCAGCGACAGCGCCGCCTGGTGGTCGTCGGCCACCGCGCGCAGCGCGCGGCCGACCTTGGTGTACTGGAAGAACAGCGCCAGCGATCCCACCAGGACGCCGGCGATGGCCGCCGCCGCGATGTCGAACTTGGACAGCACGATATTGAAGTTGGTCAGGATCGATTCGATCGGCTCGTCGACGATGCCCAGGTTGATCGGGCGCACTTCATTGCCGAACAGCAGCGGCCCCAGGCCTTCGAGGAAGAATGATAGCCCGATGGTCGCCATGAACAGCGTGATCGGCGGCTGGTTGACCAGCTTGCGCAGCACGAAGCGCTCGGTGCTCATGCCGACCAGGATCATCACCACGAAGGCGCCGATCACCGCGGCCCACATCGGCAGGCCCTTGTCCATCAGCCCCACCACCGCCAGCGCGGCGAAGTACACCATCGCGCCCTGCGCGAAGTTGAACACGCCTGAGGCCTTGTAGATCAGCACGAAGCCCAGCGCCACCAGCGAGTACATCAGGCCCGAGAGCAAGCCGCCGATCAGGATTTCAAAGAAGAACGTCATGGTTCAGAGCCTCAGTGCGAAGTGCCCAGGTACGCCTTGATCACGTCAGGGTTGCCCTTGACCTCGTCCGGCGTGCCGTCGCCGATCTTCTTGCCGTAGTCGAGCACCACCACGCGGTCGGAGATATCCATCACCACGCCCATGTCGTGCTCGATCAGCACGATGGTGGTGCCGAACTGCCGGTTCACATCCAGGATGAAGCGGCACATGTCCTGCTTCTCTTCCACGTTCATGCCGGCCATGGGCTCGTCCAGCAGCAGCATCGAGGGCTCGGCCGCGAGCGCGCGCGCCAGCTCCACGCGCTTCTGCAGGCCATACGGCAAGCGCCCCACCGGGGTCTTGCGGATCGACTGGATCTCGAGGAAGTCGATCACTTCCTCGACCTTCTGGCGATGGCGCATCTCTTCGTTGCGCGCCGGGCCCCACCACAGCGCGTGGGCGAAGAGCCCGGTGCGGAACTGCGTGTTGCGCCCGGTCATGATGTTGTCCAGCACCGTCATGCCCTTGAACAGCGCGATGTTCTGGAAGGTGCGCGCAATGCCCTGGCGCGCCGCGGCGGTCGGGTGCATCTGCTTGCGCTCCTCGCCGCGGAACACGATGCGTCCCTGCTGCGGGTGGTAGACGCCGTTGATCACGTTGAGCATCGAGCTCTTGCCGGCGCCGTTGGGGCCGATGATGGCGCGCACCTCGTGCTCGCACACATCGAACGAGATATCGGTCAGCGCCTTGACCCCGCCGAACGACAGCGAGATATGCTGCAGGTCCAGGATCACCTCGCCGCCGGTGCGCGCCTGCTCGCCGGTGCGCTGTGCGCGCTGCGTGCCGGGATGCGCGCCGCTGTCATCCGCCAGACCCGCGGGAGACATCGGGCCTGCCGGGGCGATCGCGCCGCCGCTGCCCGTGCCGCTGGCATCCGTGCGTGCCGTCCCCGCCCATTCGCGCTGCCCCGCGCCTTGCCAGGCTACTTGCGTCATCTTGCTGCCCTCGCTCATGCCGCGCGCGCCGCCACAGGCAGGCGCTTCGCATTGACCAGCTTCAGCGTGGCCGACACGCTGCCCTCGCGCCCGTCTTCAAACTTGACGCGCGTCTCGATGAACTGCTCGGACTTGCCCGCATAGAGCGCCTCCACCAGCACGCCGTATTTGTCGGCGATAAAGCCGCGGCGCACCTTGCGCGTGCGCGTGAGCTCGTCGTCGTCCGGATCCAGTTCCTTGTGGAGGACCAGGAAGCGTGCCACCTGCGATCCGGCCAGCATCGGGTCGTTGGCCAGATCGGCATTCACCTGGTTCACGCACTCGCCGATCATTTCCAGCACGTCGGGCTGCGCGGCCAGGTCGACATAGCCGGCATACGGCAGGTGGCGGCGCTCGGCCCAGTTGCCCACGGCCTCGAAGTCGATGTTGATAAAGGCGCAGACCTGGTCGCGGTCGCTGCCGAAGGCCACCGCTTCCTTGATGTACGGGAAGAACTTGAGCTTGTTCTCGATGTACTTGGGCGCGAACATCGAGCCATCGGCCAGCTTGCCCACGTCCTTGGCGCGGTCGATGATCTTCAGGTGGCCGTCGGCGTCGATCACACCGGCGTCCCCGGTCATGAAGTAGCCCTCGTCGTTGATGGCCTCGCGCGTGGCGTCGTCGCGCTTGTAGTAGGACTTGAGCAGGCCCACGCCGCGCACCAGCACCTCGCCGTTGTCGGCGATGCGGATTTCCATGCCGGGCGCGGCCGGCCCTACGGAATCGAACTTGACCTTGCCGTCCGGCTGCAGGCACACATAGGCGCAGGTCTCGGTCTGGCCGTAGAACTGCTTCAGGTTCACGCCGATCGAGCGGTAGAAGCGGAACAGGTCCGGTCCGATCGCCTCGCCCGCGGTATAGCCCACGCGGATGCGGCTCATGCCCAGCACATTGCGCAGCGGGCCGTAGACCAGCACTTCGCCCAGGGCGTAGCGCGCGCGGTCCGCGAGCGATACCGGCTGGCCGTCAAGGATATCGGTGCCGCAGCGCTTCGCCACATCCATGGCCCAGTGGAACAGCTTGCGCTTGATCCAGCCGGCATCCTCCATGCGGATCATCACCTGCGTCAGCAGCCCTTCATAGATGCGCGGCGGCGCAAAGTAGTAGGTGGGGCCGATCTCGCGCAGGTCGGTCATCACCGTTTCGCGCGATTCCGGGCAGTTCACCGTGAAGCCCGCCACCATCGCCTGCGCGTAGGAGAACAGGTTGTCGCCCACCCATGCCATCGGCAGGTAGGACAGCACGTCGTCGTCAGCGCTCAGCTTGTCGAAGGCGCAGCCGTTGCGCGCCGCGCCGATCAAGCCGTAGTGCGAATGGCATACGCCCTTGGGCTTGCCGGTAGTGCCCGACGTATAGAGGATGATCGCGGTGTCTTCGGGCTGGCCGGCGGCGATGGCCTCGTCATAGAAGCCCGGGTGCGCCTGGTCGAACTCGCGGCCCAGTTCCTGCAGCCGTTCATAAGACATCAGCGACGGGTGGTCGTAGTCCATCAGGCCGCGCGGGTCTTCAAAGATGACGTGGCGCACGGCGCGGCCGGACTCGGCCAGCTGCGCCTCCACTTCCAGCAGCTTGTCGACCTGCTCCTGGTCCTCGACGATGGCGAACTCGATTTCCGCATCGTTGAGCACGTAGACCATCTCGTTGGCGATGGCGTCCTGGTACAGCGGCACCGGCACGCCGCCCAGCGCCTGCGCCGCGGTCATGGCCCAGTACAGCCGCGGGCGGTTGTCGCCCACCACCGCCAGGTTCATGCCGCGCCTGAAGCCGAGCGCGGCCAGCCCGCAAGCCAGCGCCCTCACCTGCTGGGCCGCCTGGGCCCAGCTGTATGTCTGCCAGATGCCGAGATCCTTCTCGCGGTGAGCCGGATGATCCGGCCGCTGCTGGGCGTGCGCCAGCAGCCATCGCGGGAAGGTCGTCGCCGACGATTCCTGCATCGCTGTCTCCTGTCCCTCCGGCGTGGGGATCCACGCCCGGTGTCAAGCGCCGGTCCGGTCGTTATACTTGGCTTGCTTTGCCCGGCAGCAATTGCCGCCCGGCATCAAGCCCGGTGTGCCTTGCATCAGGCCGCCGGGAAGGCTTGCGCCTTGCCCCGGCGTGCCGCTGGTGGCACCCGCGGTTCCGTTGTGATCGTACGATAGCCCATGCCAACAACCCCGGTTGTCACGCCGGTGACAATTCCGGGTTAATCCCTACGGGAGCTTCTGCAGGCCATGCTGAACGATTTTGTCGACCGCTGCGTATGGGCAGCAGACCTGAGCCCCGAGCAGCGCGAACGCGTGCGCCGCGCCATGTTCGTGCACGAGTACACCCAGGGCGACTACGTCTGTCACAAGGGTGACATGGCTGAGCACTGGATGGGCGTGCTCGAAGGCATCGTCAAGATCACCACGGTGTCGCCCTCGGGCAAGTCGGTCACCTTCACCGGCGTGCCCACCGGCGGCTGGTTCGGCGAAGGCGCGGTGCTCAAGTCGGAAATCCGCAAGTACGACGTGATGGCGCTGCGCCGCTCGACCATCGCCTTCCTGCCGCGCGACACTTTTCTGTGGTTGCTGGATACCAGCCTGCCGTTCACGCGCTTCCTGCTGACGCAGTTCAACGAACGCCTGGGACAGTTCATCGCGGCGGTGGAATATGAACGGCTGCTCGACATCGATTCGCGCGTGGCGCGCGCGGTGTCGTCGCTGTTCAATGAGCACCTGTATCCGGGGATCGGCACGACGCTGGAGATCTCGCAGGAAGAGATCGGCCTGCTTGCAGGCATTTCGCGCCAGCGCGCCAACCAGGCGCTCAAGGTGCTGGAACAGCAGGGCCTGGTGCGGGTGGACTACGGCGTGATCGAGGTGCTGGACCTGGAGGGGTTGCGCCAGTACGGCGAATAACATGGCCAGCGCCATCGATGCCGCCACGCTGCAGGCCTATCGCGAGACGCATTACCGCGTGCTGGGCGACCTGCCGATGATATTGCTGGTAGACCAACCCAGCGCCCCGCTGGCGGCGCTGCACCGCGCGCTGGGCGTGGCATCGAGCGCCTTCATTACCGCCGCCAACCCGTTCAGCCTGCGCTGCGACGACGACGCCAACGCACGGCGCCAGCAGGCGCTGGCGCGGGACGTGGCAAAGATGGGGTTGCGCGCAATCGAAGCCGCCGGCGAGCATCCTGCCAACGGCTGGCCGGCAGAGCCGAGCTTCCTGGTGCCGGGGCTGTCGCTGGAGGATGCCCGGGCACTCGGCGAGAAATACGAACAGAACGCGGTGGTCTGGAGCGGCGCGGACGCGGTGCCGCGTCTGGTGCTGCTGCGCTGAACGCCGCGACGCGCCGCGTCGTGGCGGCGCGTCAGCCGGCGAGAGGGTCAGTGGCCGTGGCCGCGGTGCCCGTGCCCATGGCCGTGGCCGCGCCCGTAATGGCGATCGTAGTCCCGATAGTGATGAGAGTGGTGATGCCGCCCGCGCCACTCACCGCGGCCATACCAGCGGCGTCCGTCCCAATAGCGGTCGCCATGCCAGCCGTGGTAGCGCGGCGCATAGACCACGGGCGGCGGAGGCGCCACATACACAGGGGCCGGGGCCACATAGACCGGCGCGCCGACCTGCACGCCCACATCCACATGAGCCATCGCCGAACGGGCCGCCAGCAGGGACATTGCGCCCGCGAGCAGCGCAGCAAAGAGAATCGGGTGAGCCATGGAACTTGTCTTGTCGTAAACGGAACGGTGCACTCTACCGCGCATTCCTGTTACCGGATGCGGCGGAGTGTTTCGGCATATAACGCCGTGTAAGCGGGATTTGGCGGCGACCGGAACCGGCACCGGAAAAAGCGGCGGCCGCCCGCAGGCGGCCGCCGTGCCACGCAGCAAGTGCCGGGAAGCTTACTTGCTATAGACGTACACGCCGCGGCCGGTCTTGCGGCCCAGGTAGCCGGCAGCCACCATCTCACGCATCAGCATCGCCGGGCGGTACTTCGGATCGGCAAACTCCGTGTACAGCACTTCCATCACGGCCAACATGGTGTCCAGGCCGATCATGTCAGCCAGCGCCAGCGGGCCGATCGGGTGGTTGCAGCCCAGCTTCATGCCTTCATCGATCTCTTCCGGCGAGGCCAGGCCTTCGCCCAGCACGCAGAAGGCCTCGTTGATCATCGGGCACAGGATGCGGTTGACGACGAAGCCCGGGCTGTTCCTGACCGTGATCGGGTACTTGCCGAGCTGCTTCGACAGGGCCTCGACGGCGGCATGGGTGGTGTCGCTGGTCTGCAGGCCGCGGATCAGTTCCACCAGCGCCATCACCGGCACCGGGTTGAAGAAGTGCATGCCGATAAAGCGGTCGGCGCGCGAGGTCACGGCGGCCAGCTTGGTGATCGAGATCGACGAGGTGTTGGACGCGATGATCACGTTCTCGCCGACGATGCTGTCGATCTGCTTGAGAATCTTGACCTTCAGGTCGTAGTTCTCGGTCGCGGCCTCGATCACGATATCAGTGGCCTTGAGATCGTCGTACGAGGTGCTGCCCTTGATGCGCGCCAGCGCGCTGGCCTTGTCGGCCTCGGTCAGCTTTTCCTTCTTGATCAGCCGGTCCAGGCTGCCCGCCACGGTGGCAACACCCTTCTGCACGGCGGCATCGCTGATGTCGACCATCACCACGTTGAGACCTACCACTGCGCAGGCCTGGGCGATGCCATTGCCCATGGTGCCGGCACCGACGATGCCCACTGTCCTGATGCTCATCTTGTCTTCCTCTGCTTGGTTGGATTGCTGATAAATCGGTTCAGGCGCGGGTTCAGGCGCCCTGCTCGCGCAGCGCGGCAATGATGCGCTCGGCATGACCCTTGAGCTGTTCCGGGTCCTGCATCTCGCGCGCGTGGCCGCGCAGGGCACTGTCGGCATAGCGCGGCACGATATGGAAATGCACGTGCGGCACGGTCTGGCCCGCGGCCGCGCCGTTGAACTGGCCGATGGAGATGCCGTCGGGCGCAAACGCCGCGCGCACCGCGCGCGCCACCCGCTGCGTGGCAACGATGGCGGCCTGCGCGCCCTGCTCGGACAGGTCGAACAGGTTGACCGCGGCTTCCTTGGGCACCACCAGCGTATGGCCGTCGGCCTGCGGCATGATGTCCATGAAGGCGATGGTGTCGTCGTCCTCGTAGACCTTGATGCACGGCAGCTCGCCGCGCAGGATCTTCGCGAAGATATTGGTCGGGTTGTACTGGGTGTCCATGATCTTTGGCTTGCTTTGTCTCGAATACGTTTGCCGTGGCGCGGGCGCCGGCACAGCCTTCGAGTGTAACGCAGGGCGGCCCTTCACTGCGGCCGCCCTGCGCGGTAATCGGGCACTGCTTGCTACGCGGTGCCGCCGGCTCTACATATTGCGCCGGTATTGCCCGCCCACCTCGAACAGCGCGTGCGTGATCTGCCCCAGCGAGCAAACCCGCACTGCGTCCATCAGCACCGCGAATACGTTCTGGTTGTCGATCACCGCCTGGCGCAACTGCGCCAGCATGGCCGGGGCCTCGGCCGCATGGGCCTGCTGGAACGCCTGCAGGCGGTCGAGCTGGCTCTGCTTCTCGGCCTCGCTGGAGCGCGCCAGTTCCAGCTTCTGCGGGGTCGGGTCGCCGTCCGGGTTGCGGAACGTGTTCACGCCGATGATGGGCAGCGTGCCGTCGTGCTTGAGCTGCTCGTAGTAGAGCGACTCTTCCTGGATCTTGCCGCGCTGGTAGCCGGTCTCCATCGCGCCCAGCACGCCGCCGCGCTCGGCGATGCGCTCGAACTCCTGCAGCACCGCCTCTTCCACCAGGTCGGTCAGCTCTTCGATCAGGAAGCTGCCCTGGTTGGGGTTCTCGCATTTGGCCACGCCCCACTCGCGGTTGATGATCAGCTGGATCGCCAGCGCGCGGCGCACCGACTCGCCGGTGGGCGTGGTGATGGCCTCGTCGTAGGCGTTGGTGTGCAGCGAATTGCAGTTGTCGTAGATCGCGATCAGCGCCTGCAGCGTGGTGCGGATATCGTTGAAGTCGATCTCCTGCGCATGCAGCGAGCGGCCCGAGGTCTGAATGTGGTACTTGAGCTTCTGGCTGCGCTCGTTGGCGCCGTACTTGTCGCGCATGGTCACGGCCCAGATGCGGCGCGCCACGCGGCCCAGCACGCTGTACTCGGGGTCCATGCCGTTGGAGAAGAAGAACGACAGGTTGGGCGCGAAATCATCGATATGCATGCCGCGCGCCAGGTACGCCTCCACATAGGTGAAGCCGTTGGACAGCGTGAACGCCAGCTGCGAGATCGGGTTCGCGCCGGCCTCGGCGATGTGGTAGCCGGAGATCGACACCGAGTAGAAGTTGCGCACCTGGTGGTGGACAAAGTACTCCTGGATATCGCCCATCACCTTGAGCGAGAACTCGGTGGAGAAGATGCAGGTGTTCTGGCCCTGGTCTTCCTTGAGGATGTCCGCCTGCACCGTGCCGCGCACGTTCTGCAGCACCCAGGCGCGGATCTTGGCTTCCTCGTCTGCGGTGGGCTCGCGCTGGTTGTCGGCGCGGAACTTGTCGAGCTGCTGGTCGATGGCGGTGTTCATGAACATCGCCAGGATGGTCGGGGCCGGGCCGTTGATGGTCATCGACACCGAGGTGCTCGGGCTGGTCAGGTCGAAGCCGTCGTACAGCACCTTCAGGTCGTCGAGCGTGGCGATCGACACGCCGGAGTTGCCGACCTTGCCGTAGATGTCGGGGCGCACGTGCGGGTCTTCGCCATACAGCGTGACCGAGTCGAACGCCGTCGACAGGCGCTTGGCATCCATGCCTTCGGACACCAGCTTGAAGCGGCGGTTGGTGCGGAAGGCATCGCCCTCGCCGGCGAACATGCGCGTGGGGTCCTCGTTCTCGCGCTTGAAGGCGAACACGCCGGCGGTGTAGGGGAAGCTGCCGGGCACGTTCTCGCGCATCAGCCACTTCAGCACCTCGCCGTCATCCTCGAAGCGCGGCAGCACCACCTTGCGCACCTTGGTGCCGGACAACGTGGTGGTGACCAGCCCCGTGCGGATCTCCTTGTCGCGGATCCTGACCACGTATTCGTCGCCGCTGTAGGCTTCGCGCATCTGGGGCCACATCGCCAGCAGCTTGCGTTCGACCTGGCCCAGCGCGCTGTCGCGTTCGGCGGCCAGCGCGTCCAGCGCCGCGCCATCGCCTTGCGCGGCCTGCAGCATGCGGCTCGATTCACGCAGCTGCTGGCGCTCACGCGCCAGGCGGCTTTGCGTCATCACGCGGCGGTGGTAGCCGCGCACCGTGTCTGCCAGTTCCGCCAGGTAGCGGCTGCGCGCCGGCGGCACGATCACATTCTGGCCGGTGGAGATGCGCCCCGCCTGCGCCGGCAGCACGCCCGGCTGCAGCTTCAGGCCGCGTTCGGCCAGCGCCGCGCGCAGTCCCTGGTACAGCATGGTCACGCCATCGTCATTGAAGCGCGACGCCTGCGTGCCGTACACCGGCATGTCCTCGGCCTTGCCGTGCCATTGCTCGCGGTTGCGCTGCACCTGCTTGGCCACATCGCGCCACGCGTCCTGCGCGCCCTTGCGGTCGAACTTGTTGATGGCGACGAAGTCGGCAAAGTCCAGCATGTCGATCTTCTCGAGCTGACTGGCTGCGCCGAACTCGGGCGTCATCACATAGAGCGACAGGTCGACGTGCGGCACAATGGCTGCATCGCCCTGACCGATGCCCGAGGTCTCGACGATCACCAGGTCGAAACCGGCCACCTTGCACGCGGCGATCACGTCCGGCAGCGCCTGCGAGATCTCCGAGCCCGCCTCGCGCGTCGCCATCGAGCGCATGAAGATGTTCGGGTGGTTGATCGCGTTCATGCGGATGCGGTCGCCCAGCAGCGCGCCGCCAGACTTGCGCCGCGACGGGTCGATCGAGATCACGGCGATGGAGAGCGCATCCTGCTGGTCCAGCCGGAAGCGGCGGATCAGTTCGTCGGTCAGTGACGACTTGCCGGCGCCGCCGGTGCCGGTGATGCCGAGCACCGGAATCGATGCCTGCTTTGCCTGCGCATGCATCGCGCCCACCAGCGCGGGATCGGCCTTGCCGTTCTCCAGCGCGGTGATCAGCTGGGCCAGCGCGCGGCGATCGCCACGGGCAACGGGTTCCAACGTGGCCGGCGCATAGCGCGACAGGTCGATGTCGCAGCGCTGCACCATGTCGGCAATCATGCCGGCCAGGCCCATGCGCTGGCCGTCCTCGGGGCTGAAGATGCGCGCCACGCCGTAGGCCTGCAGCTCGCGGATCTCGTCCGGCACGATCACGCCGCCGCCGCCGCCAAAGACCTGAATGTGCTCGCCGCCCTTCTCGCGCAGCAGGTCGACCATGTACTTGAAGAACTCGACATGTCCCCCCTGGTAGCTGGAAATCGCGATGCCCTGCGCGTCTTCCTGCAGCGCCGCCGTCACCACTTCCTCGACCGAGCGGTTGTGGCCGAGGTGGACCACCTCGCAGCCATGCGACTGCAGGATGCGGCGCATGATGTTGATCGAGGCGTCATGGCCATCGAACAGCGACGCCGCCGTGACAAAGCGCACCTTGTTGACCGGACCGCGGCCTTGCACAGTGGGCTTGGGCTGGGGCGCACCGCGGCGCACATCATGCACATCGGAAAGGTCGGTCATTGTCTCCACCGTTTCTGGTGTTGGCTGCTGCCGCGGCGTGCGCCGGACGTGCCGTTTTGTGCCGGCTTGGCTGCAAATGCGCGGGCTGCGCCCCGGGTCGGGGCCGATCGATTATATGAAGTTGACGTTAACGTAAAGCAATGGGGCGGAACCCCGATACCGGCGTGCGTGGGGCGGGGCAGTCCTTATAGAGTAGGCGCCCGCGGCAGGCGCCGCGCAAGCCCCCGGGCAAACAAAAGGCCACCCGCAGGTGGCCGTTCCGGCACAGCGTGAGTGGCCGCTCAGGCCCAGATCCTCGGGCACTCCCCGAACGCATCGGTGCTGTGCTCCTCCACCCGGTGCCGCATCGCCCGCAGCCACGCCGCCAGCCGCCGCAGCGACCACGGCGCCGGCACCTGGGCCAGCGCGAAGCGCGCGCCCGCGCCATCGCCCGACAGCCACACCCGGTAGCCCTCCGGCAACGGCAGTTCGGCGCCCGGCTCCAGCCAGATGTCAGTGGGATTGCCTTCCACCGTCACCCACAGCTTGCCCACCGCCGCGCAGACGGTCTGCCCGTAACCGGCGCGCCAGCTCACTGGCTGTCCGGGCTCGTCCAGTTCGAAAGTCCGTAGTTCGCGCATGTCGCACTCCTCATCAGCCCGGCGGTCTGGTCCGGTGCCGACTCCTGGACGCCGAATGACCACAGGAGCCGGCGCCTTTCTCCGCCATGCTTCCATTATTCGCATCCCTCACTACAATCCCATGTACAGTTGTGAACAGTTTTCGATGAACTGTTCAGTAGTTTTCCCTGACAGTTGCGTCCTCCGGTTTCCCCCGGCTGCCCTGCCTTATGAAACTAATCTTAGATGCTTCTACCGGAATTCCACTGACCGATCAGATCGTCAACGGCGTGAAGTCGTGGATCGGCAACCGCGAGGCTCGGCCCGGCGCAAAGCTGCCGTCGATCCGTCAGCTGGCAGCCGCGAACGGCATCAGCCGCTTCCCGGTGATCGAAGCCTATGACCGGCTGGTATCGCAGGGGCTGCTGGATTCGCGCCAGGGTTCTGGCTTCTATGTGGCGGACAGTCCGCTGGCGGGGCGCTCAGCGTGCGGCTGGTCGGATCCGAGCCTGGCCGAGGATCTTTCCGACCACATCCTCGAGCAGTTCAACCACCCCAGCGGCACGCTCAAGCTGGCCGGCGGCTTTGTGCCGGAAACCTGGCGCGACGTTGAGGGGCTGACGCAGGCGATCCGCGCGATCTCGCGCAACGAGATCGACAGCGTGATCCACTACGCCACGCCGATGGGGCATCCGGAACTGCGCCGCCAGGTGTTGCTGCGCGTGCGCCAGTTGGGCATCGCCGCCGAACTGCCGCAAGTGCTGATCACCACCGGTGCCAGCCAGGCGCTGGACCTGGTGGTGCGCCACCTGCTCAAGCCCGGCGATACGGTGTTCGTGGAAGATCCCGGCTACTACAACCTGTTCGGCCTGCTGCGGCTGCATGGGGTGCAACTGGTGGGCGTGCCGCACACGGCCAACGGGCCCGACCCAGACGCCACCGAGGCGCTGCTGCGCCAGCACAAGCCCAAGCTGTTCTTCACCAACAGCGTGCTGCAGAACCCGACCGGGTCGACGCTGGCGCCGCCGGTGGCATTCCGGCTGCTGGAGCTGGCGCGCCGGCATGGCTTCCGCTTTGTCGAGGACGACATCTTCTCGGACTTCCAGACCCACTTCACCGACCGACTGGCCACGCTGGACCAGCTTGAGCACGTGATCTACATCGGCGGCTTTTCCAAGACGGTGTCGGCCTCGCTGCGGGTCGGCTACCTGGTGGCCGACAAGGCGCTGGTCAAGGACCTGGTCGATGTGAAGGTGCTGACCAGCGTGGCCGGCTCGCACTTCGCCGAGGCGGTGACGGCGGCGCTGCTGGAACGCGGCGGCTACCGCAAATATGTGGAGCGGCTGCGCCTGCGCGTGCGCGAGGCCTCCGCCAATGCCGTGCGGCAGCTGACCGGCAACGGCTGGGAGGTGTTCTGCCAGCCGTCCGGCGGCAACTTCCTGTGGGCACGCCCGCCCGGCATCGAGGATTCGCGCGAACTGGTGACGCTGGGCGAGGCATACGGCGTGACGCTGGCCCCAGGCAACTACTTCCGCCCGGGCGGCGAGACCTCGGCATGGATCCGGATCAACGCCGCCTACGCCAACGAGCCGCGCGCGGTGGCCTTCATGAAGGCCGCGGCCGGGCGCGGCAGCTGAAGGCGCTCAGCCGCCGTGGTTATGCAGCACGGCATTGCGCCGCGCGTAGCCGAAGTAGACCAGCCCCACCGCCAGCCACACCAGGAAGGCAATCCAGGTCAGCCGCCGCAGCCGGGCGCCGACAGGATGCCGTCCACGCGCGCCAGTGCGGCGGCAAGCGGATCGAGCGCCAGCAGTGCGGCGCCGGCAAGGGCCAGTGCCGCCAGCGCGGCAATCCTTGCGCGCGGCGCCCACGGCATCGCCCAGGCCCCCAGACCCAGCGGAGCAAGGGCCGCGCAGGCAAGCAGGAGCCGCGGCAGCATCAGCACTTCAGCGGCTGGCAGCCTCGGGCACCGCGGCGTGCGCCGGGCCCTTGGCCAGGGCCGGCAACGGTCCCGCGCGGCGCAGGCCAAACCACGAACACGCGGCGGAGCACAGCGTCACCGCCACCAGCGCCGTGATGCTGTGCTGGTAGCTGCGCGTGGCATCGAACGACCAGGCCCCCAGCTGCACCGTCAGGAAGGCACCCAGCTGGTGCCCCAGGAACAGCAGGCCAAACACCTTGCCCTTGATCCGGCTGCCATAGCGCTCGAAGCAGAACATCGAGGTCAGGATCACCGTGCCCAGGTAGCTGGCGCCAAAGCCGACCGCAAACGGCAGCACGCCCAGGCCCGGCACCAGCAGCAACAGCATCGACGCCGAGCGCAGCGCGTAGAACGAGGCCAGCAGCCGGTGCTTGTCCCAGCTCAGTGCCAGCGCGCCGGAGACCAGGCCGCTGGCCAGCTCCAGTGCACCGAGCGTGCTCATCGCATAGCCCATCGCCAGCCGCGGCACGCCCTGCCCCTGCCAGTACGCGATCAGGTGCACGTCGATAAAGGCCATGGTGGCGCCGCAGCCGAAGAAGCCGGCTGCCAGCGCATAGAACACCGGGTCACGCCGCACCACCGTCCATGCCGGCACGTCGGCCTCGGCCGTGCGTGGCGCCGGTGCGGACGCCGGCTCCCAGCGCGAAGCCAGCCACAAGGCGCCTGCCACCGGCAACGCAAACACCGCACCCGCCACGCCGAACGCCGTGATCCAGCCCGCCTGCGGCTGCAGCCAGATCCACAGCGGCGACAGCACGACAAAGCCGATCGCGGTGCCGTTGGTAACCACCGCATAGGCCAGCCCCTTCCTGCGTTCCTCGAACAGCCGGTCCACCAGGATGCCCATCGGCACAAAGGTCATGGCCGCCAGCCCGAACGCGCCGGCAAGGCCGAACATCAGCACGAAAAACGTCAGCGATCCCGGCCACAGCGCCGCGCTGCCCAGCGCAATGCCTGCCGCCAGCGCACCGGCGGCCGCGGTGCGCAGCGGGCCGACGCGATCGCTGAGCGCGCCGACCACCGGCGACATCAGCCCGGTGGCCAGCATAAAGACACTGCCGGACCAGGCAAACTGCGCACGGCCCTGCCCGAAGTGCGTGGCGAGGTCGACGAAGTACACCTGGTAGAGGCCCTTCACCGCGGTCGACACGAACATCACGGCAAAGCCGATGGCGACCAGGGCCACGGTGACGGCGGGCAGGCGGGTGCGGTGCATGGCGATCTCTCTTTGGCAGGGGTTCGTTGACCATGCTAAGGAAGGCCGGCCGCCTGCCGGGACAACGCCATGGACCAGAAAAGCAAATTTTCGGCCATCGCCGATACAAAGCCTGTAATTCGCGCGAGAATGCCGGCATCGGCCTCGCGATCTCCACACTGGTGATGACTACCGCCTATTTCCTGGTGCTGCCCAATGTCCACATGCTCGACCTCGGCGGGCCGCTACAGATCCTGTCGAGCGTGGCAGAACTTGGCCTTGCGCCACTCACTGTGCGCTGCGTCGGCCCGCATTCCAGCGTCACGTCCTTCCAGGGTCCGGCGCTTGGCCGGGTTGAACGCCTGCCCACCCGGCTCGAAGCCGGCGACGTGGTCATTGCCGTTGGCAGCAAACTTCTGGACACACTGACGACATCGCCTGCGTGGCACGATAGCGCGGCATGGTTGAGGGATAGCTTTGGTGAGGGCAGGAATGGCGGCGTGCAGGTGGCCGCAGTCTGCACCGGCGCCTTCCTGCTCGGCGCAGCGGGCCTGCTCGACGGGCGCCTGTGCACGACACACCATGCACATATCAAGCGCCTGCGCGCGCGCCATCCGGATGCCTCGGTGATCGACAACCGCGTGTTCGTCCGCGACGGCAATGTCTGGACCTCGGCCGGCGTGGCCTCCGGCATCGACCTGGCGCTGCGGCTGGTGGCCAACGCCTGCGGCGACGAGGCCGCGATTGCGGTGGCGCGCGACAACGTCGTGCCGTTCCGGCGCTTCGGCGCCGATCCGCAGCTTGAACCGCAGTTCAGCGCACGCTCGCACGGCAATCCGCTGGTGCATGCAGTGCAGGATGCGATCGCGCGCGACCTGGAAGCCAACGTCGCTGACCCGCGCTTTGCGCAGCGTTTCGCGGTCAGCGTCAGGCACCTGTCGCGCCTGTTCCATGAGGAAACCGGCCTCACGCCGAAGCAATACCAGCTGACCCTGCGCATGGCACGCGCGCGCAAGCTGCTGGCCGCATCGACGCTGCCGGTGGAAGCGATCGCGTTGAAGAGCGGCTTCGCCAGCGTGCAGGCCTTCCGCGCCTGCTGGAACAAGGGAGAAGCCGGCACGCCGAGCGCCTACCGGCAGGCCAGCACTTGCAGCGCGGAATAGCCGCGCTCAGGCGTGCATGAGGATATTCACCAGTCGCCCGAACGGATCACGCACATAGAAACGGCGCGCGCCCCACGGCTCGTCGGCCGGGCCGTATTCGATGGCAAAGCCCGCGGCCACCATGCGGCGATGCGCTTCATTGACGTCGTCAACCTCTATGGACAGGTCCGGCACGGGTGTACCGCTGCCACCCTCCGACGCCACGCTGACCTGAACGGACATGGCAGTGTCGCGGCCATAAGTCTGGATCCACCCGTGATCCATCAGCAGGTCGAGACCAAGGACGTCCTGGTAGAAGGCGCGCGCAAGCGAAGGCTCCGCGGCCGAGATATTGGCGACGATACGTCTGACGTTCATCCCCTGCCTCCTTGAACAAGCGGGCCGCCCTGAACGGAGCGGGGACCGCCAACCGGTCCCCGCCAATAGGCACAACAAACTACTTAGCCACCGGCATGGTGAACTCAGCGCCCTTGGCGATCGAATCCGGCCAACGCTGCATCACGCTCTTGTAGCGCGTATAGAAGCGCACGCCCTCTTCGCCATAGGCATGGTGGTCACCGAACAGCGAGCGCTTCCACCCGCCAAACGAGTGCCAGGCCATCGGCACCGGAATCGGCACGTTGATGCCGACCATGCCGATCTGGATCTGCCGCGCGAACGCGCGCGCGATGCCGCCGTCGCTGGTGTAGCACGATACGCCGTTGCCGAATTCATGCGCATTGATCAGCGCCACGGCTTCGGCAAAGTCATGCACGCGCACCACCGACAACACCGGACCGAAGATCTCTTCCTTGTAGATCGTCATATCCGGCTTGACGTTGTCGAACAGCGTGCCGCCGACATAGAAGCCGTTCTCATGGCCGGGTACGGTATGACCGCGGCCATCGGTCACCAGCGTCGCGCCCTCTTCCACGCCCTTGGCGATATAGCCCTCCACCTTGGCCTTGTGCGCAGCGGTTACCAGCGGACCCATTTCGGCGTCGGACTCCATGCCGTTGCGGATCTTCAGCGAGCTGGCGCGTTCGGCGAGACGCGGCACGAGCTTGTCAGCGACGTCGCCCACCGCTACAGCTACCGAGATCGCCATGCAGCGCTCGCCGGCAGAACCATACGCGGCACCGATCAGCGCATCGACCGCCTGGTCGAGATCGGCATCCGGCATCACCACCAGGTGGTTCTTGGCGCCGCCCAAGGCCTGCACGCGCTTGCCGTGCTTGGTCCCTTCCGTATAGATGTACTCGGCGATCGGCGTCGAGCCGACGAACGACAGCGCCTGGACGTCTGGATGCGCGAGCAGCGCGTCCACGGCTTCCTTGTCGCCCTGCACGACATTGAACACGCCATCGGGCAATCCCGCCTGGCGCAGCAGATCGGCAATCAGCAGGCTCGGCGACGGATCGCGCTCCGACGGCTTCAACACGAAGGTATTGCCGCAGGCGATTGCCACCGGGAACATCCACATCGGCACCATCACCGGGAAGTTGAACGGCGTGATGCCGGCCACCACGCCCAGCGGCTGGCGCAGGTTCCAGTTGTCGATGCCGCCGCCGATGTTGTCGGTGAAATCGGTCTTGAGCAGGTTGGGGATGCCGCAGGCGAATTCCACCACCTCGATGCCGCGCGTGACTTCGCCCTTCGCATCCGAGAACACCTTGCCATGCTCGCGCGTGATCAGCGCGGCCAGGTCATCCTGGTGCTGGTCGAGCAGTTCCTTGAACTTGAACAGGATGCGTGCGCGGCGCAGCGGCGGCGTGTCGGCCCAGGCGGGGAACGCGGCCTGGGCGGCGGCGACGGCATCTGCCACGTCCTGCGTGGTGCCTAGCGCCACGCGCGCTGCGACCTCGCCGGTCGCGGGGTTGAATACGTCCGCAAGGCGCTGGCCGCCAGCGCGGCGCACGGCGCCGCCGATGAAATGGTGGATCTCGGCAAGTTGCCGGTTTTCTGCGATGCTCACTTGGGATTTCCTTCGATTGCCGCGGCACGCAAGTCAGCGCGCGCCCCGGCGTGCAGTCAGGGAGGCCGGACCCGCAGGTCCGGCGGCAATGCGATGCGGCGCGCGCCGCTTACTTGATGTCCTGCAGCGCCTTCTTCACCGTATCGAACAGTTCGCCGATCTGGGCTTCAGAGATGATCAGCGGCGGCGAGAACGCCAGGATGTCGCCGGTGTAGCGCACCAGCACGCCGAGCTCCAGGCACTTCAGGAAGGCCTCATACGCGCGCGCGCCGGGCTGGCCGGGACGCGGCTCCAGCTCGATGCCGGCGACCAGGCCGTAGTTGCGGATGTCCTTCACGTGCGGCGCGCTGCGTACGCCGTGCACCGCGGCTTCGAACACCGGCGCCAGTTCGGCGGCGCGGCCGAACAGGTTCTCGCGCTGGTACAGGTCGAGGGTGGCGATGGCGGCAGCCGCGGCCAGCGGGTGGCCGGAGTAGGTGTAGCCATGCAGCAGCTCGATCGCGCCCGGCGCGGCCGAATTGACCACGGTGTCATGCACTTCGCGGCGCACGGCGACGGCGCCCATCGGCACCGCGGCGTTGTTGATCGCCTTGGCCATGGTAATCAGGTCCGGCGTGACCTTGAAGCGCTCGGCCGCGGTGGCGGCGCCCAGGCGGCCGAAGGCGGTGATGACCTCGTCGAAGATCAGCAGGATGCCGTGCTTGCTGGTGATTTCACGCAGCTTTTCCAGGTAGCCGACCGGCGGCACCAGCACGCCGGCGGAGCCGGCCAGCGGCTCGACGATCACGGCGGCAACGTTGGACGGGTCGTGCAGCGCCAGGATGCGCTCCAGCTCATCGGCCAGGTGCGCGCCCCATTGCGGCTGGCCCTTGGAGAAGGCTGCCTCGGCGATATTCAGCGTGGCCGGCAGGTGGTCAGTGCCCGGCATCAGGTTGGCCGAGAACGCCTTGCGGTTGGGGCCGATGCCGCCCACCGCCATGCCGCCGAAGCCCACGCCGTGGTAGCCACGCTCGCGGCCGATAAAGCGCGTGCGCTGGCCTTCGCCGCGTGCACGATGGTAGGCCAGTGCAATCTTCAGCGCGGTGTCGACTGACTCCGAACCCGAGTTGGTGAAGAAGATGCGATCCAGGCCCTGCGGCATGATAGCGGCCACCTTGGTGGCGGCCTCGAACGACAGCGGATGGCCCATCTGGAACGGCGGCGCATAGTCCAGCGTGGCGGCCTGGCGCGCTACGGCCTCGGAGATTTCCTTGCGGCAGTGGCCGGCGGCCACGCACCACAGGCCGGCGCAACCGTCCAGGATCTGGCGGCCGTCGTGGGTGGTGTAGTACATGCCGCTGGCCGACGCCAGCAGGCGCGGCGCCGCCTTGTACTGGCGGTTGGCGGTGAAGGGCATCCACAGGGCATCGAGATCGGGAATCACGGTCTTGGCGGCGTCCATACGTCCTCCTAGGGGGAATCGGGTCGGATTGGCGGGTAGCACGCTGGCGGGCAGCGCGTCGGCAATGAGGGTCACTCTACCGGCGGCGTCTGGCCGACAAAATATACAGTCCGGACAAGACTGCCTTACCGTGCAGTTTGAACATGCCAAACCGTACAGGCAAGCGCCATCGGAGTGCCACCAGCCCGCCCCAGTGCCACGACCCGCCCTGGACCGCGGGGTGTCATCCCACGCTGCACTGCGGCAAATTTCGCTTTGCGGAAAGCCACCGCAGCCTGGCCTGCCTCCAGCCGCTAAACTGTACAGGTTCACGCCTGCCTGAGTGCCTGATGCTGACCCTGAACCTGACCCGCAGCCGCCGCGACGGCGACACCCTGACCGAGCAGATCGTTGCTGGCATCGCCGCACTGGTTGAGCAGCGCGCGCTGCGCGCCGGCACCGCCCTGCCCTCGGTGCGCCGCTTTGCGCAGCACCACCACGTCAGCACCTTCACCGTGGCCGAGGCCTACGGCCGGCTGACCGCGCTGGGCTACCTGGCAGCGCGCCCGGGCTCGGGCTATACCGTGGCGCACCGCCATGCCCCCGCCGGGCGCGCGCGCGCGCCGCACTGGGAGGCGCCGGGTCTGAACGCGGCGTGGCTGCTGTCGGATGTGTTCGCCGACCACTCGGTGCCGATCAAGGCTGGCGCTGGCTGGCTGCCCGGCGACTGGCTCAACGAGGAAGGGCTGCACCAGGCCATGCGCGCCTCGGCGCGCGTGCCGGCGGCGCAGCTGTCGGGCTACGGCCATCCCTACGGCTTTGCGCCGCTGCGCGAGCATATCGCCGCAGGCCTGGGCCAGTACGGCATCCCGCTGCAGGCGCAGCAGGTGGTACTGACGCAGGGCGCCACGCAGGCGCTGGATCTGGTGGTGCGCACGCTGCTGCGTGCCGGCGATACGGTGCTGGTGGAATCGCCCTGCTACTGCAACCTCTTGCAGATCCTGCGGCTGGCGGGGCTGCGCGTGGTGGGCGTGTCGCGCTCGGCGGCGGGGCTCGATACCGATGCGCTGGACGACGCCATCCGCGCCCACGCCCCGCGCGCGCTCTTTATCAATACCGTGCTGCAGAACCCGACCGGCGCCAGCCTGAGCAGCATGAACGCCTTCCGCGTGCTGCAGCTGGCCGAGCAGCACCGGCTGCTGGTGGTGGAGGACGATATCTACCGCGAGCTGGCGCCTGCCGGCTCGCCGATGCTGGCGGCCATGGACGGGCTGTCGCAGGTGGTCTATATCAATGGCTTTTCCAAGACCATCACGCCGTCGCTGCGGGTCGGCTATCTGGCCGCCAGCCCCGACCTGGCCAAGGCCTTCGCGCGCACCAAGATGGCGGTCGGCCTGACCTCATCGGAAGTCACCGAGCGGCTGGTCTACTCGGTGCTGACCAGCGGCCACTACGGCCGCCACGTGGCGGCGCTGGCCGAGCGCCTGCGCGCGCAGCAGGATCGCGTCACGGAAAAGATGGAAGCCCACGGGCTGGAGGTGCTGCTGCGCCCGGATGGCGGGATGTTCGCCTGGGCGCGCCTGAACGAGGCGGCACAGGCGCGGCTGCAGGCCAGCCGCCGTGGCGAGCCGCTGCACGGCAACCGGCTGGCCACGCTGGCGCTGGAGCATGGCATCTGGCTGGCGCCAGGGTCGTATTTCGAGCCGGACGAGACCGATTCGCCGTGGATCCGCTTCAACGTGGCCACCGGCGATGCGCCACAGCTGTGGCAATTCTTCGACCGGCTGGCACAGGCGCCGCGCGCGGCCTAGCATCCGCGCAGGACGCAGGGGTCAGCTCCAGAGGCGCTCGACAAACCAGCCCGCGGTGGCGCAGAGGCCCAGCCAGGCGGTCAGGCAGATAGCGATAAATCGATAACTCATCTCGGAATGGACAACAACATCGTTAAGGCAGTGTGAATTCTTCGCTGGATCATACATCCATTCATGAATGTATGTAAGGCTCGCATGGAATTCCCGCGGACAATCAAGGGCTATTTGTATCGCGGGGAGCACACAAAATACGCGCCAGCTGTCCCTGCTACCGTCAGGGACGCGGCCGCCGAAGCGCCGGGGCTCTGCTACCCTTGTGACTGCATTACCCCACGCAGGGTGAGGATTTCACCTCTCAAGCGCTCAGCAGAACCCGACCATGCATAGCCACGACTTGTCCGCCTGGACCCACAGCCACGCCTTCGACGCCGGCAACCGCGCCGCCGAACGCGGCACGCGCCTGGTGATGGCAATCACCGCCGCCACCATGGTGGTGGAGATCGCCGCCGGCCTTTGGTTCAACTCGATGGCGCTGCTGGCCGATGGCTGGCACATGAGCTCGCACGCCCTGGCCATCGGCCTGTCGGCCGTCGCTTATGCCGCCGCGCGCCGCTACGCCGGCGACCGGCGCTTTGCCTTCGGCACGTGGAAAATCGAAGTGCTGGCCGGCTTTGCCAGCGCGGTGTTCCTGCTAGGCATCGCGGCGCTGATGGCGGCCGGCTCGGTCGAGCGGCTGTTCAGCCCGCAGGCCATCCACTACCGCGAGGCCATGGCCGTGACCGCGCTCGGCCTGCTGGTCAACCTGGGCTGCGCGCTGATCCTTGGCGGCCATGCGCACGGGCACGACCACGGGCACGACCATGGCCACCATCACCACGGCCATGACCATGATCACGGCCACGGCCACCACCACGACATCAACCTGCGCGCCGCCTACATGCATGTGCTGGCCGACGCCGCGACCTCGGTGCTGGCGCTTGTCGCGCTGGCCGGCGGCTGGTGGCTGGGCTGGGCGTGGCTGGATCCGGTGATGGGCCTGGTGGGCGCCGCGCTGGTCGGCAGGTGGGCCGTCGGCCTGCTGCGCCAGAGCGGCACCGTGCTGCTGGACCGCGAGATGGACCACCCGGTGGTGGAAGAAGTGCGCGAGGTGCTGGCGGGCCTGGACCCTGCCTACGCCAACGGCGAGAAGCGCACCCGCGTGACCGACCTGCATGTGTGGCGCGTGGGCCGGCAGCAGTTTGCCTGCATCGCCTGCCTGGTCACGCACGATCCGGTGCTGACCCCGCAGCGCGTGCGCGAGGCACTATCCGTGCATGAGGAACTGGTGCACGTAACGGTAGAGATCAGCCGCTGCGACGGCGCGCACTGAGGCGTGCCATCGGTGCTTGCGGGTTCAGTCCAGCTCGCACCACATGCATAGCGGCGGTGTATCGGTATGGCGGTGGAATTCGCTCGATGACATGACCTCGGCCGGCAGCTTCGCGGCCGGCACCAGCGTAAAACCGTAGCGCGCGAAATAGCTCGGGCAGCTTGAGGCCAGCAGCACCGCGCGCCGCGCGCCATTGGCACGCGCGCGCATCAGCGCGGCGCGCACCACATGCGTGGCCACGCCCTGGTCGCGGTGTTCCGGCAATACGGCAACGCTGCGGATCACCACGGTTTCGCCGAAACGCTCACCGGCAGCGCAACCAATGATCTGCGCGCCAAGGATGGCAACGTGGAAGTGCTCGAGCAAGCGGGCCACATCGTCCACGGGCAGGCCGCAGCGTTCCAGCACGCTGCCCACGGCTGGCGCGTCCGAGGGCACGGCCGCCCGGATCCGCAAGTCTTTGATCATCTGGAGCCTCTCTTTTTCACATCACCTCGCGACGGGGACACCATGGAAGCCCGGACATGGTTGTGCCGCCATCCGGCGGCACGGGTTGCACGCAGGCCATGTGGCCTATCAGGCAACATTACCTGATTCGGTGGCGTTGTTCTATTGGGGAAGTAACGGAACAGCGAGGCCGAAATGGCCCGAGCCATCGCGGGCATTACGCGCGCCACGGCATGGCTGCCGCGCATGGCGGGTCACTGTGACAGGCGCATGAAAATCGGGGAAATTGCGCGGGCGCGCGCAAGACTGCCCGGCAACATGTGCCGGGCAAAGAAAAAACTGGAGGCGGGGATACGGAATCGAACCGTCGTGTACGGCTTTGCAGGCCGTTGCATCACCACTCTGCCACCCCGCCGCTGACGCCGCGTCTGTGCGACGCTACGTGCTGCGGGCCGCAGTGTAGCGGGAAATGGAAATCTTTGCAGGAGACGGTACCGGACCCTAGCCCATCGCGGACTGGATGTAGTTCTGCAGCCCGACCTTGTTCACCAGCTCCAGCTGCGCCTCGAGCCAGTCGATATGTTCCTCGGTGTCGGCCAGGATATCGACCACGATCTCGCGCGAGACATAATCGCCGACCGATTCGAAAAACTTGATCGCTTCCTTGCAGCTGGCCTGCGACACCTGTTCGAGCTTCAGGTCGCAGCCGAGCATCTCCTCGGTGTTCTCGCCGAGCAGCAGCTTGTCCAGGTCCTGCAGGTTGGGCAGGCCATCGAGCAACAGGATGCGCTCGATCAGCTTGTCCGCGTGCTTCATTTCCTCGATCGATTCCTCGTACTCGTGCTTGCCCAGCGCACCGAGCCCCCAATGCCGGTACATGCGGGCATGCAGGAAATACTGGTTGATCGCGGTCAACTCATGGCGGAGCTGGCCATTGAGCAACTGGATCACCTTTTTATCGCTTTTCATGACTGCCCCCAACGACCCCTCAAAACCGATGGACCCACTCTCATTTTCGTAATCACGAAAACCCCGCAGTGATAATCCCGCCGCGCATTTCATGGTAGTCCGGCAAAAGCGGACATCAAGCAAATTCGGCCTTGCTGCAGCATTTTCGCCGGGTTTTCACGCGCCATTGCGGATGCGAATACCAATGGTTTCCATTCGATTTCCAAAAGCGCACCGCGCGGCATTGTGCAAATAGAAAAGCGGGCGCACACGGCAATTGCCGCACCGCCCGCCATCGGAAACCAGTCGTGTAAATCAGTCGAGCTTCGCGCCCGAATCCGCCACCAGCGTCTTCAGCACCGGCCAGTCACGCGCATACAGCGCCTGCGCCTCGGCCGGCGAGCTGCCCACCGTGCGCAGCCCCAGCGCGACCAGTCGCTCCTGCATGTCGGGCGCCTGCAGGATGGCGCGCACTTCGCCTTCAAGCCTGGCGAGAATCGGCGCGGGCACGCCCACCGGCGCCACCAGGCCGATCCAGCCGACGGTCTTGAAGGCGCTGTCCTGCATGCCGGACTCAGCGAAGGTAGGCATGTCAGGCAATGCGCTGCTGCGCTGCGTGCCGGTCACCGCCAGCGCCTTGAGCTTGCCACTCTGGATATAGGGCTTGGCGGTCAGGATGCTGGCAAAACCGAACTGCACCTGCCCGCCCAGCAGGTCCTGCATCATCGGCGCCTCGCCCTTGTAGGGCACGTGCGTGGCCTGGCCGTGCACCAGCTTGCCGTAGTAGGCGCCGCTCAGGTGCGACAGCGAACCCACGCCCCACGAGGCATAGCTGAGCTTGCCTGGCCGGCTGCGCGCGTATTCGCCCAGTTCACGCACGGTGCGCGCCGGCACCGACGGATGGGCCACCAGCACCAGCTGCGCATCGGCCAGCACGCTGATCATGGTCAGGTCCTTGCGCGGGTCGTAGGGCAGTTTCTGGTACAGGAACTGGTTGGTCAGCACCGACTGCGTCAGGGTCATCAACAGCGTGTAGCCATCCGGCGCGGCCTTGGCCACGGCGTCGGTGCCGATGATGCCCGAGGCGCCCGCCTTGTTGTCCACCACCACGGGCTGGCCCAGGCGCTTGCTGCGCTTTTCGCCCATGGCACGGGCGATGGTGTCGGTGCCGCCGCCGGCCACATAAGGCACCACGATGCGGATCGGTTTGGCGGGATAGGTCTGTGCCGCGGCGGGCAGGGCCAGGCTGAGCGAAAACCCGCCAATCAGCCCGCCAGCGGCCAGCGCGAGCCATGCGCGTCGGTTCATGTCGTCTCCAGGTCGTCTTTATGGTTTTGGAGGACAACGTTAGCGGGCTTGAGAAATTACGTCCAATGCAATATTTTTCAGTTTTTGATGCAGAATTGGTTAATTTACTGGAGCTGACGTGGGGCTAAGGCAGCTGCATCACTTCGTCACGCTGGTCGAGCAAGGCAGTTTTGCCCGTGCCGCCAGCGCCCTGCACCTGTCGCAGCCGGCGCTGACGCGCAGCATCCAGGCGCTGGAAGCGGACCTGGGGCCGCTGATCGACCGCAGCTACGGCAAGGTGCGGCCAACCGCCGCCGGCATGCTGGCGCTCGAACGCGCGCGCCGCATGCTGCGCGAACAGCGCGAGTTGCGGCGCGACCTACAACTGCTGGAGGAAGTAGAGATCGGCACGATCCGTGCGGGCTTCGGGCCGTTTGCGGCATCGTTCCTGCTCGATCCCGTGCTCGAGGCGCTGGTGCGGCGCTACCCGCATCTGCGCATCGACCTGGAGACCGCCGACACGCCGGCCATGCGGCGTTCGCTCGAAGCGGAACGCCTCGATGTCTTTGTCGGCGAAAGCCGCAGCCTGGCGGAACAGGGACACCTGCAGATTGACCGGCTGCCGGCGCTGGAAACGGCATTCTTCGTGCGCAGCGGGCATCCGCTGGCGCGGCAGCGCGAAGTCACCCTGGCTGAGCTGCGCGCCTATCCGGTGGCCGGGACCCGGCTGCCGGCGCATGTCCTGCGCTTCTTCCGGCAGGCACTGCATGAAGCCCGCGGTGGCAGCGGCCCGGTCTCCGAGGACGCGCCCGGGCTGATGACCGTCACCTGCAACGACATGCACGCGCTGCGCTCGCTGCTGCTGGCCGTCGATGCCGTGGCGCTGGTGCCCGTGGCGATGATGGCCGACGCCTGCGCGCAAGGCATGGCCGTGGCCCTGCCGATGCACCCGCCAACCGAGCTGAGGGCGCAGTATGGGATCGTGTCGCTGGCCGGGCGCTCACCGTCGCCGGCCATGCGCGCATTCGCGGCGCTGGTGCACGAAGCGGTGGCGCAAGCCAGCGGCGGTGCCGGGCCGTAGGCCCGGGTCATCGCCCGGGCGTTCGGGATTCAGCCAGCAGCCACCGCGGGCTGCCCCGCTTCGACACGCGACGGCAGGTGCGCGGCCAGCCGGCGGCGCGAGCGCTCGGGGTTGACCAGGTGCGCGGCAAGCCTCGGCCTTTAGGCTGCCTTTAGGCCGGGGAAGGATAGCGCGGACGCCGTCGGCGTCCTTTCGGCGGCTAATGCGGCGTCTGTTGTTGCTCAATGTATTGGCGGAT